>JAZASQ010000037.1:0-15578 GCA_036343235.1 Lachnospiraceae bacterium
AGCTTCTTCCCGCACTTCTTGCAGAACTCGGCGTCGTCATCGTTCACGGCTCCGCAGTCCGGGCAGGTCTTCGTGCCCCGAACGTCGGAAAGCTGCTGCTTCAGATGGGCGATCTGCCGCTCAGCCGCTGCAATGGTCTGGAATTCCGTGGGGTCGGAGTCCTTGTGCTCTTCATAGTATTTGCGGCCGATCTTCGCGAACTCCTCGGCCAGAAGGTCTTCGTTCTTCTTCAGCTCGATCTGAATCTTTGCGGCATCGGAAAGTTCCTTTGCCTTGTCACCGACTGCCTTGCCGCCGGATACAATGGTGTCCCCCAGCTTATCGAAAAAATCGTCCATGACTTCCTCCTTCATACAAAGAAATGCAAAAACGCTTCATTTCGCGGGACCGCGGATCTGGCCTGAAAAGCAGGCCTTCGTACATATACCGTTCCCGCCGCATATAGATTCATTATACAAGACAAAATGTGTATTTTCAACGAATACGGAAAAATCCGCTTGTGTTTCCGCCGTCTTTCGGGTATGATTGGCAGAACAAAAGGGAGTAGCGGACTTCGCGTTTTTACATTATTCATATGACTAATGTAAAACCCCGAAGCCGTCCGGAATCGTCAGCACATTGCGGGTACGGTACCGCAATCGGGTCCGGAAATTCGTATTCGAAATCGCAAGACTTTTGCCGCACGTATAGGTGGGGCAGAAGTCTTTTTTCTATGTCCCTTAGACTGTCCCAAGCACAACGTGCGCAGGGAGAGTCTTAGGGACATTGATACAGGGAGACTTGGCGATTGGCAAGCGGCTCAAAGAGCCGCGCAGACAGAGCCTAGTCGAGTCGGATTCGCCCCGTTTTCAAAAAGGAGGATGCATGAAAACAGCAGCAATTATTATTTTCATCGTCATGTATGCCCTGATGGTCATGCTGCCGAAATGGCGCTACCTCGTGGCCCTCGTGACAGCGGTCGTCTTCGTCGCTGTCGGCATGCTGCCGGTGGGCGCGGTGCCGACAGCCATTGACTGGAACGTGCTCATGATGATCTTCGGCACCATGGTCATTGTCGACTACTTCATAGAGTCGAAGATGCCGGAAAAGATCGCGGACGGACTATTGCGGCTCTGTCCCAATGTCATGTGGGTGACCATTATTATGTCCCTTTTCGCAGGCATTGTCTCCGCTTTCATAGATAATGTGGCGACAGTCCTCATGATCGCCCCTGTGGGACTCGCCATCTGCAAGAAGCTGAAGATTTCTCCCGTGCCCATGCTGATTTCCATCGCCGTTTCTTCGAACCTGCAGGGGGCGGCCACCCTGGTCGGCGACACGACATCCATCATGCTGGCCGGGGCTGCAGGCATGAACTTCATGGACTTCATCTGGTTCCATGGGAAGCCCGGCATCATGTTCGCTGTAGAGCTTGGTGCCCTTGCCACGATTCCCATCATGATGCTCCTCTTCCGCAAGGACAGGCAGCCCGTGGACTCTGACCAGCACACGGAAGTGAAGGACCTGGTTCCGACCATTACAATGCTGGGCCACGTCGTTGCTCTCATCATCGCCTCCTTCATCCCCAACACCCCGGCCATGATCAACGGCTACATCTGCATGGTCTTCGGTATCGCCACGATCATCTGGGAAATTGGTAAGCAGAAATCCACAGCCGGCATGATCCATTCTTTGAAGAATATGGACTACCAGACCATGCTCCTCCTGGCCGGCCTCTTCGTTGTCATCGCCGGCATCCGGGAAGTCGGCATCATTGATGACCTGGCAAATCTGATTGCAAAAGCGGGCGGGTCCAATATGTTCCTGCTTTATTCAATCGTCGTCTGGGGCTCCGTTGCGATTTCCGCCTTCATTGACAATATCCCTTATGTCGCCACCATGCTGCCCCTGATGGGAGCAGTTGCGACAACCATGGGCGTCGAGCCCTACTTCCTCTACTTCGGCCTCCTGGTCGGCGCCACTCTCGGCGGCAACCTGACCCCCATCGGGGCTTCAGCCAATATCGCGGGCGTCGGCATGCTCAGGAAGGAAGGCTACGAGGTCCGCTTCCGGGACTTCTTCCGGATCGGCATCCCCTTCACCCTGACAGCGGTCGTGGTCGGCTACCTCTTCATCTGGGGTGTATATCATCCCTGATTGCTGATGGGCGCCGGATGCAGCAGATGCCGGAATTTGAGACGCCAGGCGCCACTGCGTGGGCGCCGGATGTAACAGCTGCCGGAATTTGAAACGCCAGGCGCCTCTGCGTGGGCGCCCAATGTAACAGATGCCGGAATTCGGCATGCCGCACGCTCGCACATGGGAACAAAAAACTTCCTTTTTGAGTTTTTGTTCCCAACCACCGAAAAAACGTAAAACAAATATCCCCCTAATGGGTGCAAAGTATCAGTTTTCAATGAAAATGTACCCATAACAAGAATTTCTGTATTACGACAATATAAAGAAATGGATGCAACTTGCTGAAAATCAAGCAGATTGCATCCATTTCTTATTGTTGTAATACAAATATATGGGGACAATATTTCCTTTGAACTGCAAAATGTTCCATATTTTGTAATTTACCAGTTTTCAGGGAGGAGCTTGTTTCCAATATCTCACTTAGGAATGCTGCTCCCGCCGCTCGGTTTTTTACATTATTCCAGCCGCCCGACTACATTATTCTAAGCGACGGATTTACATTATTCTAATCACTCAACTACGACCTTCACGAACTTCTTCTTGCCCTTCTTCAGGACGAAGTCAGCGAAGTCCTTCTTCTCGTATACGGTCTTGGGGTCGTCGACCTTGTCGCCGTTGACCGTGACGCCGCCCTGGGTCAGGGCCCGGCGGGCCTCATTCTTCGTGGCAGCAAAGCCGGCCTTCACGATGATGTCGAGGATGCCGATGCCGTCTGCGACGTCCGCTTCGGAAAGCGTCATCTGCGGCAGGTTGGCGGAATCCCCCCCGCCTGCGAAAAGGGCCTTTGAAGCCTCCCGCGCCTTCTCCGCTTCTTGTTCGCCGTGAACAAGTTTTGTGAGCTCATAGGCCAGGATGTCCTTTGCCTCGTTTAATTTCTCCCCTTCCCAGGACTCCATGGGACGGATTTCCTCGAGGGGCAGGAAGGTCAGCATCTTGATGCACTTGATGACATCGCCGTCGTCGACATTGCGCCAGTACTGGTAGAAGTCATAGGGGGACGTCTTCTCGGGATCGAGCCATACGGCGCCGCCCGAAGTCTTTCCCATCTTCGTCCCGTCGGACTTCGTGAGCAGGGTGATCGTCATGGCGTAGGCGTCGTCATGGCCCGTCTTCTTTCGGATCAGATCCGAGCCGGCCAGCATGTTCGACCACTGGTCGTCGCCGCCGAACTGCAGGTTGCAGCCCTTGTCGCAGTAGAGGCGGTAGAAATCGTAGGCCTGCAGAAGCATATAGGACATTTCGAAGAAGGTGAGTCCCCCCTCGCGCGCCATGCGGTTCTCGTAGGCACGGGCCCGGAGCATATTGTTCACATTGAAATGAACGCCGACCTCCCGCATGAAATTCATGAAGTTGAGGTCCCGGAGCCAGTCGGCATTGTTTACCATCATGGCGTCCGAAGCTCCTTCACCGAAATGGATGAAGCGGGCCATCTGCTTCCGGAAGCAGTCGCAGTTGTGGTCGATGATGTCGTTTGTCATCATGGACCGCATATCCGTCCGGCCCGAGGGGTCGCCGATCATACCGGTGCCTCCGCCGACAAGAGCAACAGGCTTGTTCCCGGCCTCCTGCAGGCGCTTCATGAGGCAGAGGGCCATGAAGTGGCCGACGTGCAGCGAATCCGCCGTCGGGTCGAAGCCGATATAGAAGGTCGCCTTGCCCGCATTCACAAGCTCTCTGACCTTTGCCTCATCGGTGACCTGAGCGATCAGCCCGCGCTCCACCAGTTCCTCGTAAATTCCCATCGAACTATTCTCCTTATTATTATATGAATAATGTAGTGCCTGTGTTTTTCTGTGTTTGGAAGTTTCCTGCGGCACTGTTTGACATTGTATCGGTTTGTGCCTGCTTTTTCAACTTAAACAAAAAAGAAAGGTAGCTGGATAGACAAAAGGACAAAAAGAAAATACATGAATTGCAAACGAATGTTTGACATGCGGTGGAGAAGATAGTAGACTTAAAGTGTCCGCTAATGCGGATAGAGAGCATTGCTTAGCGGCAGGCAGCCGAAGGCGTTTGGTCATCATTCTCCGAAAGGAGGTGATAGACATGCGAATTACATTTAATATTGGTATTTTTAAGGTTACCATTACTGTAAAACGCGACAACCGCCACTCGGGCAAGTGACGGTTGCTTCATGTAACTAGAATTTGACCTCGAGACCAACCGCTTGTCGCAGTGCTCTCTTTATGTATTTATTATAAGCAGGACCAAAAAATTGTCAACCAGATAAACTGAGATTACTTAATGACAGAGAGGGATTCCCGATCTGCGAAGACCGCCACGAAGACGAGGAAGATGACGCCCTCGATGAGCTGCATCGTCTGTGTCGTGAGTCCCATCATTGTGAGGCCGCTGTTCAGTAGCACATAGAGCAGAGATCCCACGATGATATTCAGGAAGCGAACCTTCGCACCGCCCGAGATCGGCATGCCGCCAAGCACGAGCGCGATCAGAATCTGCGTCTCAAGCTGATTACCGCCTGAGGAGGTCACCGACCCAACCTTAATGACATTGATAAAGGCTGCGAACCCCGTCAACGCACCGGCGAGGACGTAGATCAGGAACTTCATCCGGTCTGTACGGATTCCGGCGAATTTCGCCGCCTTCTCTCCGGCTCCTATCGCCTTGAGGTCTGTCCCGAAGCGTGTGAATCGGAAGAAGATGAAGCCGATCGCAAGAACGATGATGGTGCAGATCATCTTCAGTTCCGTCGTATCATAATTGATGAGCGTCGCCGATCCCGCGACCGGGGCATTTGTCGTCAGATACTTAATAAAACCCCGGAAAAGGAACATCGTGCAGATCGTGACAATGAACGACGCAATCTTGCGCTTCACATAGAAGTAGCCGTTCACCGCTCCGATCAGGGCGCCGGCAGCAATGCCGCCAATGATCGCGAGCACGAGATTCTGCTTCGAGAGGACGCAGATTACGATCGAGGAGATTCCGAGGATGGAGCCCTGTGAGAAGTCGAGCCCGCCCATCGTCATGATGAAGAAGACTCCCATCGATGAGATCAGCGTTACATATACCGTGGACATTGCAAGCGGAAGATTATAGACCAGCCTCCCTCCGGTGAGCACATTAAAGAGGATGAAAACAGCCACGAGGCCGATGATCGGGAGAATCGTACGGATGATGGAGAGGATCTGCGCTTTCTTCGCCTCATCGGTCTGACTGCCGACTGCTGCTACATTAGTCATATCACTACCCCCTTATACCATCATCTCGATCAGCGCATTTTCATCGAGCTCCGGTTTGCGCCGGATCTCGCCGTTCATCTGACCGTCCTTCATAATCATGATTCTATCGCACATACCGATGAGCTCCATGAGCTCCTCGGAGATCATGATGATTGACTTGCCTTCCCGCCGCATCTGATCCATCAGCTGATAGATATCCTGCTTTACCTTGATATCGATACCCCGTGTCGGAGAGTCGAGGACGATGATGTCCGAGTCTCTGCCAATCCAGCGGGCGAGAACCACCTTCTGCTTATTACCGCCGGAGAGCTCCGAAACGAATTGACCGACCCCGGTCATCTTCACGGAGATTTCCTTCGCGTACTTCTCAGCGAAGGAGGTCAGCTTCCGATCAGAAAGCAGTCCTCCCGGGCCTGCGAGTCTCCCGAGAGACGGGAGGCAGATATTATCCCGAATGCTCTGGTTCATCACGACGGACTCATTATCTCTGTCCTTCGAAGTGTAGGCGATATTTTTACGGATTGCAGTCGGAATGTCATTGATCTCGGTACCGTCCGCGAGCTGTACCTTCCCCTCCCGGTCAAAGGATGCTCCGAAGATCGCCTTCCCGATCTCATGCATCCCGGACTCTGAGAGACCTCCGAAGCCTAAAATCTCACCGCGGTGCAGGGTAAAGCTCACATCGTGGATCTGCCCCGGCACGCTGACGTGATCGACGGTGAGCACAACCTCCTTCGAGATCTCCTCACCATAGTCAGAGCGGTAGTAGCTGCCGGTCATCTCACGGCCTACCATCATCCTCCTAAGGTCATCCTCGTTGACGTCGGATGCGGATACCGTATCGATGTAGACGCCGTCCCGCAGGATCGTCACCGCATCGGAGAGCTCGAGAACCTCGCCTAAGTCATGGGAGATGAAGATCACGCTCCCGCCTTCCTCGCGGATTCGCTTCATGTGCTTATAGAGCTCCTCACGTCCCTCCTGAGAGAGCGCCGTTGTCGTCTCATCGATCACGACGACCTTCGGGTGGAAGTACGTGGCCTTCACGATCTCGACGAGTTTCCTGTCCTCGAAATTATACTCATCGATCATCGTCTGCGCCTTGATCCGATCGAAGCCGTACTGCTTCAGCAGATCGTTTGCAGCGCGGTTCATCGCACCCGTATTCTTGATCCCGGCATGGATGAATCTCTGCTCATGCCCAAGGAAGATATTCTCTGCCACCGTGAGTCCGGACAATGTGCCGAGCTCCTGCACGATGATCGAAATCCCGTGATCATTCGCATCGACCTGATTCTTCGGATGGACCTTCTGTCCATCGAGAATGAATTCCCCGCTGTCAATCGAGTAGATCCCGGTCAGCATATTCGTTAACGTCGACTTTCCGGATCCATTCTCGCCGATTAACGCATGAATCGTTCCCTTCTTTATATCAAATGACACATCCTGCACCGCCTTCGTGATCCCGAAGGTCTTGGAGAGATGTCTCACCTGAAGTCTTACTTCTTCTGCCATATTCTCTCCTCCCTCACTTGACGATGTCACCCTTCCTGACCTTCGTCGTCAGGGTGATGATGATAAGCAGTGCCAGGCCCGTGATGACATCCTGAATGGCCGTCGGCGCACCGAGCGCGATGAAACCGAAGAAGATAATATTGATCACGAACTCACCAATGATAATCGCCGGAATCGGCATCCCGTACTTCTTGAATGCGAGACCGAAGAAGCAGCCCATTGTCGGCACGAAGTTCCGGCTCATAGAGCTCATCCCGGTCACAGCCACCATCGAGGAGCCATAGCTGATCGTAAGTATCGCCATGAGTCCGAAAAAAGCGCCGCTGATTACGAAGGCCAGCGCCTTCCAGAAGTCGACCTTGATTCCCATGTTCTTCGCGACCGCTTCATTGCTGCCAATTGCATAGGTATAGGTTCCGATCTTCGTGTAGTTTAAGAGCAGATATGCGATGGCAAAGGCGATAAGCGCGAGAATGATATCCCCCGGCATCTTGCCGAAGGCCCTCATATCGCTCGGCAGGGTCTGCTCGGAGCCGCCGGCGATGACATTCGCCAGGGACTCATAGATTAAGGCGAGACCCGTTGTGACGATCATCGACGGAATGCGAAGCTTGACGTAGAAGAAGCCATTTAAAAAGCCGACGGCGGCACCGGTCAGAATGCAGCCCACGATGAGCCCGAAGTAACCAAGGTTCATCTGCGTCGCCAATACGCACCCGACGATGGCACTCAGCATAATGTTCGCGCCGATTGAAAAATCGAACATCCCCATGACCATGACGAAATAAAAACCGACAGCGCCCGTCGCTGCAATCAGGCTCGCCTGAAAGTATGACAGCAGATCCGACGGTGCTCCGAAATTGCCCGGTGTAATGATCTTGAAGATCAGCCAGGAGGACACCACCAGTCCGATCAGAATCAGATACCCCCGGGCCATCCCGGACAGCCTCTTCTTCGGGACAGCCTTAACTGTAGCATCCATAAATTACCCTCCATTCTGAAGTCCTTTTCTGTGAAAAAGGGGCCGGTGCCTCATCGGCCCCGGCCCCCGAAAAATCATTTCTTATTGACCTGATCTTGTCTTCGCATCTTCAATCGACAGAGAAGTTGCCTTCTTTGACAGATCATCGAGGCTGAGATTCGACATCTCGACGAGCTCATCATCCGTATAAGGAAGCTGATCAACGAAGTACTTCTCGTACTCTGCGTAGTCATCCGGAGAGGATACATAGAGATAAGGGAACTGAATCTCGTTGAACTGACCTTCGAAGTCCTTATAGTTGCCCTTGATCGCATTGTAGACCATCATGAAGGCAAAGAGCGGATCGCAGTAGTGACCACCGGACTCACCGGCCATCGTGCCGTTCTGCAGACGATCCCCGAGATCATCAAGGAAGTCCGTCGATACGATATCGATGTCCTCGGTCTTATTCGCGCGCTCTACCGCTGCGAGAGCACCCTGGAGCGGGTCTCCGCCGCCGCCTGCCGGAATCAGTGCATCGAGATTCGGGTCAGCGGACATCAGAGCCTCCGCGGCCTTCGAACCACCTTCAGATGTCGTGCCGGCATACTGAGGTTCAGAGAGCGTCGCCTGATCGTCCGGATGCTCCTTGTTCCATGCCTCTATGCCTGCCTTGTATCCTGCCCAGCGGCCGAGCCAGGTAGCATCACCCTGCTCCCAGCCAATGAGGCCGATATCGCGATCTCCCTTGTCAAGGAGGATCTGCACGAGCTTCTGTCCGTTTTCTACCTCGTTTTCATGCACGGCTCCGACATAATAAGGGGAATCCTGTGCTGCCTTGTAGATATCCGGATTGTCATCCTTATTGATCATACGGAAGAACTGAGCGATATACATCTTGTTGTCATTCGCAGTCTTAATCGCACTCGTCATCTCCGTATCGGATGAATTGCAGATAATCACGCCCTGGCATCCTGCAGCCGCAAGCTGCTCAACCGAAGCCGTAACCTTCTCGGAGACATGTCCCTGATCGACATACTGCACATCGACATCGAGGGCCTTCGCAGCCTCATCGATAATCTTCTTGCACTGGCTGCCCAGGACATCGGTGGAGGACCAGATCGAGACACCGATCTTGATCTTGCCGCCATTGGCCGCATCGCCTCCGGTCGTCGAAGAAGCGCCCCCTGCGCTGCCGCAGCCTGCCAGCAGTCCCACTGCCATGGTCCCGCAGAGTACTGCGCTCAGAATCTTCTTTGCCAATCTTCCTTTCATATAACCCACTCCTTTTCTAATGTGTTAAAGCCTATGGGTTTCTTGAACTGTGCTTATTGTACGGGATATGAAGAAAGGATGGTATGGAAGGTTTTTTTAATTTTGGTATAATTTTGCAGCATGCTCCACAGAGTGATTCATAGTTCTTTCCGGTATTTGCTCGGGGAGATCCCCTCCACCTTCTTAAAGACCTTCGTGAAGTAGAAGTAGTCCGGAATGCCGCACTGCACGGCCACCTCCTCGATTGAAAGCGTCGGATCTGCCAGCAGCTCCTTTGCCCTCTGGATTCGAAGTGAGGTCAGATGTTCCGAAAAGGTCACCCCGAGCCTGCTCTTTAAGGCCCGGGAGAGCGCGGCAGAGCTCATCTGCAGCTTCTCCGCGAGTTCCTGCAGAGAGACCTCTTCCATGTAATGCTCTGCCATCCAGCGTATGACACGATCGGCGTCGCCCTCCGACTCCTCCTGCAGTCTGCGGTTCTCTTCCGCCGCCTCCTCCTTCGTCTGCTCCGGATGCAGCTCGCTCTGCAGGCGAAGCAGAAGGGCATCGAGATCCTCCTGATGAATCGGCTTCACAAGGTACTCATAGGCGTGTCCGCTGATTGCCTGCTGCGCATAACTAAAGTCTGCGTATCCCGAGATGATCACCACCTTGGACTTCGGACTGTCTGTCCCGATATCGCGCAGCAGATCGAGGCCGTTCTCTCCCGGCATCCGAATATCCGTGAAGACGACGTCCGGCTGCTTCTGCCTGATCTCCGCCCTCGCTGTCAGTCCATTATTCGCTGTTCCGATGACCTCGACCGGGCTCCCGCTCTTCTCAAGCTGCTTCTTCAACCCGAGCACCACCCAGACCTCATCATCTGCGATATATGCCGTAATCATCTGCTGCCCCCTTCCTGTCCCTGTGATAGTTCGCTTCGGATGTGATCCGGCACCGTGATCTCCACCCTCGTCCCTCTGCCCTCTTCCGAAGAGATCAGAAAGGTGTAATCCTTCTCATAGAAGAGCCTCAGGCGCTTAACGATATTGCCCAGCCCTATGCCGGAAGCGGATGATTCTCCCTTCGCATCACCGGGCAGCGGCAGGTCCCGACCGCTGCCGCTCACCTCCTGGTCCGGCAGAAGAAACTCTGGTGTCCGCTCATCGGAATCACGGACGGCCTCACGCCGGCCATAGACCTCCATCAGCTGCATGAGGCGATGTCCCGGGATGCCCACGCCATCGTCCTCGACGATGAATCGCAGCCGCCGCTCTCCGGAAGCCTCAAGAAGTCCGACGGAGATTGAGACTCTGCCCGCCTCCATCTTCGTCTCGAGCCCATGGAAAACCGCATTCTCCACCAGCGGCTGCAGGAGAAGCTTAATGACCGGGAGATCTTCCGTCTCCGGATCGATATTTTCCTCAACCCGGATCTTCCCCATGAAGCGAAATTCGATGATTCGTCCGTACCGCTCCGTATTCTTCATCTCATCGGCCACAGTGACGACACTTCCGCCCTTGATCGAGTAGCGAAAGATATCGGAGAGATCCATTGTAATCTCGGAGATCTCCTCCTCGTCGTTCATGAGCGCCATCCCGCTGATTGCAGAGAACGTATTATAGAGAAAGTGCGGGTTGATCTGATTTCGGTAGGCCAGGACCTGCATCCTCCGCCGTGAGATCTCCGCTTCATAGAGCAGGATCTTGTTCTTCCGGACCTCATGAATCGCGCGGTCCTTCTCATCGAGCAAAAGATTGAGGTTCCTCCCGACGGCGCCGATCTCATCCGTACGCGCTCCCGGATTGAACCGTTCCGAGGGATGTCCGATCACACGCTTAAGGAAGCTCTGCAGACTATGGATCGGGCGTGCCAGTCTCGCATAGGCAAAGAAGACCAGTGTAAGAAAGAGCAGGATTGAGAGCAGAATCGAGCCAACCTGCAGCCCGTGAAATTGCCGCTCCAGCATCGCATTCGCTTCGATGGAGACCGCAGTATAGATCCGCCAGCCATTGCGCTGCCACTCGCCATGCGTGATGGCATACCGCCTCCTCCCTAAATCCTGCACGCTCTGTGCCTCAGGAAGATCTGACGTCTTCTGGAAGGAAAGCGTCACACCCTCCCTTGTGCACAACTCAACGCCTGACGAGAGAGAAGAGAGGCTCTGAGCGAGGGAATTGTCGAGGGCGGTGTTATCGAGCAGGAAGACGCACATCCCGAGCTGATCCATATACTCATCACTGCTCAGGTCATAGATCGGCAGATAGAAAGCGAAGCAGGGCGGGTGATCCTGCCCCCGATAATAGTCGGCGCTGAATTCACTGACACTGCGCATTCTTCTCTGCCGCTCCGGCAGGGTATATGCATCGCCTAAGGCTGCAATCTGCTCCATCCTTTCATCATAGAGAAGCACCGATCGGATCTTTTTGTCGAGGAATAACGTATTCGCAAAGACACTCCGCAGGTTCTGCGAGGCGGCCACCCGCTTCATCTTGTCCTGCTCGAAGAAGGATAGCACGGTCGGCGAATAGGCAAAGTTCTCTGCCGTGTGCTCAAGGCCTTCATAATAGCTGTCGAGTGAGTTCTTCGCCTGATTCAACAGCGTCGTATTCAGCGCGCTCGCATTCTCCCGCTCCATATTCCGAAGGGTTCGGAAGCTGAGGATCGTCTCGCCGATAAAGACAAGAAGACTCGCAAGGGCCAGCACGGATAGCTGCAGGATGATGCTGCTTCTCATCCATCGCAAAAATCGCCTCATGGCTTCACCTCTCTCTTTGGTGAGCCGAACCTGTGCTCATTTTCGAGGATCGGTTCCTTCAACGCTTCTTCCGTGTGTGTAAGGCCGAGATCCTCCATCTCCTTCAGCGCCTGAGCATAACGGTTCGCAAATTCCGCTTCACTCCGAGACGCCAGAAGCCAGGGCACGAGCTCATCCTGCCGCTCGGTAAGGGTCATATAGCTGCGCTCTAGACTCGGATGACTCGAAAAGTACTTTGCCGGAATATTCAAAATCACAGCGGGATAGGTGATAAGTCCCTCCTCCTCGGAATAGACCCCTCTCAACGATAACCTCGTCAGCGCATCCGACGTCGAGAGACTCTCCCCCTTCTCTCCCGTCTCCCAAGCCATCGTGCGGAAGATCCACCAGTCATCGAGTGCGGAGTCTCCTTCCTTCGTCTCCACCTCCGGGCCGCAGATCATCTGCTCGAGGAAGCGGGCTGCGCCCTCGAGATCCGTACAGCTCGTGCTGACGAAGGTGTTGCACCAGCCATAGCAGCTGGCATTCTGCAGCGCGAGCACCGGGGAACGGCCATCATCACTGAGGACTGCTCCGGTCGATATCCATTCCCCCGGATCGATCTTCAGGTGCGAGATATCCCCGATGTAGCAGAGCACCTCCTCCTGCGCCATCCGCTCTGCAATCTGCGGCTCGTCATACGTCATATAATTCGTATCGAGGAAGCCCCGGCGCATCAGGGTATTCACGAAGGAGAGTGCCTCCTTCCCTTCCGCCGTGTCGAGATAGAAGCGATAGGTGCCGTCATCATCGACCGGGATCCCGCCGAAAGAATCGTAGAAGAACTTCAGCGCACCGCGCTCTAAGTCCGAGGAGTTCATGATGAGAGGGATCACATCCGGCTCCTGATTCTGACACAGCGTGAACACCCTGAGCACATCATCCTTCGTGCGGATCTCAGACGGCATCACGCCGAGACGGTGCAGGTACTTGCGGTTCCAGATGACGGTCTCCTGATTTACGAGCAGATCCAGTGAATGGTAGCCGCTCGAGATTGCATACCACCCTCCGTCGCGATCGCGAAGTCGAGCTATCAGTTCCTTCGGATACTCCTTCAGGATCCTCGAGTCCGGATCATACTCTGTGAAAAAGCTCCGCAAGTTCCAGACCTTCCCGGACGAGATGAGCTGGCGGATGATATTGGGATCCTCTACCGTGATGAGATCCGGGAGGCGATTCGTCGTCAGAAGCAGCGACAGCTGCTGGTCCGCATTCTGCGCCGGTGTCATCGCCTCAATGCTGATTCCCGTGAGATCAGTGATCTGTCGGGTGAAGCTTCCGCTCTTCAGAGACCACTCCGGCACATTCCACTCCTCGACATCCGAGAAGAGGGTGAGCGGGACGAGCGTACCGAGATCAGCCTGATGCTCTTCCTCCTCCTTTTTCTGCTGTGTCACCGGCTTCTGTAAACGAATTGAAGGACCCGCCGCGACGAGCAAAGCCGCGAGAGCGAGTCCCACAGTAAGCGCAGCGAAAGCCCTCTTCCTCCACTCTGCGTACATATCCGCTTCCCCCTTTTCCTTCTTTCTTCCGTTTCCGTCTCTTCCCGGACTGCGGAGTGTTTTCCCTTCCCTCTTCTCTGAAGATACATCCATCCTGCTCACGGTCTGTGGCTGCCATGAACGAACGAACGCAAACTTGCGTTGCCGCTTGTCACCGCGCTCTTTTTATGTGTATTATAGGCACGGACAGAAATTTTATCAACAAAGGAGCTGGCATCTAATGGACATCCTGATTTCAATCATATACGGCATTGTGGAGGGCATCACGGAGTGGCTGCCGATTTCATCGACCGGCCACATGATTTTACTAAATTCCCTGCTGAAATTTCAGAACACCTCGGACGGCTTCTACTCCATGTACGAGGTTGTGATCCAGCTGGGGGCCATAATGGCTGTCGTCGTCCTCTTCTGGAAGCGCCTGTGGCCCTTCGGCATTCATGAAGGGCATCCTGCCGTGAAGAAGCGCACCATGCGTATGTGGGGGCAGATTATTCTGGCCTGCATCCCGGCCGCAATAATCGGCGTCCTCTTCGATGACGAATTCGAAGCTTTGTTCTATAATCCGACCAGCGTGGCCCTGGCCCTGATCATTGTCGGCATCGCCTTCATCATTGTTGAAAACTATGAGAAAAATATGGAGCCCACAATAACCCGCATCCGGGACTTCAGCTGGAAAACGGCCCTGATCATCGGCCTCTTCCAGGTCATCGCGGCCATCTTCCCCGGCACGTCCCGGTCCGGCGCCACCATCATCGGGGCCCTCCTGATCGGGGTCTCCCGGACCTGCGCCGCGGAGTTTACCTTCTTCCTGGCCGTGCCGGTCATGCTGGGAGCATCACTTCTGAAACTCGTCAAATTCGGCGGCTCCTTCACCGGAAACGAGATCGCTGTCCTCCTTGTGGGCTGCGTCACAGCCTTCGTGGTCTCCCTCTTCATCATCAAGTTCCTCATGAACTTCGTAAAGACCCACGATTTCAAAGTCTTCGGCTGGTACCGCATCGCCCTCGGCGCCTTCGTGCTGGTGGCGGGGATGACGTTTCTCAAGTGAAATCATTCTGAAAGACAAAACCCAGAAGCCCGCGCACAGCGCGGGTTCCCGGGTTTTTTCAGGCAGCGGGACAGGGGCCTGCAAAATGCCCCGAGCAAATATTATTCTTGCGGAAAATCGAACAAATGTTTATAATAATGGGGACGATTGGAAAGAAGGTCCTCATTATGCTGAACGGTTCCCGCTGGAAAGAACTTCCTGTCATTGCCTCCTTTGACAGCAAAGGCAACGTGCGCCCCCTCTACCTCCGCATCGAAGGCGAGCGCTACCAGGTCTTAAGCTGCGTTGACCGCGGCCTGATGGTCACCCACCATGTGTTCGACGTGTCCATAGAAAACTACGGCCGCCGGGTCCCGGTCACTCTCGGCTTCTGGGTGAAGGAATGCATATGGCAGTACTGCACGGAGGCGTGACCTGAATATAGAAATCCCCCTGCGGCAAAGCTTCGACCGGAAGGGGATTTCTCCTTTTCCCGGTTCCGGTCCCAGACTTGGCAGCTGCCGAAGGAGAAGAATCTTCTTGAAACCTGGTAATTTCTCCTTTTCCCGGCTCCGGCCCCAGGCCTGGCCGCAGCCGAAGGAGAAGAATCTTCTTGAAACCTGGTAATTTCTCCTTTTCCCGGCTCCGGTCCCAGGCTTGGCCGCAGCCGAAGGAGAAGAATCTTCTTGAAACCCGGAAATTTCTCCTTTTCCCGGCTCCGGCCCCAGACTCGGCCGCAGCCGAAGGAGAAGAATCTTCTTGAAACCTGGAAATTTCTCCCTTTTTCAGCTCACGCCCCAAGCCTGGCCGCAGCCGAAGGAGAAGAATCTTCTTGAAACCTTGAAATTTCTCCTTTTCCCCGCTCCGGCCCCATGCCTGGCTGCGGCAGGTTTTCCTGGCACTTCAAAAAAAGCACCCGGTCGCCCGGATGCTTTTCAAATCGATTTCTCCCCGGAATAGCGCTGCCGCCTTACGTGACGGGGCAGGCTATCCCGGGGAAATATATTATTATCATTCTGTTGTGAAATAATCCAGCAGCTGGTTCAGCTCTTCCGAGATCGAAGAGAGGCGGCCGGACATGTCCTTGATATCCGTGACCGTATTGTTGACCTGCTCCATGGATGCGGAGGTCTCTTGTGAGGAC
>JAZASQ010000038.1:0-15520 GCA_036343235.1 Lachnospiraceae bacterium
ATGATGGCGGTTCTTGCGGAGCAGAATCCAAAAGAGACAGAGGAGGCAGAATCTTTCTTTGAGAATAATGGGCTCTATTGTCCCTGCAATATGCTGATTGCGAGAAAGGAAGTCTTCAAACGCCTTTCCGCCTGGCTCTTTCCTATTATTTTCGAGACGCAAAAGAGAATCGGAACAATCGACGATGCCTACCAGAACCGGTATCCGGGCTTCCTTTCGGAGAGGCTCATTTCATTCTGGTGCTATGAGCACCGGGAAGAATATTCCATATGGTTTGCGGACAAGAATTTTCTGGTGTGAAATTATTTCTTTAGTTTATACAGTGTATATACTATATAAATAATAAAACACTATAGAAATATCCTCCCCTTCATGATATAGTTTCTTTGTCAGATGTTTTTGAAAGGGTTGCTATCATGAAAATTGAGAAGATCAGACAGTTCGCACACCAGATTATTGAAAAACGGCATGTCGAATGCGACTTTATCGAATATAAAAAGTCGGATATTTTTAAGGACAAGATTCTGAAAACGGCTTGCGCCTATGCCAATAATTATATGGAGAGGGAGCTTGGCTTGATCTTCATTGGCGTTGAGGAAGTGGATGACCGCGAAACGGGAGAGAAGGCCATTCCCTTACGTCCTGTTTCAGGGATTCCGGAGAGCAGGCTGGAGAACGTTGAGAACGGCCTGCGTGCGCTGCTTTCCAATATCAACCCCAAAATCTCCTATCATTTGATCGACGATACCATCGACGATAGGCAGTATCTGATCATTGCGGTCGATCCGGGGAAGAATGGCCCGTACATGACCAGTGAAAAGGCGGAGAAGGATCGTGCCATTCGCCTGAAGCCTGGCAGGTATATTCGCATTTCAAGGGATACGATCTATCCATCTCCGGTACAGGAATATGAACTTCTGAAAAAATTCGCTGATTATTCGTTTACCTCTGATTTTAATGAGACTGCTGAGATCGGTGATCTGAATTTTTCGCTTGTCAGAGAGTATCTGAAGCAGACAGGAGCTGCTGAAGACATTCTGGCACAGACGAATGAGGAACTGATAGACACCCTGCATCTCTGCGGGAACAGTGATATCAGCGGGAAGAGGGTGAAAAATTTCGCGGTTCTGATGTTCACAGACAGACCGGCGGATTTTATCCCCGAAGCGTTTTTAAGCATTCTTTGGGAAACAGATGCCGGTACCGATGTCATGTCACAGAAAATCTTTAACGGCCCTGTCTGGAAACAGTCAGAGGAAGCGCTTTCCTATATCCGGACCAACTTTCTCAGATCCTATGTCGTCCGAACGGACGGAAGAGAAAGACACCGGGAAATTTACAACTGGCCGTATACGGCCCTGCAGGAGATTGTCCGGAATGCTGTTCTGCACAAAGATTATGGTGTCGCCGAACATGTCGGAGTGAATATCTACCATGACCGGATCACAGTTGTCAACCATAATCGGCCGATGCCGCCGGTTACAATCCTGGACATGAATCAGCAGACCAGATTTGATAACCGCAGATATATCAACCCCGAACTTAAGTCCATGTTTCATGACCTGAAGCTGATCGAGACATTCGGGTCTGGTATCCGCCGCGCGAAGAATGCGATGAAAAAGAACGGTTCGCAGCAATTATTTTTTGAACCGGCGGACGGGCAGGATGACTATACGATGGCAATTATCCCTGTCAATGCAGAGTACCTTTCCCTGCTTGACGGGAAAGATTCGGAAGCTGTAAAGAAGGCTGGACAGGCTCCGGCTGCAGTATCCGTGAAACCGGGGTCCGGGGAGGATCTCATCCTGAAGGAACTGCGGTCTGACGGCAGCCTTACAATCGCAATGCTGGCGGAAAGGACGGGGCTGTCTACAGCAGGTGTGAATTACTGCATCAAACGGCTGAAAGAGAAGGGCCTGCTGGAAAGACGCGGGTCACGGATCAAAGGCGAGTGGATTATTCTTTAGTTTATATAGTATATATACTAAATATATAGAAAAAAGACTATAGAAATAAATTGGCATTTTCCGCGGAATAATGTGAACTCTTTAGCAAAGTTACACTATCTGAATTCGCGCGAGTCGGCAATGATTTGAAAGTCATGCCGGAAATGAACTTTTAACAAGAATGTATTTGGACGTTTTTTGACTATGACATTCAATCAAATCATTGAATCCTGGCGATCCCGCCGGATTACTACTGAAGCGGACATAGACACAGCCATTGCAGAATACCGCGTGCTCTTTGCCTATCACTCAAATACGATTGAAGGAGCGGGGGTGGATCTGCACCAGACGCGGGAGATTTTCGAGAACGGCAGGGTCATTGACTATACAGGCGACCTACGAAGTCTGTTTGAGGCACAGAATCAGAAAGTCTGCTATGACTGGCTGCTGCCCAAACTGGCGGCAAAGGAGGAACTGACGTCCGATATTATTCTCGGGGTGCATGAGCGCCTGCTCCATGGCTGCTTCGATGAACACCGCTGGGAGGAGGGAGAAAGGCCCGGTGAGTGGAAGAAGCACCTCTATGGGGTGGGCCTCTCTGCAGGACTCGAACCCGCGGATGTTCCGGAAGAGATGGATTATATTGTCAGTCAGGCAATGGCAATGACGGATGAGACACCGGAAAAGGTTCTTACGACTGCCGCCTGGCTTCACTGCAATTTCGAGTATATTCACCCTTTTGCGGACGGCAACGGGCGGGCCGGGCGGACCGTAATGAATTATTATCTGATGCTGCGGGATATGCCTCCGGTCATCATTTTCGAAGAGGATAGGAAGCTCTATTACGAAGCTCTGGCCGTATTCGACGCATCTGAGAAAGTCGACGGCATGACAGCCTTTTTGAAGGACGAGATGGTCAAAACTTGGTCGGCGGAGCGCCGCTCACCGGCAACAGGGAAGAAGAAGAGGATGTTGCTGCTCTGACATCAAGGAAATATGAAATGAGAGAAGACTTCCAATATTCGCTCATGAAATGTGAAAAACACACGGACTTTCCCTCATAAAATGTGATAGAATGCCATACACGTTGAAAATGGCGGCATCACGGAGGAAGTCCTTATGTATTTACGGAGGAAAGCAGATCGCTTTTTCTCAGAGTGGAAATCATCGCCGTCGCATAAACCTCAGATTGTGCGCGAGGCCCGGCAGGTAGGGAAAATAGAATCCATTCTTCATTTCGCACGGGAAAATTATGAGAATGTCATCAATATCAATTTCGCACTAGAGAAGAAGTATCTGAACTTTCAGATGGACGGACGATTTGAGGTCATCTGCAGCGGATCTATGCTCCTTGGCGGGAAATACAGAAGAAAGCAAATTCAAGGTATACTATTCAGATACGGGGCTTTTGATTTCGTCCCTTGATGAAGAATCGCAGGAAGATGTGCGGGTAAACCGGAATCTGGGCGTATACAAAGGTGCGCTTTATGAGAATTTCGTGGCAGAGGCCTTTGTGAAGCAGGGATTGGGTTTATATTATTATAAAAAAGAAAATTCCACGCTGGAGGAAGATTTCTTTGTGCGTACCAGAGAGGAACTGCTTCCTGTGGAGGTGAAATCGAACCGGGAGCGCTCCAAGTCCCTGCGCAGCCTGATTCAGAATAATAATTACAGTGATATCCGTTCCGGCATTAAATTCGGGGACTTTAATTTGGGACATGAAAATAATATATATACCTTCCCGTATTTCTGTGCGTTTCAGTTGAAGGACTATTTGAAGAACAGAGAATGAATAGCAGTGGAAGACAGGCATAGTATGGCAGAAAAATTTGAACTCATGGCGTCCATGATGTGCGCGGATTACGGGCATCTGGCGCGGGAAGTGGAAGATCTCGATGTAGCGGGCATCGACTCCTTTCATATTGATATCATGGACGGCCGCTTTGTGCCGAACTTTGCCATGTCTCTCTACGACATGGCCTTCATCGCGTCGGCGACGAAGAAGCCTCTGGATGTCCACCTGATGATCGAGCATCCTTCGAATAGCATCGACATGTTCCTTAAGTACCTGCGGCCGGGCGACACGGTCTATATCCACCCGGAGGCCGAGTACCATCCCTCGACGACTCTGCAGAAGATCATCGATGCGAAGATGATTCCGGCCATCGCCATCAACCCGGGGACGAGCGTGGAGACAGTTTACGAGATGCTGAAGATCGTGGACAAGGTCCTCGTCATGGCGGTGAATCCCGGCAACGCGGGCCAGATGTTCATGCCTTATGTCGGTGAGAAAATCGAGAAGCTGATCTCCTACAAGGAACGCATGGGCTACAAGGTCTACTGGGACGGGGCCTGCGGGGCAGACAAGATCAAGACTTATGCTCCCATGGGGGTCGATGGTTTTGTCCTCGGCACGACCCTGCTCTTCGGGCAGAAACGGTCCTACGCGGATACCCTGCAGGCCGTCCGGGCACTGGAAATCTGAAGGCCCCTTCTTTCATGACTAATGTAAATCGCTGAGAGTGTACACAGTATGAGTCTTGCAATCATTCTCGCCGGCGGGACCGGCAGCCGGATCAAAAGCGCTGATATTCCCAAACAGTATATCGAGGTCGGCGGAAAGCCGGTCATTTCCTATGTGCTGGAAACCGTATATTCCGTGAAAGAAATCACGAATCTGGTAGTCGTTTCGGAAGCTTCCTGGCGGGATGAGATTTTTTTGCTGGCAATCAGTGCGGCGGACGAAGTGGGGCGGGAGACGATAGGTCTTGAGGTGAATTTCGCAGATCCGGGAGAAAACCGCCAACTGTCGATTTTGAACGGCCTGAAAGCTCTTTCGGAAGTAGCCCGGGAAGACGACCTGGTGGCCATTCTTGATGCTGCCCGGCCGAATACGAGCCCGGAGCTTCTTTCTAGTGTGCTCGCTGCCGCGGCTGCCTGCGACGGGGCCATTCCTGTCCTTCCCATGAAGGATACGGTCTATTTGTCAGAGGACGGTAAGAGGATTTCTTCTTTGCTTCCCCGGGAGCAGGTCTTTGCAGGTCAGGCTCCGGAGGCCTTCCGCTACGGGAAGTATCTCGCCGCCAATGAGGCCCTGCTTCCGGACCGGATTCTGGAAATTCACGGCAGCACGGAGCCGGCCATTCTTGCCGGCATGGACATTGCCGTGATTCCCGGGGATGAAGGAAATTTCAAGATTACCACGGACGCGGATCTACAGCGCTTCCGGGAACTGGTGGAGAAAAAGGCATGAGCTTTCCGGGAGGTATTCCCGGATTTTTTTGAAGGCAGGATTGAAGTAGAAATGGAAGCATACAATCTGCACGGTATAGGAGACCTGCGCTTTGAAGACGTCATGATGCCCATTATGAAAGGGCGGACGGTACTTGTGCGTACCCGGGCGGCCGGCATCTGCGGGTCCGATATTCCCCGGGTCTATGAGACCGGGACCTATCACTTTCCTACCATTATCGGGCATGAGTTTGCCGGCGAGGTGGCGGATATTTGTGTGGAGGCAGAGCCGGAGGACGTGGCCTGGGACGGAAAGCGGGTAGGCGTCTTTCCCCTGATTCCCTGCATGAAGTGCGAGCAGTGCCGGAAGGGGCACTACGAGATGTGTGAGAATTACAGCTATCTGGGTTCCCGGGAGAATGGCGGGATGGCGAAGTTCGTTCAAGTGCCTGTCTGGAACCTGATTGAACTGCCGGACAATGTCACGTTCGAGCAGGCGGCCATGCTGGAGCCTATGGGGGTGGCAGTTCATGCCATCCGCCGCTGCCTGCCGGATGCGGTCTCCGCTTTTGCAGATTCATCCAGGATGTCTTCCGGAAATAGATCCGGATTTTCCCCTGAGGACCGGAATCTTTCGATTGCTGTCTGCGGCATGGGGACCATCGGACACTTTGTCTCCATGTTTCTCGAGGCTTTCGGATATACAGATGTCACGGAACTCCACAGGGGAGATATTCCTGAGGAAAATACCTTCGATGTTTTCTTTGATTGTGTCGGCAGTCGGGAGGTCCTGCTGGAAGGACTGAACTCCCTGGCACCGGGCGGCCGCCTGCAGCTCATCGGGAATCCGGCAGGAGACATGAATCTCCCCAAGGATATCTATTGGAAAATTCTGAGAAAACAGTTGACATTGACCGGCTCTTGGAATTCCTCCTTCACCCATGAGACCACGGACGACTGGCATGTCGCCCTGGACCTTTTGTCAAAGGGACGGATTCACCCGGAGAACTACATTAGTCATAGATTCCCTATGGAAGACGGCAGTCTGCTCAAGGGCTTTGAACTCATGCACACAAAGGCTGAGCCCTATATCAAGGTGATGGGAGAGTGGTGAGAATTTGACTTGCAAAACGGTCTGAATATGGTACAATGGAACCATAAATGGAACAAACATGGAACTTTTATAGAACCGTAATGGGCTGCCGCGTATCGTGAACAGCCCGGAAAGGAGTTCCTTATGGCGATACAGGTACCGGTTCAGGAAGAGGAAAACGGAAGGCTTCTGCAGCAGCAGCGTATTGCGCGTCTGCGCGCCTACAAAGAAAGCCTGAATTATACATTCAAAGACATCGCTGAGAAGTCCGGCGTACCGGAAAGCACGGTGAAAAAGGTCCTTACCGGCGCCACGAAGAATCCCAGGCGAAAGACCGTGGAGCAGATGGAAAAGGCGCTGGGTATCAAAGACACGATAGAGGAAGCCATTGAAAGAAACGGAAGATTGCATGCCCAGGCACCATCGAGCTATGTTGTGGGAACTTCCGCTGAAAAACTGGAAGATATGGTTCCGGAAGTGGAAGCAGCTGTTACAAGGCATATGAGGGCAAAGAGAAACTCCGAAGATGGAAGCTCTCAGAGACTGTACACTGTCAAAGATTATTTTGAGCTTCCGCAGGAACGCCGTGCCGAATTGATTGATGGCGTATTTTACGATATGGCTGCCCCGACCACCATTCATCAGTATATCGTTGTCAAAATGGTCTCGCAGATTGATGCGTTTATCGGGAAGCGGAAAGGAAAATGCGTGCCTTATGTTTCACCGGTTGCAGTTCAATTGGATGATGACGACTTCACAATGGTAGAGCCGGACCTGGTGATTGTATGTGATCACAAAAAGATTACATCGAAATGTATCAAGGGAGCACCGGATTTTGTGTGTGAAGTTCTGTCACCCTCCAATAAATATGCGGACCGTCTTCGGAAAGAAGTGAAATATCTGGATGCCGGTGTACGTGAATATTGGGAGATTGATCCGGAAAAAGGTACAGTAACAGTTTATCCTTTTGGAGATGAATCGGCCGAACCTGTGGAATACGCACTCAACGGGAAAGTGCCCGTATCAATTTATAATGGAAAACTGAAGATTGATTTTAAGAGCATAGCAGAGTATATAAAAACATTTGGTGTGTAGACATATGTTTCAGATGAGCCCATAGTGCTCGAACGCTCTGTACAGCCCATCCTCGTGGATGTCGTCCGTCACGTACTCCGCAATCTCCTTGATCTTCGGATTTGCATTTCCCATGGCAATCGAGTGGCGGGCGAAGGAGATCATTTCGTAGTCATTCATCCCGTCGCCAATGGCATAGATGTTTTCGGACGGGATATTGAAGCGGTCCATGAGCCACTGAATGCCTGCAGCCTTGGAAAGACCTTTCGGAATCACTTCAACAACGGAGTTGTTGTGGTCGATGAAGTCGAGGTCATCCTTCAGGAGGTCATAGCATTCAGCCAGATCCTTCTCTGAGGAGATGTTGGCGGAATATTTGTTGATGGCGTCGTCTGCCGTCATGTCCGAGAGTGGTTTTACATATCTTCCAAGCTTCTTCCAGAGGCTGTGGACATAGGTGTCTTCGGGAAAATCGCTTAGGTCCATGAAATGCATGTCCCGGCCTTCGACGACCGCCGGCATGCCGTGGGCGCGAAACGTATTGAGCGCCCGTACAAGCACATCGTAGGGAATCAGGTCTTCCCGCAGAATCTCCCCGTCCATCTCGATATGGCCTCCGCAGGCGCATACATATCCGGACCAGGGCAGGTCCTCAATTCCGTTTTCGTGGACATTGGAGCGCGAGCGGCCGGTGTTGATGAAGATTCTGTTTCCCTTTGAAACGGCCGCTGCCAGTGCGGTTTTGGTGCTTTCCGGGATAATCCAGTGCTCGTCCCAGAGGGTCATGTCGATGTCGATGAAGATGTATTTTTCCATGGAAGTTCCTTTTTCAGCAGAATGAGGCCCGGCAGGCTTCGCCTGCCGGGCCTCATTATAACATACCTTTTTCAGATTCCCATGGACTTTCCGTTTTCACGTCTCTGTTTGATGTAGTCTTCCAGGAACTTCACGGTTCCGTCGATGCCGAGCTCGGACGAATTGATGGAAATTTCGTAGAGTCTCGAGTCGCCCCACTTGGCAGTGGAGTAGTAGTTGTGGTAGGCCTTCCGTTTGCGGTTCTGGGACTTGATGGTGGAGATGGCTTCCTTCTTGTCCATGTCGTAGATCCGCATGATCCGTTTCACCTTTGCGTCCTCGTCTGCCAGGATGAAGATGGGAATCATGCAGTCGAAGCCTTTGAGAACCGTTTCGGCACAGCGGCCTACGATGACGAAGGAATCGCCGTTTTCGGCCTTTTCCTTCAGGTAGTTGAACTGCATGATGGCAAAGTTCTGGGTTGTCGAGGTCGAGAAGCCCCGGATGGAGACATTGATGGGGGAGCGGGGAAGCTCGTCGTATTTTTCGAGCTCGTGGCTGTTCGTCAGGTTCTTGTCCTTGGCGATTTCCCGCATGAGATTGTAGTCGTAGAGGGGCAGGTCGAAGTCCTTTGCCATGCGCTCGGCAATTTCGTGACCGCCGGAGCCGAACTCCCGGCTGATGGCTATGATGAGCTGGTCTTTCTTTTCCATATGCACACCTCCTGAAAATCTGCTGTTTATTTGAAATCGTTCATGGAAAACAACAGGCAATGAAAGCATGTCCGGAAATTCTGCTTTCTTCGGGGCATCTTTCACGTTTTTTACTTGTCTCTATTATAATATATTTCCAACGAAAATTGTGCATTTTCCACATATTTTTACATGGAGACGCACTTTTTTTGGAGATAAGGCCCAGTTAGTGAACTGCCACAATAGCCGTCGACAGACTGCAGACCGGAAGAAGCGGGGGAGATGGTGCTTTACATTATTCTCACACCTGCTCCAGCTTCCGCTTTTCGAAGAAGTGGTCCACGGACTTGACGAGCTGATAGGGGTTCAGGGACTTGAGCAGATACCCGGCAGGGCGGAGTTCCAATACCTTGCTGACGGACTCCCGGTCAGACTTGCCGGTCAGGAAGATGATGGGAATCTTGGCGAGATTGATGTCCGAGCGGATCATTTCCATGACCATGGGGCCGTCCGCCACCGGCATGGAGTAGTCCAGGAGGATCAGGTCCGGTTTGTGGGAGGCAAGGTACGTAAGGGCGTTCATACCGGAGTTTACCATGACTACCTGGTACTTGCCTGAGAGCCAGTCGTGGATGCTGCGGAGGTAGGTCGCGTCGTCGTCGATGACGAGGATGGTCTTCTTCCGGTCGGCTTCGAGACTGTCGTCCTCCATGACCGCAATCAGGTCCTTGACATTCAGGGGCCTGGTCAGGGCTTTCCGAACGCATGACTTGGGCGCAATCTTGTAAAACTGGTTGATCTCGTCCGGAGAACCAATGATGTAGAGATTGCTCTCGTCCTCGATGATGGAGTCCTTGAGGAAGATGATGGCGTTCTTGCACTCCTCGATATAGTCTCCGAGATAGAGTATGAAGTTTGCTGCCTCGTGGCGGTATTCGGACAGCTCCTCGACCGTGGGCCCCGCGTCGAGGACGTCGTAGCCGCTTTCCGTCAGCTTGTCGCGGACATTGTTCACGAGGAACATGGAGCCCCGGCTTATGAGCACTACTGTATTGTCATCCATTGGTCTCTTCCTTGCAGATGTTCATGACTAATGTATAGCCTTCATTCGGGACAGCCTGCGGCCTTCTCAGGTCTGCCTCAGCTTTCCTGCGGCTCGAACAGGCGGCCCAAAAGCTCCACGAGTCCGTCGTGGTCGACCCGGGTCAGGAGGTCATCTACCTGATTGAAGAAGTCCTTCTCGCTGTCGTCGACCCGGTACTTCTTCATCTCGTGCATGACATTGTCGGCTCCGTCGAAGTCGAAGGCGGATACGGATTCATAGATGGCCTGGTAGCCTTCCTTCAGCATGTCCGGCGCCAGGAGTTCCTTCTCGGAGTCATCCTCTTTCGGCATTGCATTATTGATGGCCTTCACTACCTTCCGGTATTCGGTGAGCAAGCCGGGGGTTTTCTTCAGAATTTCCTCTGTCCGGAGGGCATCTCCGCACTGCTCGAGATAGGCGGCATGGCGGGAGAGGTCATTGGCTCCGGCCAGGCGGGCCGAGGATTTCAGGGCATGGACCCGGATCGTGTAATCCTTATAATCCTCTTCTTTGACATCGGCCTTGATGGTCTTCTGATTGACGGCAGCGTTCTTTACGAATTCGGTCAGGACCTTCTCGTAAGTGTCCGTGCCGCCGCAGGCTGCAATGCCGGCTGTGATGTCAATAGCCTTGCAGGAGATCAGGCCTTTCAGGAAGTCGGAGAGATTGCCGTTCTTCTCGACTGTCTCTTCGGTTTCGTCCTCTATGGTTGTGATGATCTTTTCCTCGGGCAGGAACTTGCGGATGGTGCCTTCGAGGACATCCGGGTCGATGGGCTTCGGAATATAGGATGAAAAACCGAGGCCGAGGAAGTTCTCTCTTGAACCCGCGACAGCCGATGCCGTGAGGGCAATGATGGGGGTGTCCTCATTCGGAGAACCTGCCGGCAGGGCCCTTATATGCTGCATGGCTTCTATTCCGTCCATGACCGGCATCCGATGGTCCATGAAAATGATGTCATAGCGGGTCTTTGCCGCCATGTCGATGGATTCCTGGCCGGAAGTCGCTGTATCGATCTGAATCCGGGTCCGCTTCAGGAGGTTCTTCACAACGGTCAGGTTCATCTCCGTATCGTCAACGACGAGAATCTTCGCCTCGGGCGCATGGAAGGTCTCCCTGTGGGTGTGCTCCGTGAAGGCGGCCTCCTGGGCCTTCTTAAAGTAGTCCCCGACAGGTTCGAAAGAAAAGACCTTCTGTCGGATCGTGAAGGAGAAGTCGGAGCCTTTGCCGTATTCGCTCTCGACTTCAAGCTCGGAGCCCATGAGCTTCAGGAGCTGGCTGGAAATTGACATGCCGAGGCCGGTGCCTTCGATATTTCTGATTTCCTTCTCATTTGCCCGCTCGAAGGGGGTATAGACCTTCTTCAGGTCCTCTTCCTTGATGCCCCTGCCGGTATCCCGGACGTGGAAGGAGAGATTGATCTCGTCCCGCTTGGTCTTCACAAAGGAAATCGTGAACTTGACGGAACCTTCCTCCGTGAACTTCACGGCATTTGTCAGGATATTGACGAGAACCTGTTTGATGCGGACCACGTCGCCGTAGAGACGGTCCGGGGTATTCGTGTCGTATTCGGCGGACACGGTCAGACCCTTTCGCTGGGCTCCCGGCGTGATCATATTCATGAGGTCATTCATCAGGGACGACAGGGAGTACTCGACCGGAATGATCTTCAGTTTTCCGGACTGGATCTTCGAGAAGTCGAGGATGTCGTTCACGAGGGAGAGAAGACCGTCGCCGGACGCCTTGATGTCCTCGGCATAGTCAAGAATCTTCTCGTCGCCGGACTCCCGGAGGATCATCTCGTCCATGCCAAGAATGGCATTGATGGGGGTTCGGAACTCATGGGAGATGTTCGTCAGGAAGAGGGACTTTTCCTCGTTTGCGGCCTTCTCGACTTCCATGGCGTTCCTGAGGTTCCGTTCCCGCTCCTTGGAGCGCAAAGAGGCATATTCGTTGCTGGTCTCCGAGAGGAAGGAATACAGGCGGTCGACGAGGGGGATGGAGCCGTCAATCTCCGGGACCGCGGTCTCCTGTGGGTTCGGAGCAGGAACCTTCGGCTTCTTCCCTTCTCTGAGGGAGAGGACGACAACAGAGCAATTCAGATTCTCAATACGCCCGTGGACATTGAAAAATTCTCCGAAGGCTCCTCCGCCGCAGAGGGCAGGAGAGGCGTTCTTGAAGAAATCGACTTCCTTTTGATTGTCGACGCCCATGTAGGTGAAACGGTAGTCGCAGATCATGAGAAAGGTCCCCTGAGGGGCAAAGCCGCGAAGGGAGGCCGCATAATCCGCCGAGGCCTGAAGCATCTTCGATATATTTCCGAAGGAGAAGTAGAAGTTTTCCCCTTCCTTGATATCTGAGGCGAAGATGAGGTTCTGGTTCTCATCCAGAAATTCCACGCTCCGTGGCAGGTCTTCCCCGTTCCGCTTTACATAGAGGGGGAAACCCAGGGTATTGTCGTAAAAGTACCGGTCCGGCTCCACATTGAAATACTTCTTGTAGATATAGGTGGCAGGGAAGCCGTCGATTTCAGAGACGATGGTGGGAGAGACGAGCTTTGTGAACGTGTGGATGCGGCCGACAGGGACCCAGCCTGTCAGGACATGGCTTTCCACGTGCAGGTCTTTTCCGCTGAAGAGAATGGTGAGGATCCCCCGCTTGTAGACATGGTCGGAGAAGACGAACATGGGGGCATTGACTCCGCCCTCCCACTGACCGCCGGCCGAGGCCCCGACAACGGGAAAGTCCATGGAAACATGGATTTCGGATATGAAGTCCTCGAGGCGGTTTAAGTGCATGATGTCGGGAATCAGCTGCAGGGCCTTTACATCGGGTATCTCCTTCAGGCGCTTCTGCATATCGAGGCCGCAGTCCTTCTCCGGAGTCTCTTCAGTCTCATAGACCTTCACATCGGCGTGTCCGCTTTCAAAGAGGAAGAACGTGACATTGGAGCCGCCCTTCGTACAGATGCCGTATTCAAGGGCGTTGGCGGCCGTGTAGCCGCAGAAGGTGCCCTTAACTTCCCGCTCCTTATAAACCTCAATCAGACGCTCGACGTATTCGGGCTCCTGCCGGCCGATGACGGCCAGAGCCAGTACATCTGAGGCTGCCGCGTATTCGGGACCTGCTGTGACCCGGTCTATGGCGTTTTCAAAGGCGTGTTCATTGGGAATGGAGAAGGAAAGCTGTTTCATGGGCCCGCACCTCGTGAAAAAGGACTCACTCAAAAAGAAAGCGGTACTTTTCGTACCGCTTTCCATTATAGCATATTCAGGCCAGAGATTGTGGCCGTTTCAGAGGGTCCGTCGGGAGCGGCATATTCTTCGGCGTCTCCGCCTTGAATTCGCCCGGGAAGAAGGGTTTGGGCGGGGGAAGAACCTCGCCGATGGTCTCCTTCAGTACGTCCTCAATCGTATCCACCGGAACGATGG
The DNA here is from genome assembly GCA_036343235.1 of Lachnospiraceae bacterium. Classification (GTDB taxonomy): domain Bacteria; phylum Bacillota; class Clostridia; order Lachnospirales; family Lachnospiraceae; genus RUG306. The sequence continues at coordinate 13,347 of JAZASQ010000038.1, forward strand.
TGAGGGCCGAACGGACTTCCTCCGGCAGGTCTTTAAGGTCCTGCATATTCTCTCTAGGAATCAGAGCCTTCGTGATGCCGGCCCGGTTTGCTGCGAGAAGCTTTTCTTTGAGGCCGCCGATGGGCATGACCTTGCCCCGAAGGGTGATCTCGCCGGTCATTGCGATGTGGGAATCCACGGCCTTTCCGGTGAAGAGGCTGGCCAGGGCCGTCGAAAGGGCTATGCCGGCGGAAGGTCCGTCCTTGGGGACACTTCCTTCGGGGACATGGATATGGATATCCCGGTCCTTATACTTCTCCGCATCGATGGGCAGGCGGGACTTGATGAGGGAGAGGGCAATCTGGGCCGATTCTTTCATGACGTCGCCAAGCTGGCCCGTCAGAATCAGCTGACCGGATCCCGGCATGTCCGCCGCCTCTATGAAGAGAATCTCGCCGCCTACCTGGGTCCAGGCCAGGCCTGTAATGACTCCTGGCGGGTTCGAATCTGCGACTTTGTCATGGAAGTTGACCTTGCGCTCAAGAAGCTTATTGAGGTCGTCCTTCTTCACTTCGACAGGAAGAGAGGTCTTTCCGGTCACCTCATCAGAGGCTGTGTGGCGGGCAATCTGCTGGATGCGTTTCTTTAAATTCCGCACGCCGCCCTCCATGGTGTAGTCGGAGATGATGGATTTCAGGGCATCGTCGTCAATTGTCAGGTCGCCTTCTTTGAGGCCGGTCTCCTCGAGAACCTGGGGAATCAGGTGTTCCTTTGCGATGTGGAACTTCTCGGCCTCCGTGTAGGAGGAAATCTCAATGACCTCCATGCGGTCAAGGAGGGGAGCGGGAATGGTTTCCGTCGTATTGGCCGTCGCAATAAAGAAGACATTCGAAAGGTCATAGGGCAGGTCGAGGTAGTGGTCCGTGAATGTATTGTTCTGCTCGGGGTCCAGGACTTCAAGCAGGGCGGAGGAAGGGTCGCCTGAGAAACCACCCTCCTGAATCTTGTCCACTTCGTCGAGTACCATGACGGGATTCATGGTGCCCGCCTGCTTGATGCCGTTAAGAATCCGGCCGGGCAGGGCGCCGACGTAGGTCCGCCGGTGGCCGCGGATCTCGGACTCGTCCCGGATGCCGCCGAGGGAGAGACGGACGTATTTCCGGTCCAGGGCTTTTGCAATGGACTTTCCGAGGGAAGTCTTGCCGGTTCCGGGAGGGCCGACGAGGAGAAGAATGCTGCCCTTATTATCTCCCCTAAGCTGCATGACAGCCAGATGCTCCAGGATCCGCTTCTTCACTTTCTCAAGACCGTAGTGGTCGTCGTTTAAGATCTTTTCAGCGTTCTTAAGGTCGGGCTTTTCTCCTTCCTCCAGGTGCCAGGGGAGGGCAAGGATGAAGTCTAAGTAGTTGCGGATGACGGAAGTCTCTGCACTTCCCTCGGGCTGGTCTTCGAGGCGGTCAAGTTCGTCAAGAGCCGCATTTTCAATCTCTTCCGGAAGCTTCGCCTCTGCAATGCGCTCCCGGTAGTCCTTCTTCTTTCTGCGTTTGCCGCCGGCCCCGCCGTCTGCGCCGTCCTCGTCCTCTTCGGAGAGTTCCTTCTGGATGGCGGAGAGCTGTTCTCGAAGCATCTGCTTCCGGTAATACTTGTTCGTCCGTTCGGACATACGCTCATTGATCGAGATATTCCAGTCCAGGGACTCTCGCTGCTTGATGAGGACGTCCATGAAATGGAGGGCCCGGTCCCGGTCGGAATCGGTCTTTAAAAGCTCGTACTTCTCATCGGCGCTCATGGGGGTGAAGCGGGCCAGCCAGGAGATCATCTGGGAGACCGAGTGGATATTGTCCATGAACTTGAGGTAGTCGTCGGCCCCCTGGAAATGGGAGGAAATATTCTTCACGATGTCTTTGAGATAGGAGAGCATCTCGGATTCCTGCCGGGCGTCGAGGTCATTGATGGTGGGGTAGAAGGTGTAGGAGGCCGTGATATTGTCCTTTGAATAGGAAATGTCCGTGACCTCGACCCTTGTTCCGGCCAGAATCTCAACGAGGAAGCCGTTGTTTGATTCCTCGACCGACTTATACGTAAACGTGATGCCGATGCGGTGGAAGTTCTCCGCGCTTCTGGGGTCAGCTCCTTCCTTCAGGGGCAGGGCAATATGGGGATCGAGCGGGTTTTCCTGCATCTCTTCAAGCATG
>JAZASQ010000039.1:0-15453 GCA_036343235.1 Lachnospiraceae bacterium
CTTTCAAAGGTGAGGGAAATGGATGCGGCCTCCATCAAAGCGGATGAGATTCTCTACGCGGCCACAGCAGGCGGGGCAAAGGCCATGGGGCTTTCCTACTGCGACCGGCTCGAAGCCGGAAAGAAGGCCGATATTATTATGATTGACCTCAAGCAGCCGAATATGCAGCCTGAAAACAATCTCGTCAAGAACCTTGTCTACGCCGGTGGGAAGCAGAACGTGGTCCTAACCATGGTAAACGGCCGCATACTCTATGAGAACGGCAAGTACGACATCGGCTTCGACCCTGCGGAAATATATGCGAAAGCCAACGCTGTCATCCAGCGTATGCAATAAAAAGAAAAGAGGAACAAACAAGTGGATTACTCGGTGAACAATCTCCGGCGCATGTACCTGGAATTTTTCGAGAGCAAGGGACATCTGAAGATGGACTCCTTCTCCCTCGTACCGAAGAACGACAACTCATTACTTCTCATCAATGCAGGCATGGCGCCTCTGAAGCCTTACTTCACGGGTGAGGAGATTCCGCCCCGGACAAGAGTCACGACCTGCCAGAAGTGCGTACGGACAGGCGATATCGAAAACGTCGGAAAGACAGCACGCCACCTCACATTTTTCGAGATGCTCGGAAACTTCTCCTTCGGTGACTATTTCAAGGAGGAGGCCATTCACTGGTCCTGGGAATTCCTGACCGAAGTCCTGAAGATGGACAAAGATCGTCTCTACGTCACGATTTATGAAAATGACGACGAGGCTTTCAAGATCTGGAACGAGGAAATCGGCGTTCCGGCTGAAAAGATCATGCGCATCGGCCGCGGACCCGACGGCAAGTCCGACAACTTCTGGGAGCACGGTGCCGGCCCCTGCGGTCCCTGCACCGAAATTCACTACGACCGGGGCATTAAGTACGGCAACGGCCCTGAGGACGTCCTGGGCGGCGAAGGCGACCGCTTCATGGAGGTCTGGAACAATGTCTTCACCCAGTTCGAGGGCGATGGCAAGGGCGGCTACACGGAGCTGAAGCAGAAGAACATCGATACCGGCATGGGCCTCGAGCGTCTGGCTGTTGTCATGCAGGACGTAAACTCTGTCTTTGACATTGACTCCATGAAGGCCATCCGGGACGCCGTATGCGGCCTCTGCGGGAAGAAGTATCAGGAAAATGACAAGGACGACGTAAGCATCCGTCTCATCACGGACCACATCCGTTCCTCAACCTTCATGGTATCGGACGGCATCCTGCCTTCGAATGAGGGAAGAGGCTATGTCCTTCGCCGCCTCATCCGCCGGGCTGCCCGCCACGGACGCCTTCTCGGCATCGATGGCCTCTTCCTGGCCAAGCTGGCCGGTACGGTCATTGACGAGTGCAAGGACGGCTATCCCGAACTCGAGACGAAGCGGGACTTCATCACGCGGGTTCTCACGGAAGAAGAGCAGAAGTTCAACGCCACCATCGACCAGGGGCTCGCCATCCTTTCCGATTTCGAGAATAATATGAAAGCCGAAGGGCGTACGGTCCTTTCCGGTGCCGACACATTCAAACTGTACGACACCTATGGTTTCCCTGTCGACCTCACGAAGGAGATCCTCGAGGAGAAGGGCTATACCTACGACGAAGAAGGCTTCAAAAACTGCATGGAAGAGCAGCGGACCCGGGCCCGCTCAGCCCGGAAAGTCACGAACTACATGGGCAAGGACGCCACGGTCTACGAGCAGCTCGATAAGACTCTGACCACAGACTTCTGTGGCTATGATTCTCTCACGAATGATGAGGGCGTTGTCACGGCCCTGACGACCGAGAATGAAGTCGTAAAGAGCCTGACTGCCGGCCAGAAGGGTACCATTGTCACGGACGTAACTCCCTTCTATGGCACCATGGGCGGCCAGTGCGGCGACACCGGCGTGATTTCTGGACCTGACGGCCGTTTCATCGTTGATGACACGATTCACCTCGCCGGCGGAAAGGTCGGCCATGTGGGCGAGATGGAAGAGGGGACGATTTCCCTGAATGACCGCGTCAACCTGGAGGTGGACGCAGAGCGCCGGGCCGATATCGCAAAGGGCCATTCCGCAACGCATCTCCTGCAGGCAGCCCTTCGGCAGGTTCTGGGATCCCACGTCACCCAGGCCGGGTCCGACGTGAACCCTGAGCGGCTCAGATTCGACTTCACCCACTTCTCGGCCATGACGCCCGAGGAGATTCAGCAGGTCGAAGATATCGTCAATGAAAAGATTGCTGAAGGCCTTGATGTCACGACGGACGTCATGTCATTAGAGGATGCAAAGAAGACCGGGGCCATGGCCCTCTTCGGAGAGAAGTACGGGGACAAGGTAAGGGTTGTCCGCATGGGTACTTTTTCCACTGAGCTTTGCGGCGGCACCCATGTGAAGAATACTTCTGTAATCCGAGCTTTTAAGATTGTGTCCGAGGCCGGTGTTGCCTCCGGTGTCCGCCGGATTGAAGCCCTGACCGGCAAGGCAGTATTTGCTTACTATGCCGGGGTCGAGAAGAAGCTTACGGAAGCAGCAGCTCTCCTTAAGACAAAGCCCGGGGAAGTTCCGGAGCGTATAGAGAAAGTCCTCGCTGATGAAAAGGCATTGAAGTCCGAAATCGAGTCCCTGAAGGCTGCTGCCGCAAAGGCAGCTATGGGCGCGGCAGAGGATGACACCGAAACGTTCGGGAACATCACGGCTTCCTTCCGCAAGCTTTCCGGCGTTGACATGAACGGCCTCCGGAATCTCGGCGATGAACTGAAGTCGAAGAATTCCGACAAGCCTTACGTAGTTCTGCTTGCGGGCGAAAACGACGGGAAGGTCAACCTCGTCTGCATGGCAAATGAAGCGGCTGTCAAGGCCGGCGTGAAGGCAGGCGACCTTATCAAGGCCGCCGCGCCTGCTGTAGGCGGTGGCGGCGGCGGTCGTCCCGACATGGCTCAGGCCGGCGGCAAGAACCCTGAAGGTATCGAGGATGCCTTTGAAGCAGCAAGGAAGCTGCTGAGGTAATCGCTCAGGCATGTAGTAAGGCTTGTAAGCATAATCTTTTGAAAGGAGCGGACCATGGCACAGCGCGAAATGACCCTCATCTGCCAGTCCTGCGGGCGGGAGTTTACCCTGCCTCAGGCGGAAATCGATGCCTATTGGGAGCAGGGCATGAGCATTCCGGTATTCTGCTCCATCAAGTGCCAGATCAACGGCTGGAACCCTCAGGCCGTGGCCTTCGCCAAGTACAGGCGGCAGAAGAACTCTAAGTAATTTTAAGGACATATCATGGCTCTGAAGCAGTTTTCGGACAAACAGGCCGTACATGAAAAGGGCAGCCCCTGCACGGAATACGAAGTCGTGCTGAAGGGGGCCGTCACGTGCCTCATAGGGGAAAAGACGCTCGAGTTCACACCCGGCAGTATCTTAGGCCTCTCGGAAAACGAGGGGGAGCCCTACCGCTGCGAGTATAAAGCTGAAGGGGACACCGTCATCTACGGCTATCCGGCCAAGGGGGCGGAGACCGTCGAGAACGTCATCCACGTGAACCAGAAGATTGCCCCCCAGATGGCCTCTGCGGCCGTAAGAAATGCAGCCGATTTCTGCGACGCGGCCATAGAGTACCGGACCTACGCCCTGAAGCGGAAGAAGGAAATCACGGACCACGTGAAGGAGTACCTCTCCCTTTGCGCCACAATCCGGAAGAAACCCATGTCCTTCCCCAAGATCATGGCCCTGCCGGACCCGCCTGAGACGGCCATTCCCAACTGGGAGATTTCCTTTCTGAACACGTTTGTCGATTACGACGACCGCATGAAGCAGCAGATTTACACCCTGGGGCCCGACATGTGCACCGGAATCGTCATGACGGCCCATACCTTTATTTCCGAGGCCGCAAAGCAGTGCGACGAGACCGGGACCTATATCGCGAAGATTCTTGACGAGTCGGCCGCTTTCCTGAAGGAGTACGACGAGGTCGCGGAGGTCGTGAAGAGCCAGCGGTCTGCGGCGGCCACTCAGGAAGCCATTGCGGGCGGGAATATTCCTTCCTTCGAAAACGCCCCGGCTTCCATCGTGTCCTTTTCCGGCATTCCGAAAGAGGGCAGGGACGAGTTCTTCGCCCTCTGGAAGCAGTATAAGGCCGTGCCGGATCGAAGCGATACTTCAGATGACCTCCGGAAGCTCCGCAGGAAGCTTACGGCCTGGTTCTATAAGATTTACGACGGGATTTTCTTCAACGCCATTCAGTCGGACGACATCCCGATTGAAGTGAAGATGTTCCTGATGACCGGCTTCTTCGACAAGGAGATTGCCGGCGAGCAGAACACGGAAAAAATATTTAACTACACCGTCGAATACATGCCGGACCCGAACGGGCAGGTCTTCACGGTCTACGAGTGGCTGCAGCGCATCTATAAGGGCGTGAACGAGCCCTCCAGGAACGAATTCGACATGGACTATCCCGCCTCCCTCCGCGACCGGAAGATGAACGGGGAAATCACGGAAGCCATGGAGAAGAAGCTCCTCAAGGACAAGAAGGAGATGACGCGGTTTGAGATGAAGAATCTCTTCGAGCTCGGCAACCGAATGACTTTCGGCCGGGTTTCTGTCTTCTTCCCCTTCTTTGATTCCGTGAACGCCATGCTGCCCCTCGAGAAGTGCTATGTGTCCGCGGACCGCATCCGGGAAGAACTGGCGAACCTGAAAAAGCTCGACTTCAAGTGCTTCTACCGGGAGGATATCTATACTAATGAAGAGCTCGGCATTACCCAGATCGTCGTCCATCATGAGTATCAGCCCTATTTCATCATGATGCCGAACGTAGGGAACCGGTCCGTCCTCTGGCAGGAAATCGAAGGCAAGCGCCGTTCCACCCACGCCCGCATGCTCATGCCCCTCTTCAATATGGAAGAGCTGCCGGACGCCATAGCAGAGGTCTGCGGCGAGTTCCGCTGGGAGATGTGCAAGACGGAGCAGGGCGTCCACTGGAACGACCTTTCCGACCCGTCTCTGACAGCCGAGTACTCCGACTACCTTCAGTACTATAAGAAGAATTCTTCCCTCACGCCCGAGTACCGGGAGAAGGTGAAAAAGGCCCTGCAGAAGGCTTCGAACAATTTCCGAAGAGTCTTCGTCCAGGATTATCTCACGTATATCAAGTTTGAGTCCCGGGGCGCATTGCGTCTCAACAAGGTCGCCCGGCAGATTATCTTCACCTACTGTCCTTTCGCCAAGGACTTAAGGGAGGAGCTCGGGGCCAATCCCCAGTACCAGCAGCTCATCGCGAAGATGAAAAATAAAGTGAACCAGCAGGCCCGCCCCATCCTCAATATCATTTCGAGGATGAAGACGAAGGACGAGGAAGTCCCGCAGGAACTCCTGGACGAGATCGAGTTCTTTAAGATGTGAGAGACTCCCGAAAAATGTGGTTGACTGAATTGAAAAGTCTGCTATAATACCTATCTGTGCGAGCTTTCGAATAGCATTTACCCATACAGTTGGTGAGCACAAATTCACTACTGGAGGGAGGGATAGAAGATATGTCGAGCGTTACCGTAAAAGAAAACGAGTCTCTGGACAGCGCACTGCGCCGGTTCAAGAGAAGCTGCGCCAATGCCGGAATCCAGCAGGAGATCCGCAAGCGTGAGCATTACGAGAAGCCCAGCGTCAGAAGAAAGAAGAAGTCTGAAGCTGCTCGTAAGAGAAAGTTCAAGTAATCTTTGAGACTTATGGTAGGGCCGCAACTTTCGTTGCGGCCCTACTTGTGTGATTTATTATGAATACAAACGAAGAAATCAAGCGGCGTCGTACATTTGCGATAATTTCCCACCCCGATGCCGGAAAGACGACCCTGACGGAGAAGTTCCTCCTCTACGGGGGCCAGATCAATACGGCAGGGTCTGTCAAGGGCAAGGCCACGGCCAGGCACGCGGTATCCGACTGGATGGAGATCGAGAAGGAACGTGGTATTTCCGTCACGTCCTCCGTCCTCCAGTTCGAATACGACGACTACTGCATCAACATTCTCGACACCCCCGGCCACCAGGACTTCTCGGAGGACACCTACCGGACGCTGATGGCGGCCGATTCCGCCGTCATGGTCATCGATGCGTCAAAGGGCGTCGAGGCCCAGACGAAGAAGCTTTTCAAGGTCGTCTCCATGCGGGGCATTCCGGTCTTTACCTTCATCAACAAGATGGACCGGGACGCAAAGGATACCTTCGAGCTCCTAGATGATATTGAATCCAACCTCGGTATCGCCTGCTGTCCCGTCTCCGTTCCCATCGGCTCAGGAAAGGGCTTCCGGGGTATCTACGACCGGAACACGAAGAAGGTGGAGATCTTCTCCGACACCCAGAAGGGAACGAAGGAAGGCACGGAGCTCGACCTCGATATCGATGATCCGGAGCTTTCGAAATACGTCGACGAGGATGAGAAGGAAGAACTGAAAAATCAGCTCGAGCTTCTCGACGGAGCCGGGGCGGAATTTGATCAGGAGGCCGTAAGCGCCGGAAAGCTTTCCCCTGTCTTCTTCGGGTCGGCGCTCTTAAATTTCGGCGTCGAGACGTTTTTACATTATTTTCTTAAAATGACCACGCCTCCGCTGGCAAGGAAAAGCGATGCCGGACTTATTGAGCCCACGAATCCGGACTTCTCCGGCTTCATCTTCAAGATTCAGGCCAATATGAACAAGGCCCACAGGGACCGGATTGCATTTCTGCGGATCGTGTCCGGAAAGTTCGAGTCCGGCATGACTGTCTTTCACGTCCAGGGCGGCAAGGACGTCCGTCTGACCCAGCCCCAGGCCATGATGGCCGAGGAGCGGAAGATTGTGGAGGAGGCGTTTGCCGGTGACATCATCGGCCTCTTCGACCCGGGCATCTACTCGATTGGCGACACCCTGACGAATGCCAAAGACCACTTCAAGTTCGAAGGTATCCCGACCTTCGCTCCCGAGCACTTCGCCAGAGTCCGCCAGGTGGACACCATGAAGCGGAAGCAGTTCATCAAGGGTATCAACCAGATTGCCCAGGAAGGCGCCATCCAGATCTTCCAGGAGTACAATACCGGCATGGAGGAGATCATTGTCGGCGTTGTCGGCGTCCTCCAGTTCGACGTGCTGAAGTACAGGCTCGAGCATGAGTACAATGTCGACATTATTCTCGAGAACCTGCCCTACGAGTACATCCGCTGGGTGGAGAATGCGGATGTCGACATGGACGCCCTTTCCGGCACTTCCGACATGAAGAAGGTGAAGGACTTAAAAGACCGCCCGCTCCTGCTCTGGGTGAACGAGTGGTCCATCCGCATGACGGAGGAGCGGAATCCGGGCCTCGAACTGTCCGAATTTGCACAAAATTAATTGAATCAGACCACGCCGCAGGGGTGTGGCCTTTTTTGTATACATTATCCATTTTGCGTGCAATGTAACTTGTGAAGAAATAGGGACTATGATATAAATAGGTTCGGTTTTGGTACACAAAAATTTTGCTTTCCACAAAGACGTGGTTAGAATGTGAGGAAACATGAAGATTACAGCAAAACGGATTACGACGACGGCCGTCCTGCTCGCCATCTGCATCGTATTCCAGTTTTTTAAGAACCTGTCCGTATTCATCACGGGCCCGATTGTCAACGCCTGCATATTGCTCGCTGTCGTGTCCTGCGGCCCGGTCTGCGGCGTCATCCTGTCCGTCATCACGCCTATCACGGCATTCCTGATTACGGGCGCTCCCATCATGAAGATGTTCCCGGTCATCATGCCCCTCATCATGTGCGGCAATGCCATTCTCGCCCTGGTCTTCTGGGCCTTCGATCATAAGAAGCAGAACAATGTATTCTTCATCGTGGGCGGTCTTGTCGGTGCCTGCGCGAAGGCATTATTCATGGGCCTTACCATCAGCCTCGGCGTACTCGGCACGGCCACCCTTCCCGAGAAGATGGCCCCCATGCTCCCGAAGCTGCAGATGACCTACTCCGTGATTCAGCTGGCTACGGCCCTGATCGGTCTCGTCTATGCCTTCATCATCTGGATTCCCCTGAAGAAGGCCTTCTACTCCACGGAGCCCGCTAAACAGTGATTTTACAGTGCCTGTCTTTCGTACCTATCGAAAGGCAGGCACTTTTCTTTTTGTCCTTTTTTCTCTATAATTCTTTTAATTGAAAGGGGGCATTTTTATGCTGAAGGACTTTGCTGCACCTGAAATACCGGAAGGCCTCGACCTTTCGGAGAAGATTGCCGAAGAGCAGGAGAAACTCTTTAGGAACCAGATGGCCATCAAGGAGGCGAATCTCCCGGTCATGGTCATGTTCGAAGGCTGGGGGGCCGCGGGGAAGGGCAGTATTCTCGGCCGGGTCATCAAGGACATCGACCCCCGTTTCTTCCGGGTTACGAATATGTCGAAGATCACGGACGACGACCGCCGCTTCCCGTTTCTGTACCGCTACATGAAGGTCATTCCCGAGGGCGGCAAGTTCGCCTTCTATGACTCCTTCTGGATGGAGGAAGTCACGAACGGCCTCCTGAAAGGGGATCTGACCCCGGACGAGTACCGGTCCCGCATCCGCTCCATCAATAATGCAGAGCGCTCCCTCATGGACAACGGCTATCTGGTCCTGAAATTCTTCTTCCAGATTTCGAAGAAGGAGCAGAAGCACCGCCTGAAGGCCCTGGACTCTGACGCCGACACCGAGTGGCGCGTGAATGGGGACGACTGGTATCAGAACGACCACTATGACAAGTTCTACGACGTTTATGACCGTTACCTTGAGGACACGAATTCCGGCGGGGCTCCCTGGTGCATCATCGATACGGATGATAAGAAGTGGGCCCTGCTTCAGGTCCTCTCCTTCATAAATTCCGGCATAGACACGGCATTAAAGAACCACGGCAAGGCCGCCCCCATCCGCCAGAACGTCTTCCAGCTCCTGCCGATTGAGGACTTAAAGGATATTAATCTCGACAAGACGATTTCCGACGAGGACTACCGGAAGGAACTGAAGAAGCTTCAGAAGAAGCTCCGGGAGCTTCACTACAAGATGTACCGGCGGCGGATTCCCGTCATTATCGCCTACGAGGGCTGGGACGCGGCCGGCAAGGGCGGCAACATCAAGCGGATTGCTGCGGCCCTGGATCCGAGAGGATTTGTGGTCGAGCCCATTGCTAGCCCCGAGCCCCACGAGAAGAACCGCCACTTCCTCTGGCGCTTCTGGACCCGGCTTCCGAGAAGCGGCCACTTCACGATTTTCGACCGGACCTGGTACGGCCGCGTCATGGTGGAACGGCTCGAGGGATTCTGCTCCGAGAACGACTGGCAGCGGGCCTATAATGAAATCAACGAGTTCGAGAAGGAACTTAACGACTGGGGCGCCGTCGTCATCAAGTTCTGGGTGCAGATAGATAAGGACACCCAGCTCGAGCGCTTCAACGAACGAAAAGCCAATCCCGAGAAGCAGTGGAAGATCACGGACGAGGACTGGCGGAACCGGGAGAAGTGGGACCTCTATGAAGGGGCCGTCAATGAAATGCTGAAGAAGACGAACACGGCCTTCGCCCCCTGGCACGTCCTTGAGTCCAACGACAAGCACTACGCCCGCATCAAGGCCCTGAAGATCGTCATCAAGGCCTGCGAGAAGGCAATCGAAGAAGCAGACAAAAAATAATTTTTATTTAAGGAGGAAATGATGACAGACATCGAGATTGCACAGGCCTGCAAAATGAAGCACATCACGGAGATTGCGAAGACTGCGGGCGTCGACGAAAAGTACCTCGAGCAGTACGGAAATTATAAGGCCAAGGTCGATTACCGCATGCTGAAGGACATGAGCGGGCACCCGGACGGCAAGCTCATTCTCGTGACTGCCATCACCCCGACCCCGGCCGGCGAAGGAAAGACCACGACGTCCGTGGGCCTCGCAGACGGGCTCCGGAAGATCGGGAAGAAGTCCATCGCGGCCCTTAGAGAGCCCTCGCTCGGCCCTGTCTTCGGCATCAAGGGAGGAGCGGCCGGCGGCGGTTATGCCCAGGTCGTTCCGATGGAGGACATCAATCTCCACTTCACGGGCGACTTCCACGCCATCGGGGCTGCGAACAACCTCCTTGCCGCCATGCTGGATAATCACATTCAGCAGGGCAATGCCTTGGGAATCGACCCCAAGCGCATCACCTGGAAGCGGGCCGTCGACATGAACGACCGGCAGCTTCGGAACATTGTGGACGGGCTCGGCGGCCGCATGAACGGAGTGCCGCGAGAGGACGGCTTCGATATCACCGTGGCGTCCGAGGTCATGGCGGTCCTCTGCCTGTCCTCCGACATTCCCGACCTGAAGAAGCGGCTGGCCTCCATCGTCGTCGGCTACACCTATGAGGGCAAGCCCGTGACGGCCCATGACCTCAAAGCCGAGGGTGCCATGGCAGCCCTTCTGAAGGATGCATTAAAGCCCAACCTCGTGCAGACCCTCGAAGGCACGCCGGCCTTTATCCACGGCGGCCCGTTCGCAAACATAGCTCACGGCTGCAACTCCATCACGGCGACCCGCATGGCCCTGAAGCTTTCGGACTACACGGTTACAGAGGCCGGCTTCGCTGCGGACCTCGGGGCCGAGAAGTTCCTCGACATCAAGTGCCGGATTGCCGGTCTGCACCCGGCTGCCGTCGTCATGGTGGCAACGGTAAGGGCCCTCAAGTACCACGGCGGCGTTGCCAAGGAGAATCTCAATGAAGAGAATCTCGAAGCGCTGGAAAAGGGCCTGCCCAACCTCCTTCAGCATGTGGGAAATATCAAAAATGTATACAAACTTCCCTGCGTCGTAGCCATCAATGCCTTCCCTACGGATACGAAGGCGGAACTCGACCTCGTGCAGAAGAAGTGCAATGAGCTCGGCGTCAATGCCGTACTTTCCGAAGTCTGGGCCAAGGGCGGCGAAGGCGGCAGGGCCCTGGCCGAGGAAGTTGTCCGCCTCTGCGAGGAGCCGAATGACTTCACGTATTCCTATGAGCTCGAGCAGCCCATTGAGGACAAGATCAACGATATCGCGACGAAGATCTACCACGCGGACGGCGTCGACTTCACGACGAATGCGAAGAAGCAGATTGCTGAGATTGAAGCGAACGGCTATCGCGACCTTCCCGTCTGCATGGCAAAGACCCAGTACTCCTTCTCCGATGACCCGACGCTTAAGGGCGCGCCCCAGGGCTTCCGCATCACGGTACGCAATGTAAAAGTCAATGCCGGCGCCGGTTTCATCGTGGCCCTGACCGGAGACATCATGACTATGCCCGGCCTGCCGAAAGTACCTGCGGCGGAGAAGATTGACGTCGATGAGAACGGGGTAATCTCCGGACTGTTCTGATGACTTGAGAACAATAGGACGCACGCAATGCGTGCTGAACTTTTGGAGGGATGGTTTGCCTGAAAAACTGACAGACTTAAGTGTGAGCGCTTTCACGGACCGTCTGGCCGGGAAGTATTCCGTGCCGGGCGGTGGCGGAGCCGCCGCCCTGACCGGGGCAAACGGCATCGCCCTCGTCCTGATGGCAGGTCAGTTCACCCTGGGAAAGAAGAAGTATTCGGATTATGAGGATGATATCCGCCGCATGATTTCTGACGGCAACTGGATGGTTCATGGCCTCCTGTCCCTGGTGGACGAGGACGCCGCTGCCTTCGAGCCTCTTTCGAAGGCCTATGCGATTCCGAAAGACGACCCGACTCGGGAGGCAGTTCTCGAGCAGGCAACGAAGGACGCAATAGAGGCCCCTTCGAAGATGCTCTCCATTCTTTCCGATGCGGTGGATCTCACGGAGGAGATGGCGGAGAAGTGTTCTGCCCTCATGATATCCGACGTGGGTTGCGGAGCGGACCTTCTGGCGGCCGCATTGAAAGCCGCCGCAAAGAATGTCTTCATCAATACGAAGTCTATGAAAGATCGGGCCTTCGCGGAAGAAACCGAGGCCAATGTGGACGCCGTTCTGAATGAATGCGTTCCCAGGGCGGAAGCTGTAGGAAGAAAAGTGCAGGAACGGATTCGGGAAAGCAAATGATTTGTTTGGGGCCGGCGCAGAGCGCCGGCCCCCTTACTGAGGAAAAACGATGGCAGAAATTCTGAAAGGTGCGCCCTGCGCAAAAGCGCTTACAGAAGAGTTGATCGGGAGGACAAGTGCCCTGAAAGAGAAGGGCATCACCCCCACCCTGGCCCTCCTGCGGGTCGGAGAACGGGGCGACGACATCGCCTATGAGAACGCGGCTTTGAAGCGCTGTGAGAAGGTCGGAGTCGGAGTAAAGAAGTTTCTTCTTCCTGAGGGGGCAAAGAAGGAAGAGGTCCTTTCGGCTATTCGTACGATCAATATGGACGAGAGTATCCACGGCTGTCTCATGTTCCGCCCTCTTGCGGACAAGGAAATTGAAAATGCAGCTGCCCGCCTGCTTCTGCCGGAAAAGGATGCGGACTGTATGACAAGCGGCTCCCTGGCCCGGGTCTTTTCCGGCACGGGAGCAGGTTTCCCGCCCTGTACGGCGGAGGCGGTCGTTCGGCTGCTGAAATATTATGAGGTGCCTCTGGCAGGACGGCGTGTAACGGTCGCAGGCCGCAGTCTCGTCATTGGGAAGCCCGTATCCATGCTGCTTCTCGCCGAAAACGCCACGGTGACTGTCTGTCACAGCAGGACACAAGACCTTGCTGCCGAGTGCCGGAACGCGGACATCGTCGTGGCCGCCATCGGAAGGGCCAGGCTCCTTTCGAAGGAATTTTTCAAGAAGGGCCAGGTCGTCATCGACGTGGGCATCAATGTGGACGAAAACGGCAATATGTGCGGGGACTGTGACTTCGACGCCGCGGAGCCTGTTGTATCGGCGATTACTCCGGTTCCCGGCGGCGTCGGGGCCGTGACGACGGCCGTTCTCTGTGAGCATGTGATCGAGGCGGCGGAGAAAGCAGCTGGTCGGGCTTGAATAGAGGAGGAACAATCCGGGTCGGATACCGGTGGTACCCCGCCTGGTTTTTGAGAGGGTGAAAAAATTGACTTACGAAGAAGCGGTATCCTACATAGAAACGCAGGGGTGGTCGAAGACCCGGCTCGGCCTCTCCCGTACGCGGGAGCTCCTGAGCCGGCTCGGCGATCCGCAAAAGGACCTGAAATTCGTCCATGTGGCGGGCTCGAACGGCAAGGGGTCCTGCTGCGCCATGATAGCAAGCGTGCTGCAGGAAACGGGCTATCGCACCGGCCTTTACATCTCCCCGCACCTCGTGGACTTCTGCGAGCGCATGAGTGTCGACGGGGTTTACATTAGTCATGACGAACTTGCGGAATATACGGCGCGCGTGGCGGCCGAAGCCGATGCCATGGAAGACCACCCGTCGCAGTTTGAGATTTCGACGGCCATCGCCATGCTCTATTTTTCGGCGAAGAAATGCGGCATCGTCGTCCTCGAGGTCGGCATGGGCGGGCGGCTCGATTCGACGAATGTCATCGACGCCCCGGAAGTCGCATGTATCATGAATATCGGCCTCGAGCACACGGAATTTCTCGGGAAGACCCTGCCTGAAATCGCGGCCCAGAAGGCCGGCATCATAAAGCCCGGTTGCAGCGTCGTTTCATACGAATGCGCCCCGGAGGTCATGCAGGTCATCGAAGACACGTGTCACGAGAATAATGTAACCCTCCGCGTCGCCGACTTCTCCGCCCTTCACAGTAAGGCCGCCTCTTTCGCGGGCCAGGACTTTTCCTACCGGGGAGGGGACTATCACATCTCTCTGGCCGGCGCCCACCAGCTTAAGAATGCCGCCGTCGTCCTTGAAATTGCCCAAGCGCTGCGGGAACGGGGCTGGAAGCTGCCGGAAGAAGCCGTGAAGAAGGGCCTGGCGGAAGCCAGGTGGCCTGCCCGTGGGGAGCTTCTTTTTAAAGAACCCTTCTTCCTTCTGGACGGGGGCCACAATCCCCAGTGTGCGGGCGTTCTTGCCGATATGTTGAGAGAATATCTGCCGGGCGAAAAAGTGGTCTTCCTGATCGGCCTCCTTAAAGACAAGGACCGGAAGGCCATCTACGATGTGATCGCTCCGTTTGCGGAGTCCTTTGTCTGCCTGACGCCGGACAGCGACCGGGCCATGGCGGGGGAGGACCTGGCGGCGGAAATCCGGACACTGACCGGGAAAGAAGCCGCGGCATGCCCGGACATTTCATCCGGCATCCTTACAGCCCTGGAGACAGGACAGAAGGTCGTGGCCTTCGGCTCCCTCTATATGGCCGGCTTCATCCGGGATGCCTTCCCGGCGGCTCTGAAGCGCTTCCTCCGGAAGCGCAGCATCGCCGCCCGCCGGGCCCTGACAGAGGAGCAGAGGGCCGGATACAGCCGCATCATCTGTGAGAAGCTGAAAAGTCTCCCCGAGGTACAGAAGGCCTCCTGCATCTTTTCTTACCTGGCCGCCCCCGACGAAGCGGACCTCCGGGAATTCAACGCCTGGGCCGTTTCCCGGGGGAAGAAGGTCTGCTATCCGGTTTCTTCTCCGGACGGAACTATGGACGCATATGTTCCTTCGAATCCGGAGGCCATCGAACAGGGCCCCTTCGGCATCTGGTCGCCGATCGTGGAGAAATCCGAACTGGTCTCTCCTGAAGAAATCGAACTCATTATCGCCCCCTGTGTCGGCTTCGATGCCGCCGGGAACCGCCTGGGCCACGGGGCCGGCTACTATGACCGCTACCTCACGCAGGCAGCAGGAGCCAAAACCGTCCTCGTCGCCTTCGAGGCCCAGCGCCTGGCAGCCTGTCCCATGGATTCTTATGATGTTCCGGTGGAAAAAATAATTACAGAGAAATGAAAGGAAGGCGCCGGGTATCAGCCCCGGCGCCTTCCTGCTGTATCATCCCGGAATGTGCTTTTTTCGGTTGAAGTACGCCGGCCAGAGGAAGCAGTCGGCGAGGATCCAGGCTATCGGGCTTGCCAGGCAGGCGCCTGTGTAGCCGATGGCGGGGACCAGGAGAAAAGCGGCGGCCGTCCGCCCGATCATCTCCATGACGCCGGAGAGGATGGCGATTCCCGGGAAGCCCATGCCCTGAATCATGAAGCGGACGCAGTTTACGAAGACCAATGGAACGAAGAAGATACAGTTGATGATGAGGAACTGCTTGCCAAGGGCCAGAAGCTCCGCCCGGTTCCCGGCGCCTGCATCTATGAAGAAGCCCGTCAGCGTGTCGCCCAGGAAGATGACAAGGACGAGGGCGAAGGCACTGTAGATGCTTCCCAGGATGCAGGCGGTGGAAAGGCCCGGGGTCAGGCGGTCCTTCCTGCCCGCACCCACGTTCTGTCCCCCGTAGGTCGCCATCGTGGAGCCAAGGGCATCAAACGGGCATTCGAGGAACATCAGGACCCGGCCGGCCGCCGTATTGGCGGCGACATAGAGGGAGCCGAGGGAATTCACGGCCGCCTGCAGGATGACGGACCCTATGGCGGTGATGGAGTACTGAAGGCCCATGGGGAC
>JAZASQ010000040.1:0-14513 GCA_036343235.1 Lachnospiraceae bacterium
TCCTCGCAGGACGTCGCATAGTCATCCCGGAGGGAGACATGTGAAGCGTTCATGAGCTTACCGAATTCTTTTATATTATTCTTTTTCAACTCGCTCACGGCCCGGATGGTGCGCTGGTTTTCGTATACCGCGTGGTGGGCCCGTTTCCGCTCCGTCTCGTCCGTGATGACGGAGGCGTGCTTGTCGAACGTCGCCTCGTCCAGGTCGCCAAGGGCGTTGATGTTCACGACCGTCTGCAGCTGCTTCAGGGCGTGGGCGCACTCCTCGCGGCGCTTGTTGTACTCGGAGTCCACGAGGCTGTGCTTGACCTTCGAATTCACGATGACGATCTTCGCGTCCGGCAGCTTCACGGGGGCGTACTCGTAGGAGAGGTCCGCGGTGTCGAGGAAGATGGCATTGTCTTTTTTGCCCATTGCGACAGCAAATTGGTCCATAATGCCGCAGTTCATACCATTAAAATTGTTCTCGGAGTACTGGCCGGTCAATGCCAGGTCCTGGTTCGTGAGGCCATTAAATCCGAAGAGGTCGCGGATCACAACGCCGGTCAGGACCTCCAGGGAGGCCGAAGACGAAAGGCCGGACCCGTTCGGGATGTCGCCCCAGATCAGCATGTCGAAGCCGGAGTCGAAGTGGTGGCCCTTCTTCTGCAGGGCCCATACGACGCCGATGGGATAATTGGCCCAGCCGTACTTGTCATTATACTTGATGTCCTTGACGGAACACTCGACAGTGCCGTACTTCTCGACGTTTGCGGAATAGAAGCGGAGCTTGTCGTCCGTCCGCTTTCTCGCGACAGCGTAGGTGCCGATGGTCAGGGCGCAGGGGAAGACGTGGCCCCCGTTATAGTCCGTGTGCTCGCCGATCAGGTTCACGCGGCCGGGCGAAAAATAGCTCTGCACGCCCTCGGCGTCTCCGAAAACCGCAGCGAACTTCGCCTTCATTTCTTCAATAGTCATAATAATGTAAACCCTCCGAGAATAAGTGATTTTGCAAAACGCCTGCAGCCTTCCCTTACGCGGCTGCGGCCTCATGCGAAATTTTCCGTGACAGGCTTATTCTACACGCTTCGCGCGGATTCGTCCATATCGAAAAGCAGTCCAATTGTGTGCAAAAACAGCTCATGGGATTTGTCCCAGGGAGGGAGGCAAATACCGCCCATGACGGGGAATTGCAGAAGCTCTCAAATAAAAAATAAGTCGCTCACGCGACGGATTCACGCAAATGCCGCCCATACATAAGAATTGCAGAAGCTCTTAAATGAAAAATAAGTCGCTCACGCGACGGATTCACGCAAATACCGCCCATCTGAGAAAGAATTGTTAAACAAAAATCGCCGCGGATGGGCGGTATCTGCACCAAACGCCTGCCTCTGCGACTTGCTTCTCTCCTGTGAGGTTTAGGAAATCCTGCCGGTGGGCGGCATTTGCAGCAATCCAACGTTTCTGCGACTTGCTTCCTGACAATGAGGTATTGCAGATTCGAGTGATGGGCGGTATTTGCTGGAAATAGCAAGAACGGCCCCAGCTCCTTTATCAGGGCTGGCTAAGCTGCTGAACTTCTTTTACGGAAAGACCCAGCGCATCTGCAATCTGTTCCACAGATTTTCCTGCAGCCACGGCATTTTGAATCATCTCTGACTTACCGATTTTTATACCCTTTTCCGTGCCAATTTCTATGCCTTCAGCCTTACCTTTTTCTGTCCCGATCTCTATGCCTTCAGCCTTACCGATTTCCCTTTCTTCATCATAGTGTTCCTGAAGAGTCATATATTTCCTCCTTCCCGCCTCGTCGTCCTTCTGATCGTTGACAGCCTTATTAATGGCGTTTGTAAAGTCAGATGCCGGCTGATGTCCGTTCAGGTATTCGCAAAATTCCAGTAGTTCAGCAGATGCCCCGTTTTCGCCCTTTGTATTGATGAAAATAATCGACCGGCCGTCTTCGAGTTCCAAATCCAGCCTTTCCAGGCAGGTCTCTTGAAAGGTATAGCGGGCAATATTTTCAGTAAACGGATCCTCCAGGCATATGAATACAATGTAGGTGTTCGGAAGCTCGGAATACTTCGCGCCCCTTCGCAGGTGATCCATATCCAGCATGCTTCCATAGTAACGGCTGCGCTTATTCAGTGTTTCCTTCAGCGTAGTCTGCATTTCGATGTCGTAGACCGTATGAGCATCATCCTCAAAGGTAATATCGAAGCGGACACCCTTGCCTTCATACAGGAATTTTTCGTGCCTTTGTGCCTCGGGCAAATGCACCGTCAGCACCTTCCTGCCGGTCACCAGTTCCGCCAGGTCCCGGCAGAGTTCCGGGTGGTTCCTCAGTACCTCACAAAACATGAAGTCATCCGTGAAGGTGAGCTCGTCATAAGTTTTTCTCTTTGTTTCCAAAGGCTTTCTCCTTTCGATTATAGCATCTGCCAAAGCGCTTTTCTATTCCTACCCGTCAGGTAGTGATAGAAGAATAATGTGAGATCCGAGCCGTCCGGAAAGGACCGGCCCTGCTGCGAACGCAGCTGCGGCGAAATGCCGCTTGAAGATATTGTAAAAATATTACAATTGCAGAAGAACGTCAAGGAAAAAAGCAAGTCGCTTGATCCCAAATACATCGAAGTCTGGGGCAAATTCCTTCCCCGCGGCAGCATTTCCATCGACCCTTACTGCAACCACGGCAAGAAAGGCATAGAGTGGGAGGAGATTGCAAAGAACCGCCTCGCGAACCACGACATGTATCCGGAAAAAGTCGACAACCGGTGACTCATGAGTGACAAATGCGCTTGAGACGCCCGGATGAACAAAAAAGGACGTATGCAAAAATAATTGCATACATCCTTTTTTTGTTCATCCGCGGTGTTCCCGCTCATATTCAGATTTTTCGGAAAAGGTCGAACTTTCCGTCCCGTTTTTTCCCGGCCTCGATAATAAGTTTGTGCAGCCTGGCCGCCCGCGGCGTGATCAGCTGAACCAGCATTCCTAAGTCTTTGCGCATGTCGACGACCATAAAGCTTGGTTTATCCGCATTTGCCATGATTTCATCCACATTGGCGCCTGTTGCTCTGGCCTTGGCAAGGGCATTTTCAAGGTCCGGATAGCCGACCGTTACGACTGGAATGCTCAGGACGTCGCAGGCTTTCTGCGCCTCTTCAAGATCTTCCACGAACATGTGAATGTGATTGATGCCAGGCTGATTCTCCGCATTTCCGACCGTGAACATGGTCGGAACGTCCCAGGGTTCCTGGGTCACGACCTCGACCGTATGACTGCCCCACGCGCCGTACGCCGCATGGAACTTTAGTCCCTTGCAATCCACCTCCTGCCCGCGATAAAGCAGGCGGCCGAAGGTGTTGGTCGTGTAGTAAAAGGGTCCAGACCCGAACAGCTCATGGTGCTTCATGGCAAATGTCTTCCAGTCCGGTGAATAAAAGCCGACCTGATGGACGAAATCTCTGCCCTTGAAATAGTCTTTCCAGTCTCCTGTATATCTCATAATTCTCTCCTTATCCGCAGAGTTCCCCGCCAGTAGTCATTCCCGCCGTCCTGGCCGTCAACAGCATTCCAAGTATGCGGAAGATTCACTCTGCAGACCGGTTTGCCCGGTTTTGCGAAACTCCAGCCGTCATTTAAAGAAATCATTATTCTTTCGCTCATGCTTGTCTCCTGTCTCCCGCTGCCAGGGCAGATTTTTGCTCATATCTTTACAATACTCCGCACACGGAAAACAATATAGCATTCAAAGAATGCTAATTAGCATGTATTTAACATTCAGGCGGGACGGTTATTCTTACTCTTTACCGGTCATTTCCGGCATTGGCCATTTTGGCGTTGAAGCTGTCCTGGGCGGCTATGAGCCGGGTCTCAAATTCGCGCAGGTCCTTCTGTACCAGGGACTCGAGGCTCTGGCGGCCGTCGGAGGGAGCGCAGCCCAGATCATCAACGTTCTGGTCGGCTTCTTTGTCGCGCTGACAGCGGGAGCCGCCGTCGTGATCGGCCAGATTTTCGGCGCCGGCCGCAAAGAAGAGCTGAGGCAGGCCATCGGCAACGCGGTCGCGGCGTTGACTTTTCTTGGCGTGCTGTTAATGATTTTTGGCCTTGCGGCGTCTCCGGCTCTGCTTAAACTCCTGCGGACCCCGGAGGAGACCATGGCCGACTCCGCACTTTATCTGCGGATCTACTTTCTGGGCGTGCCCTTTATTATGGCGCTGAATATGGAGTCGGCGATCCTTAGGGCGCTGGGCGACTCTCTGCAGCCGTCCGACCGCACATGCACCCTCTGCGGAGGGAAGATGCACGTTAATGGCGGATACCTTACAAACATCCAGCACCTGAACTTCGGCAACAGCTTCAGCTACCTGAGGTTCATGGTCCACCAGATGAAGTGTTCAAAGTGTGGTGCCACCATAGTGCAGGGCATTCCGTTCCTGGCGAAGGGACACCGCATCACGAAGCAGCTCGAGCAGTATACCCGCGACCTTCTGGTCACCGGCGCATATACCCTTAAACAGGTGAGTGAGATCACCGGACTCGGCAGGAATACCGTCAAGGCCATCGATCTCGAACGTCTGAAGAAGCTGTACACCATTGACGACAAGACACTGATCAAGCCTGAGTCAACCACCAGCATCCTCGGGATTGACGAGTTCAAACTGCATGACGGCCACCGCTATGCGACACACATCGTCGACATGCTGACAGGGCATATCCTCTGGATCTCGCACGGCAAGAAGAAGCAGGTGGTCTACGACTTCATCGAGCATGTCGGGCTGGAATGGATGGATCATGTCGAGGTTGTTGCCTGCGACATGAACTCCGATTTCTAGGAGGCCTTCGAGGAAAAGTGCCCGCACATACAGCCGGTGTTTGATTACTTTCACATTGGGAGGGCTATGAGTCAAAGTACGATGAACTCCTTGAAGCGAACACGCTTCTGTTTACCTGCGACCTCATCAAGGAACGGCTGACGCTTGCATACAGCAGGGACAGCGAGCCCGAGATGATGGGGGATATCATCTGGATCATGGACCTGTGTCAGGAGAATGGTAATAAGCATCTCCTTTGGTTCCACAGGCTCCTGGACCAGCATTTTGAAGGCATCATTGCCCATGCGACCTACCATGTATCATCCGGCAGGATAGAGGGCATCAACAACAAGATCAAGACGCTTCGGCGTCAGGGATATGGGTATCCGGATGATGAGTATTTCTTCCTCAAGTTATTCGATCTCAGCAGAGCGGATCGTGGCTGGAACCCTAAATCCCATTGAAAAAGTGATTGAAGCAGAAATTGTTTTCATTTCCATGACGAATCCTCCTTTTTATATTATTCCGTCAATCATATCCTCCGGTTCCCATATCAGAAGAAATCCGTATCCGCCCTGATTATATAACTTTTTTCGAATACTTCTCCCTTTCTCACTACCTGCTCATATTCTCTATCTGAGATATCCCCGGCAAACCCGACGGCATCCGACCGCCCGTACCAGGGTTCGAGGCAGACAAAAGGCACATCTCCGTCCGGCGACCATATCCCAAAAAGCGGGGCATCAAAACGGATGCTCAAAAACGGTTTTCTCTCCGGAGTCTCTAAAGAAAGCTCATGTATTTTGCCGCCTTCAAAGATCAGCGCATCTTTGACAAAACTGTGTGGGCCAAGTTCCATCCGCCCGTCAGAGAGCTGAAGCTCATATTTTGCGGGTCCGACCAGCTTGCCCGTAATCAGTTGATACGAAGGATTTTCATTAGTATGAAAATTGACAAAACAGCCGGTGCGTCTGCTCTTTTCCTGCATCAGGCTGCCATTTGCATTGGGAACAAGAGGCGGGCAGTTAAAGGCCGGATGCGCTCCAATCATGAAATACATGAGCTCATCTTCTGTCGTGACCTGCCAGCAGACTTTGACCTCCGGCCCCTTCAGTTGATACCCAATCTGCAGATGGAAGCGATAAGGGTATTTCTGCAGTGTTTCCTCCGTATAGTCAAGACGGAACTGGAGCCCGTTGTCGGCCCCTTCAAAATGAAAGTCCATATCCCGGGCAAATCCGTGCTGTCCCATCGGAAACGATTGACCATTCACGGAATAAGCACCATCTGCTACGTTCCCGACATAAGGAAACAGCACCGGAGAGTGCCGCTTCCAGTAGTCCTCCGCCGACCAGATGTACTCTGCTCCGGTCGCCTTGTTAACAAGGTGGGTAAGTTCTGCTCCGTGATCAGCAACGGAAATCCTAAGATTCTCATTTTCCAGTACGTGTTCCATTCTATGTACCCTTTCATGTTGCCGGCTTAATCTGATTTTTCTTTTTCCGTGAAAACTTTGTTTATCTATTCTTTTTCATGGGCGTCCTCATCAGAATAGGTCTTCCATTGTAATCACCTTTAGGAAGTCTCCGCTATATTCATTGTATCGGAGTCCAAACGTAGTGATGAGAATGCTGTGCACAGCTTTCCTTTTGGGAATCTGACCGGACAGGAGGGCTGCCCGGTTACGGAGAATCAGGTCATAGCTTTTTGTGATGGCAAATTCCTCTGTTGAATACTTGATCTCGCACATGTTCACGACATTATCATCACGATTTATCAACATATCTATCTGGGTTCCCGATTTCCCCGTTACGCTTTCCCGTATAGACCATGACGCCTGTCTGGTAGTAACGCCGGATATTCCAAGTGCCTTCTTAATCTCGGGAATGTGTTGAAAACATACATTTTCAAAAGCAAGCCCCCGCCAACTGATCATAGCGGCATCCTGCAGACTGTGCTCATAGAAATGTTCGTCACTGATACTTTTTTCAAATAGGAATTTCAGAGAGAACAGGCAGAAAGAATCTGTCAATTTATATTTTTCCTCCCCTCTCTTTGCTCCGAACGGTAGATATTTCTCTACAAATCCACTCATGATAAGAGCTGAAAGGTATGAGGTCAAATTGGATCCGGAGACAATCCCGCTTTGTTTTGATATTTCATTTCTGGTCAACCCGATGCGTTTCCCGCCGATTGTTTTCACAAGCTTAATCATCTTCTCCGGACTACTGAATACAGAAGAAAACAGTCGGTCAAACTCCGTACGCAGCGGGGCGTTTTTTTTGAAGACAATCGCGTCAACATTTTGAGCCAGACTGAGTCCCCTCTGGAAATAGCCGAGATAATACGGTATCCCCCCGAAAATCATATAGCTTTGCACGATATCATAATCGGAAAGAATAATATCCCGGTCTTTGAAAAAAGCTTTCGTCTCTTTCAGGGAAAATGGGAGAAGGTGAATCTGATAGGTCACCCGGCCATATAGGCCGCCGTGATTGTTGATCAGTTTATCCAGGATCCATGAATTGGAGCTCCCGCACACAATGACCATTAGATTGTGCCTGTGACAGGCAAAAGTATTCCAGAATGCTTCGAACGCTGTTAAAAAACCTGATTTTCTGGTATCCATCCAGGGCAGCTCGTCCAGAAATACCAGCTGCCGGCTGCCGTCATCTTTTTCCTGCAGAAGCTGTTCAAGCATGAAAAAGGCTTCCAGCCAATCCTTTGGTTTAGCTTTTGCCTTCATCCCCTGCATCACAAGAGAATAATAAAAATGCTCGAGCTGCTTTTTCATTCGGTTGCCGTCTTCTTCAACAGGCGACAGACCGGCATGGCGGAAAGTAATACGATTCTGGAATACCTCATCGACAAGATAAGTCTTCCCTACCCGCCTTCTGCCATAGATTGCAACTAACTGAGCTTTGCCTGAATGATAAAGGTTATTCAGAATATCTGCTTCTTTTTCCCTTCCAATCATATTGAACTCCACGTATTAATAATAGTTACGGGTAATTACGGGTGTATATGCCATTGAAGTTCGTGTATACTCACCCAAATAATAGAGTTTTTATGTCTCTGTGGGTAATTATAACCTAACATCCCATGCACGACAATATCGTTTACTGAATGCACATACCGTATCCGAACACGCCATGAATATATACAGCGTCTTTGACAACGAGGAAGTCGGCAGCCGGTCCCGCCAGGGAGCGGATTCCTCTTTCTTCCGCGATACACTGGAACGGGCGGCCGCTTCTCTCGGCCTGTCGCTTTCCGAATTTCGGCAGGCGATAGCCGAAAGCTTTGTCCTTTCCGCGGACAACGCCCACGCCGTCCACCCGGCTCACCCGGACAAGTATGATCCCGTCAATCAGCCGCAGATGAACGGCGGCCCGGTCATCAAGTATAATGCTGCCCAGAAATACACGACGGACGCCGTCTCCGCAGCAGTCTTCAAGACAATCTGCAAAAAGGCGGATGTGCCCTTCCAGGAGTTTACGAATAATTCCGACATTGCCGGCGGCTCCACGCTCGGGAACCTTCTGAACGCCACATTCCCCGCTGCTACGGTCGACATCGGTCTCGCCCAGCTGGCCATGCACTCCCCTTACGAATCCGCCGGGGCAAAGGATCCGGAATACCTGTCAAAAGCAGTTGCGGCATTCTATGACTCGGAAATCCGCATGGAAAATGACGGAATCAGTATTCGATAAGCCCTACTGCTGTATGTTTCCTGCTCAGGTCTTCAAACAAGGCCCGGCAGCCAATGACCGCATCCTGATAAGCCGCCTCGAAATCCCGCGTGTACCAAGGATCTGCAACGCTGCGGCTCTCGCCCGCCCAAGCCATGAGTAGTGACATTTTTCCGTTCGGGTCCCCGCCGCAGATGTACTGCATATCACGGAGGTTTTCATTATCCATGCCGATCAGATAGTCATAGCATGATTTGCCAACCTCCCCAATTACGCATCCACCTTCGTCGCGTTATCATTGATGCTGCGTATCGTGGTCAGGAGGCCCTCGCGGGTCTTGGCGTCAAACATCTTGTTGAAGCTGACCGGGCGGTCGAATGGCGGCTTTTGAAGATCCGTAAGGCTGTCTATATAGCCATTCACTTCGATGTGGTTGATAATCTTGCGGACGAAGTTGATCTGCTTGGAATTCAGGCTTTCGTCATTGATGAATTGAGAAAATGCCTCCATCGCAGCCTCGTGGTCCAGCTTTGCCACCTTTCGGATCAGAACGCCGATCGGTGTGTCCCCGAACTCCCGCTCGTAGTCTTCCCTGCTTCCCAATTCTTCCTGGAAGACCCGCTTCAGTTCTTCATAATCGCCGGACTGCAGGCGGATATTGTGGGTAAGCTTGTAAATGGCCAGTGTGTCCTCGTGCTGCAGGATGTACTGGTTCACCCGCTTGCGGTAGTCTTCGAAAGTAAAGGCATCCGAATCCAGACCTGCTCCCTCCGTGCTGGAGAGGACCACATCATGAATCAATGTGTAGACCTTGTTCTGAACTTCGCCCCCGTCAAAGAGGAACTTGATGAGGTCGCGGAGTTCCTGTCTCGCTGTTTCCAGCACATATAGGTCACCGGCTGACCAGAAGCCTTCCGTCTGCACTTCCTTAATGACATTCATGCGGGCAGAGACCTGGGGAATGGAGCCCTTGGATTCAAGGCTGTGAGCAATCCCCATGAGATTATTCTTCATGTGTTCAAATCCGCCGGTCTGTCCGAGCTGGGCCAGCATCAGGCTGTACATGAAGTTGTCAAAACGCCTTGCCCCTTCGTCCTTCTCTTCGTCAATGACCAGGGGGCCGATGTGGGCGGAAAGCTCCGCCCGCTTCATATCCGTGATGTCTGTCGCTTCATTAATTTCTTTGTACTTCTCGATATAAGTCCGTTCGAGCTTGGCCGTGAAGAGGTCCGTATTGATGGCCTGGATCTGGGTGGAAATGCCTGTGATCAGGTCTTTTCGCCAGGTCTTATATTTCTCATCTGAAAATGCCGCGTCCTGCAGGTCCTGGGCCAAAGAGAGCTTCTTCTCAAAGATGCTCTGGGACAGGCTTTTTGCCGCTGTGGCCTCGTAGCCCTTGGGATTCTGGCGGAAAAACTCGAAGTTGCCACAATAGTCGAAGATCAGGAAGCGGCGCTTGCCCTGATATTCCCCGTCAATCTGATCCGTGCATGTGAGGTCCGGAGCCAGCCTCGTACCGCGCCCGATCATCTGCCAGAACTTTACGATGGATTTCACCTGCTTGAAAAATACCAGATTCACGCATTCCGGGGCATCAATGCCGGTGTCCATCATATCGACGGAAACGACTATCTGGGGCTCTTTCTCCGAATCCTTGAACGCTTTGATGACGGACTGGGAGTGGGAATCCTCACAGATGACCCGCTGGGCAAAAGAGCCGTGGTACCGGGGATAAAGCTTGTTGAAACACTTGAGGATGAACTCCGCGTGATTCTTGTTCTGGGCAAAAATAATGGTCTTGCCGATCTTGTCCCCGCCTTCAATCTTGATCCCCCGCTCCATCAGGTCCTGCAGGACCATGTTCACGGTGTCCTCATTGAAGAGGAAAGTATTGAGATCTACAGAAGGAATGTAGTCCGGCGTCTCCATCCCCTCTTCTTCAAAGTCGTCCTCCAGCCGCTGCTGGTCCTCTTCACTCAGCTCGTCGTAGGTCACGCCCTTGTCGAGGAACTTCGTCTTCACCTCGTAATTGTAATAGGGCACGAGATAGTGGTCCTGATTTACCGCCGTTTCGTAGTCATAGGCATAGGTAGGATAGCCGGTCTCCAGGTCGAAGAAGGCATAGGTATTGTGGTCGACCGTGTCTTTGGGAGTGGCTGTCAGGCCCACAATATAGGCGTCGAAATACTGGAATATGGCCTTGTACTTCTTGTAGAGGCTGCGGTGGCTTTCGTCTGCGATGATGAGGTCGAAATGGGCCGGTGTGAAAAGGACCGAACCGTCGGGGTTTTTTACATTATCAATGGCGTTCTGCATCGTCGGGTAGGTGGAAAAGACGATGCGGGCATTCCTGTCCTCCTTGCTCTTCGTCAGGTTGCAGAGGGACATGTCGGGCAGAAAGTCCTTGAACGCGTCGTGGGCCTGCTCCACCAGAGCGATCCGATCCGCGAGAAAAAGCACATTAGTAATATAACCCGCCCTGCTCAGGACGTCGACCAGGCTGATGGCGGTCCGCGTCTTTCCCGTGCCGGTGGCCATGACGACCAGGCTCTTGCGGTGGCCGTCTTTGATGTGCTCGCACACGGCTCGCACCGCCTCCTTCTGGTAGTACCTTCCCGTGATCTGGTCATTGATGGGAAGGGCTGTCGGGTCCTTTTTCTCCTCCCTCCGGTTCATGAGCTTCTGCAGGTCGTCGCGGCTGGAGATGCGGCTGACGGCTCGCTCAGGGCTCGCCGTGTCGTCCCAGAAATTCGTCTTGAAGCCGTTCGTCGTGAAGATCATGGGCCGGCGCCCGTACATTTTCTCCAGGGCGTCCGCATAGAGGCGGGCCTGGGTCCGGCCCACTGTCGGGTCCTTGCTGGTCCGCTTGGCCTCAACGACCGCCAGGGGCAGGCCGTCCTTTCCCATGAGGACGTAGTCGGCAAAGCCGTTGTTTCCCGTGATGCCCTCGAGGTCCTTGACCGGCAGCTCCTCCCGGACTTCCGTATTGTCAAAGGCCCAGCCCATCTCCTTGAGGTCGAGGTCTATGAACTTCTTCCGGGTCTCGAATTCCGTCATGTCCTGGCCGGTATAGGTCCGGCCGGCCGCAGCATTCTGTTCCCGCAGATTCCGGTACTTTTCGGAAAGCTCCTTCAGGGCCTCCTCCATTTCTTTGATCCGGGCTTCCTTCTCGTCGAGGAGGCTCTCCTGCTCGCGAATCTTCTTTTCATCGAGGGCGACGTGTTCCTCCGGGACGGCATTGGGGTCGAAGGTCCGGTCCTCGTAGGCTTCCCCGTAGGTATAGTCCACCCACTTGATAAACTGAAAAAGATCCTGAAGGGCAAACATTGCCTCTCCGGGATCTATCTTTTTCTTCGAATGGACCGCAATATTCCCCAGACGCGTCACATACTGGGTGTCCCGCCAGGTGGCGTCATCCATGGAAAAGCGAAAAGTCGTGTCATGCAGATAGGACTGGAGGTTGTCCGGCCAGGGCTCTTCCAGGCGGTCGTCCGCAGAGAAGACCCACTTGACCGCAAGCTCTAAAGCCTTGCGGCAGCCGATGGCGCACATGGCCGGCGAAGTCGCAAATACCTTCTCCGCCTCAATCGCCGCTGCAGCGAACATCTCATATTGACTTTGACCGGACAAAAAATCGAAATTCGCCATGACGGAAATTTCCCTTTCTCACAGTCCTCTGTATAGTTAGATATGACTAATGTAAATCACCCGAAATACTGCTGCATCAAAGAATCCATCAAAAGCTGCGTCTGGTCGAGCGACTTCTGCACGGCAGCTTTTGATTGGTCGACCTGATTTACAAATTTCAGAAAATCTTCCTGTAGCGCCACCGGCGGTACAATGCCCTTTAATTTTGCAATCTTTCCTTGAAATAGATTTGCCTGCGACGATGCCGTCTTCTGGCTATTTATCTGGTCTTGTACATAATCAGAAGTAATCATATATTCGGCAAACTTCGGAATGATGTTTGGTTTGAAACGTAGTAAAGCTACACTACGAACCATTTGGCATTTCAATCCTTTGGGGATTGAGCAACACCTGCCAACCGTTCCAGAGCAGGAAATCAGCACATCTCCCTCTTGTGGAACAACCCGTTTTGCTATTCGTTCATACTCTTCATCATCTATGTAGTCAACATCTTCCAACTGAAGTGAATGATTCAACACATTACGCGCTGAAAGCAAGTATATCCCCTGATCTGTCCGTTTCGGAGTTGAATGCTCACCATCAGTAATAAACTCTGTCGACTGTTGAAACGTCTGAGTATCCCATCCCCTTGGATTGGTATTTAAGTCCCCAAACATCTCGACAAATCGGGCTTTGATGAGGGTGTCGAGCTGCTGTAACTCGTTCTTTCTGACATCTATAATCAAAGACACTTTATCAAGAATTGCAGCAACTTCCTTCTGCCTTGCAATAGATGGAACATCAATCTTTATCGTTGAGAGAGTCGCCTTATTGAGTGTTTTCCCCATTACCGCCTTATTCGTACCACTTTCCCAATCTTTGGCAGTGAACAAGTAGTATATATAGTCTGGGAAAATTTCCGTTACATGCTTATCGCGAAACGACATGATTGCTTCATTGGAATAGATTGGTTCTGAAGTAATCGCAGTCTTGCCAATAGACAGCTTAAAACTCATAACCACTGTATTCGCAGGGATTTCACTTATACCACTCTCCTGCACAGCCCTATCCGAGATTGACTCTTTCGTATCTGAAATATATTTACCACAGCCGGAAAGATCCCCTATGGATATCCATTTATGGGTTCCTTCATTCCAATAAGCGGAATTATTGCGGGCAGGTGTTTTTCCCATCTGCAAATCAAATATTTCGTCCAAGCGATATTGCATAAAATTTTTCACTCACTGTTAAGCAGCGCCTTCAGCTCCGCAAACTCTCTCTGAATCTCGCCCCATACGCATTTCCACTGGAAACGCGTCACTACAACGCAGGGCCTGCGTCCTGTCTGAGCATCTCTGTCAAATATGACACAGGCCCTTTGAATCAGCGTTTCATCTTACCATCAGGCAATGGCATCCACCTTTTCCGGGTATTCGTAGCTATGATCATAGACATACTCCGGTGCACAGTCGATGTCCCCATTGGCCCATGTCAAAACGCCATGATCTATTTTCAGGGACGAGAAAACAGCCGGATCCTTTAAGGGTTCAAATACCTCGCCCCGCAATTCCGTCGTATCAAACAGGCGCTTCTCACCGGTAGTGAAGGTAACGATAATGATTCCATCCGAGAGTAGCTTTGCATTCTCTACTCGAATAGAATCCGACTTATTGCTGGCATATACAATTCCGTCTTTGATAAACATAGGTGTTCCTCAGCTCAATGGAGCAATCTTATCAAAATTCATCTGAATTATAACATGCTCAAATGAAAATAAATAACGAAAGGGCCTTACTCTTTCAACATTGTCTTCAACTCCGCAAACTCTTTCTGAATCTCGTTTTCCGTGTCTTCTATACTCTGCAAAATCTCACTCGTCGGCGGGTATTCTACCGGCTTGTACTCGACCTTCTTGTATTTGTTTATGGAGAGGTCGTAGTCATTGTCGCGGATTTCCTGCACCGGAACGAAAAAGCTCTGCTCTGTCCGCTCTCTTGCCTTCTCCCCGTCGAGGTTCTGAAAACGGGCGATGATGTCGGGGATGTCGTTCTCGGAAACTGCAGTCCGCTTGTCATCCAGGCTATAGCCATCCGCATGCATATCATAGAACCAGACATTGTCCGTTCCGCCAGCCCCGGTCTTCGTAAAGACGAGAACAGCTGTAGATACCCCGGCATAGGGCTTGAAAACCCCGGAGGGCATGGAGATGACCGCTCGCAGCACATTATTCTCAATAATTTCCTTCCGGATAGCCTTGTGGGCGTTGCTGGATCCGAAGAGGACGCCGTCCGGTACAATGCAGGCGCAGCGGCCACCCTTCTGCAGCATGCGCAGAAACAGGGCCAGGAAGAGCAGCTCCGTCTTCTTCGTATTCGTGACGGCCTTGAGGTCGTCGCTGATAA
>JAZASQ010000041.1:0-14439 GCA_036343235.1 Lachnospiraceae bacterium
CCCAGCTGAAATTTCTCCTTTCCCGGCCTTCGCCGTCAGTCCAGCGCGCCGACGAAAGAGAAGAAACTTCTGCTATAACTGAAATTTCTCCTTTCCCGGCCTTCAGTCCCAGTCTTGTGTCGCCGGAAAAGAGAAGAATCTTCTTCTATAGCTGAAATTTCTCCTTTCCCGGCCTTCGCCGCCAATCCAGCGCGCCGCCGAAAGAGAAGAATCTTCCTCCATAATCCAGAAATGTTCATGCATTTGTCAGCAAATGCCGCCCATGAAGTCGCAGGGACGCCGATTTTCAGCAAATGCCGCCCATCATCAGGACTTGCAGCACCTCATTGGCGGGAAGCAAGTCGCAGGGGCAGAAGTTTGGTGCAGATACCGCCCATTCGCAGGAATTTTTGTTTAACATTTCTTTTCCGCATGGGCGGTATTTGCGCGAATCCGCCGCGTGAGCGACATGATTTTCATTTAGGAGATTCTGCAAGGCCCCGGTATGGGCGGCATTTGCGCCAACAGCAGCTATTAGCGACGGCGGCCTGGGAAGATTCCCTGGGACCGCCGACAGGAAGCAAAATGCCCCGGGCGGCAGGTTTGATCTGCTGTCCGGGGCTATATTAGTCATATAATTGAAAAAGTGCGGGCGCGCCCTTACTCGGCTGTGTACCAGGCGATGCCTTCGTTTTTCCAGCCGATGCTGGTGAGGTGGTTCACTTCGCCCTCCACCGTTGTATAGTGGTGCTCGCCGTTCGTGGAATTCGGGTTGTAAATCCGGTATACAGGAACGCTGCCGGTCGCATTGAAGGCAACGCCCTCATCCTTCCAACCGTTCTTCGCAAGGGAGTCGCGCTCTGAAGCGCTTGCCGTGTAGAAGTGCATGCCGCCATTGTTTTTGTTGTAGAGGCGGTATACCGGCGTGCCGCCGGAAACTGCGGACCGGAAGGAGACGCCTTCGAAGGCCCAGCCGGCCTTTACCAGGGCATCTTTCTCGCCCTCGCTTGTTGTGTAGATGTGCTCGCCGCGGCTCCTGTCGTAGAGACGGTATACAACGGTTGTTGCGATTCCGTGAGGAACATAGACATAGCCGCTGCCGGTGTTTCCGGTGTTGTTGGAATTCGTGCTATTGTTGTCATTCGAGCTGCTGCTTGAGCCGGACGAAGAAGCGCCGGTGGAGCCGGCATTGGTGTTGCCGCTCAGACCGCTTGTAGAGCCGGATGAGGAACCGCCGCCGAAGTTCCAGCCGTAAGGCCAGCCGGGATACCAGCCGCTGTTGGAATTGTTGGAGGGGTTGTCATTTTCGCCGCTGTCCGCTGCCGTTTTTTCTTCAGCAAAGACAAAGGTACTGAACCGGTCTACAACGAAAGAGCAGTAAGTCACTCCGTCCTTCGTAAAAACATGGTGACCTACCTCCACCGGCTTCTTGTCCGAACCATGATAATGCAGGATAACCAGTTTTTCCGCATCCCGAATAGTTCCGGGTACCGGCATTGTAATCTTTACAGGGACCGCCAGCTTATCATTTGTCGTATCCGCATTGGAAAGTGAGAAATCAACCTGTACAGCGTGCTTATATAGTGCCGGAATCATAACTTCCTTCGCCGGCTTCGAAACATTCATGACAACCTTGGCATCTCCGCTGGCATTGAGGCCGGCGCCGATGACTTTCGGGGTTTCAATCAAACCTTTAACATCATCAGATACCGAGACTTCTGCTGTCTTACCGGTATTTTTCTCAATGGTTTCAATCTGACTGGTAACACCGGTATTGTCTTTGTCTGCCTCCATGACAGCTAAGAGATTATCTGCGCCCTGATCTTTTACGGTTTTAATTGCTGCCTGCTTCTCCTCAGCAGTACCTGACGATTTGGTTACCGCACTGTCAAGGTTTGTCTTTACTTTTTCTGTTAAATTTTGCCTGGAACCTATCGGACTTTCCTCTGAAAAAGCTCCATCCTGGTAGTTTTCATTGAAAGAAATGAACCTTATCCTGACAGAGTATTCACCTTCTCCGTTATTTGCCAGCATCTTCTTATAGTAAGAATCATCCTCAGCAACTGTATAAATGGCAGAACCAGATTCATCTGGATTACATGTCTTTGAAATCGGTTCGAGGCTTCCTACTCCGCCTACCTTCTTAGATGCACTGTCATTCGGTCCCTTATACATATACTCAAGATCGAAGCCACATACCTCCTTGATCGTATTATAGTTAGGGATCTTGCTCGTATCGACAGTAACCTTTTTCCCATCCCAGCTGATTGCATCCGCGGGAATCGTAGGTAGATTTCCTTTTGTGAAGTTGGCTACTACGAAAGATCCTGTAACCACTTCACTATCCTCATATTCGTCTTCGTATCCCAATGCAAGGGTTTTGATTTCGAACAAATAGGTATGACCGGCCTCAAGATTAGACATGGCGATATGATCATCACGGGTTATGCCTTGATCCGCTGCATTATAATTAAGAAAGCTGCTGAAGCGTGGCTTGTTAAAACTACCATCATAGAATTCGAGTTGGTATTGATTCAGCGTTCCTTCTTTACTATGATCAAATACGACCGAATAGGGATAATATCCATCCGTTTCTGTTGTGATCACCTTCACGTTTGTGACAGGTGTCAGCTTCGTTTTTTCAGCTGCCCTGACCGTCAGCCCTGCAGCCGGCCAGAAAGAAGCGACCATGACTGCAGAAAGAACTCCTGCAGCAAGGCGTTTCCAAAGTGTTCTTTTCATTGGCTCCTCCTTGCAGAAAAACTATTGTTTCCATTGCCACTACTGTGCCACTATTTGCACAGTTTTCAATGTACCACTTCTATACCCCCCCGCAAGTCCCAGCTTTTGCTGATCTGAAATGAGAAGAAATGTTCATGCATTTGTCAGTAAATGCCGCCCATGTGGTCGCTGAGCAGGGGATTTTCAGCAAATGCCGCCCACAGGCAAGGCTTGCAGCACCTCATTGGCGGGAAGCAAGTCGCAGAACCGCCGATTTTCAGCAAATGCCGCCCACCATCAGGACTTGCAGCACCTCATTGGCGGGAAGCAAGTCGCAGGGGCAGAAGTTTGGTACAGATACCGCCCATTCGCAGGGATTTTTGTTTAACATTTCTTTCTCTGATGGGCGGTATTTGCTGAAATCCGCCGCGTGAGCGACTTACTTTTCATTTGGGAGCTTCTGCAAACTCCAGGTATGGGCGGCATTTGCGTGAATCCGCCGCGTGAGCGACTTACTTTTCAGTTGGGAGCTTTTGCAAGGCACAGGTATGGGCGGTATTTGCTGAAATCCGCCGCGTGAGCGACTTACTTTTCATTTGGAAGCTTCTGCAAGGCCACGGCATGGGCGGCATTTGCTGAAATCCGCCGCGTGAGCGACGGCGGCCCGGGAATTTCTCCTTTCCCGGCATCGCCGCCACGCTTGAAATTGAACCTTGCAGACTGTAATATAATGATAAGAGACTCCGAACAGAGTTTGAGAGGAGGCTGTTTATGAGCGCAGAGCTGCTGGAAGCTTATGAGACTCTTCCTGAGGACCAGAAGCAGGAAGTGCTTGATTTTGTAATGTTTTTAAAGAATCACAGAAGTCATACTCAAAGGATTCTTGGAATAGCAAATGGCGAATGTGTAATCCCAGAAGACATTGACTCGTGCAATGCTGAAATAGCTGAGATGTTTGGAGTGAATCAATGAAGCATCTGGAACGGGCAGAGGATGCAGTCCCTCATCATGACCCTTTTGATCGGCTGCTTATTGCTCAGGCAGTACAAGAAGGAATGACCTTGATTACTCATGACAATCTATTGCCGGGCTATGACGTAAACTGTATTCTGCATTTTTGAAGTATCAATTTATGAAGCCGATTCTTGTCCTCTTCCGGACTTCAGGAAGGGGATTTTTTTAATCCTCAAGTGAATCCAGCATAATCGAAAAGATGTGGCGCAGTACCTTCACCGGGACTTTGGTGGAATTGTTGGCCAGCCGCAGAGAACCGTCCTCCATAATCCAGAAATGTTCATGCATTTGTCAGCAAATGCCGCCCATGAGGTCGCAGGGACGCCGATTTTCAGCAAATGCCGCCCATCATCAGGACTTGCAGCACCTCATTGGCGGAAAGCAAGTCGCAGGGGCAGAAGTTTGGTACAGATACCGCCCATTCGCAGGAATTTTTGTTTAACATTTCTTTCTCTGATGGGCGGTATTTGTCCAAATCCGCCGCGTGAGCGACTTACTTTTCATTTGGGTGCTTCTGCAAACTCCAGGTATGGGCGGCATTTGCGCGAATCCGCCGCGTGAGCGACTTACTTTTCATTTGGAAGCTTCTGCAAGGCCCTGGCATGGGCGGTATTTGTCCAAATCCGCGGCTGAGCGACGGCGGCCCGGCAAAGACCATCACCTCCGATTTCCTGATTTTTTCAACCGACATATTCACGCCTTCCATCAGGGTATAAAAGATAAGGCTGCCGTTTTTCGTCATCGTATTTTGCAACAGGGAGGCCTTTGACCTTCCGGATTTCATTATCGATGCGGATTGATGCCTTAAAGCGCTCAGTAAGCTCGTCATCCGTCAGGCCATAGGTTGTGTCCAAATCATTTGCTTCTGTCATAAGCGACACGCTCCTTTCTTTTTCGAAATATATTATAATAGGGCATTCACATGAGGAGAACTATTTTTGAATCTCGCTTTTAATTCTCTCCGGCGAAACCAGTCCAAAACAGCGCAGGGCCTGCGTCATGTCGGATCCTGGAAGGCGGACATAGACATGACACAGGCCCTTTATTTTACTCAAACATTTTCAAGTGGAGATGTTTCATCCGGAGAAAAAAGATGAAGTCCTCCCAGCACATTCTGCATATACGAAAAATGCTTATCTCGCGTCCAGACCGCTGCAGAGTGCTTCATAGCAAGATGTGCAATAAGAGCATCCTGAAACGGGACAGTTACGCCGTGTGATCGAAGCTGGCTTAGCTCCCAGCCCAGTTCATCCCAATCTCCGAGCCCCATGTCAAATACTTCAAAGCCAGCGAGTGCCTGTTTTATATCATCAAATTCCTTTATACTGTGAGCGCCGCGCAATAGCTCAGTACGGATTATTCCGCACAATACAATCTGCTGAGTGCGGAAGACATTTGCGATTGTCTCATCTCCGCTCCGCCAGAAATCGATAATGATATTTGAATCCGGAATAATCATATCAGACTCTTCTCCCGAAATGCCGTCACTTCATCCGGATCCAGATTGATTTTTCCTACAGCCTGAAAAAAGGCGTCTTTCTCATCTGCAGACTTCCCGGATTTCTGAGATTCACTTAGAAAAAGAACGAATTTTACCGCCGCGTTATAATTATCTTCATTGAGACCGCCTATCAACTTTTCCAATTCTGCTACCGGCATGACAATCACCTCAATTCGTAAGATACGTAAATATTGATTGATGTAATGAACTTGTCTGCATTGTACCACGGAAGCCTGTTTTCGTCGACTTCAGTCTGTCTCCCTGGCCGCTTTTGGGCAACTGCTTTGGGGAAAATACTCCGCTGCGGGGCGTCACCAAAAGACAGCGGAGTGGCGCTGAAAGGGACGTAGCGTCGATGGGGGCGCTGAGCAGGGGATTTTCAGCAAATGCCGCCCATCGGCAGGACTTGCGGCACCTCATTGGTGAGAAGCAAGTCGCAGGGGCAGAAGTTGGGTGCAGATACCGCCCATTCGCAGGAATTTTTGTTTAACATTTCTTTCCCGCATGGGCGGTATTTGTCTGAATCCGCCGCATGAGCGACTTACTTTTCATTTGGAAGCTTCTGCAAGGCCCGGGCATGGGCGGCATTTGCGCCAACAGCAGCTATTAGCGACGGCGGCCCGGAAATTTCTCCTCCGGCCTCCACCGCCAATCCAGCGCGCCGTCCAAAGAAAAGACATTCGGCGGGCAATCAGATGCACCCGGTCATATAGACGGGGATATACATCAGGCTATCTTCTGCCTGGAAATCTTTCGTATAGATGATGAAGCGGTCTTCCATTTTGAGTTGGTACTTTTCTTTAAAGTAGTCAAATGAAGCATGGCGCTTGTAGCCGGAAGATTTCACTTCGATCGGACAGATCTTTTTTTTGCGGACGGTCAGAAAATCGAGCTCGTAGGGATTCTCCCGGTCTTTTCCTTCCGGCCGGTAGGAAAAACGGTGGAAATAGAGATCGTGGCCGGAGCACCTGAGCATCTGTCCGACGATATTTTCCATTACAGGACCGAGATCCCATCCGGTGTGGTCCGAAATGATTGCCCGGTAAATATTATTCATATTGACCGTATCATCTCCATAACGTGCCATTGCGGTAAGCAGGAGCCCTGTGTCATTCATATAGAGCTTGAAATCGCTTTTGTCTGCATAGGCCTCCGGATCTGTAGCGGGTTTCGTGACACCGATGCATTCATTTCCCATCATGGATTCAGCGACAAAACTGACCGATTCGACGTAGTCGCGATAGCGGGCATTTTTCTCAACGGTTGACAGATGATAATGTGAATTGTGATTGGAGAGCTGTTCCGGAATGGATTTGAAGATAATGGAAGCTTTTTCATTATTATCATCGTCGTATTTTTTCAGGTCCTCTTCGTATAGTCTGAGGATGGTCCGTTTCATATAATCAATCCGTTCGTAATTTTCACCGTCAATGAAGGTCTGGACAGCCTGGGGCATACCGCCCACAGCCATATACTCGCGGAAACGCGACATGATTTTCCTGTGCAGGGCAGGCCCGAGAGGTTTCCGATTTCGGAAGGCATCTTCAATGACGGAATACGTATAGGTGTCTCCCTGCGCCCAGAGGAATTCCTCAAAATCCATGGGAAACATGCGGATCCGGTCCTCCTCTGATGGAATGAGGATTTCCTTTGATGTTTTCCTGATCCGGATCAGGGAGCCGGTTTCCAGATAATCATAACGACCGTCCTGAACGAGGTATTTGATAGCCTGCCGGGCTTCCGGAAACATCTGGATTTCATCGAGAATAATAATAGATTCCCGTTCAGGCAGCGATTTTCCCTTGAAGACGAAGAGATTGCGAAAGAAGTTTGACATGTCCCCGAGAGAAGTTGTAAAAAGGCGCTTTACATCCTCATCTTCCCTTGCAAAGTCCAAGATCAGATAGTCCTTGTACTCATTTTTGGCAAATTCCTCAGCGATGGTGGATTTTCCGATCCGGCGGGCCCCTTCAATCATGACAGCCGTTTTCCCTTGGGAGAGGTTCTTCCAGTCGACAAGCTTTTGATAGATTTTTCTCTTGAAAAGCATAATGTGTCCTCCGTCGTATCGCTAGGATACCACAGTTTCACAAAATCGACAATTTCAAGCAGCTGAATTTTCACAAAATCGGAAATTCTATTGGCCGGAATTTTCACAAAATCGATGATTCTTCCGGTGCGTCACACCTGTTTCGCCCAGGCATGGGCGGTATTTGCGCGAATCCGCCGCGTGAGCGACTTACTTTTCATTTGAGAGCTTTTGCAAGGCCCTGGTATGGGCGGTATTTGCCCAAATCCGCCGCGTGAGCGACTTACTTTTCATTTGGAAGGCTTCTGCAAACTCCAGGTATGGGCGGTATTTGTCCAAATCCGCTGTGTGAGCGACCTGATTTTCATTTGGAAGCTTCTGCAAGGCCCAGGCATGGGCGGTATTTGCACAAATCCGCCGCGTGAGCGTCTTGATTTTCATTTAGGAGCTTTTGCAAGGCCCAGGTATGGGCGGCATTTGCGCCAATCCGCCGCGTGAGCGACTTACTTTTCATTTGAAAGCTTCTGCAAGGACCCAGCATGGGCGGTATTTGTCCAAATCCGCCGCGTGAGCGACGGCGGCGCGGGCTGCAAGGCTAAAGGCGCGGGCTGCAAGGACCCCGCATGGGCGGTATTTGCGCAACAGCAGCTATTAGCGACGGCGGCCCGGGAATTTCTCTTTTCGAGGGCGCTGGCTGCAAGCCCGGCCGGTGGCAAAGAGAAGGAGAATATTATTAATATAATCCGATTGCATCCGCTCCGTACTCAGCCTGGGAGGGCGTGAAGCCATCGTACAAAAGCTGCATGATCAGGCGGCCTCTCGAAAGCGGGAAAAGAACGTTCCTATAGGAAGCCGCCTTCTTCGCCGCCTGTTCATTCCAGTCTGCGCCGCAATTGGCCACGCCGTATCCTGCCTGGCCCGGAGTGAATTTTTCAAACTCGAGCTGCTCTGTAAGACCGGACTCCGAAAAAGCAGAGGTGCTCAAATAGGCTTTTGCCCTTTCGGCTGCCTGTTCATTCCAGTCCGCGCCGCAATGATCCACGGCATACTGCGCTTCCTCTTCGGAAAAGCCGTCATACACAAGCTGGTCCTTCAGCCCGTCCCTGGAAAAGGCAGCGGTCTGAAGATACAGCTTCGCTTTCGTAAGCGCATCCTCTTTTCCTGCTGAAATTGCCCCTGCATCTTCATCTGCCGCCCTGTCCGCGTTCTCAGGCGATATTCCGTACCAGCCGATCCCCTCGTCTCTCCAACCGCTTCTGGTAATGAATGTATGCTCAAGCGGACTGACCGTATAATTATGGGCGCCGGCCCTGGCGTTGGGATTGTATTCTCTATACAGGGGAACGGTTTTCGCATCATCCGAATACCAGCCGATGCCCTCATATTTCCAGCCTGCCGCAATGAGGCGGTCCTTCTCCTGCCCGTTCGGAGTGTAGTGATGGTCCCCGGCAGAAGGATTATACAGGCGGAACACCGGCGTATCGGAATGCTTCGGTGCGACCCAGCCGACCCCCTCATACTTCCAGCCGGCACTCAGCAGCATATGCCGTTCATTGACATTCGCTGTATAAAAATGCTCCCCTGAAACCGGATTGTACAGGCGGAACATATTCTGCGAGCCGACCGAGGCAGCCAGTGCCCTTTGGGGAATAGAAAAAGATAATAATAATAATATTGTCGCCAGGAAGGCGCCCCCTGCTGATATGACAAAGAAACGTCTGAAAGATTTTTGATTCATGATTGCTCCTTGGGACAAATCCCTGCGCCTATACCCAGTTCTCCACCGGCAGGCCTTCCACCCGTGCAAACTCTTTTGTATTGTTTGTGACCAATATAAGGCCCAGGGCCTTCGCGTGCGCAGCGATCAGGAGATCATTCGGTCCGATGGGAGTCCCCCTCTTCTCCAGAGATGCCCGGATCGGGCCATATTCTTCAGCGGCCGCATCGTCAAAAGGCATGATGTCGATTCCGGCAATGAACATGTCAAAGGCAATCCGGTTCTGCTCAGGCCGGCTGCTTTTGCTGATCCCGTACTCTATCTCCGCCATAGTGATCGAGGAAATACAGAAGTCGGAAGGATCAAGACTCCGAAACCTCCGAAAGACGGCTTCCGGCCGGTGCTTGATGACATAAATAATAATATTCGTGTCCAGCATATACTTCATAACTCTTCCCGCCTGTCCATTTCAATCAGGTCGCCGCGGTCAGTCATGAAGTCATCCGTGAAAAGATCCAGGGATTTCCGCATGCTGTCCCATTTCGTATCCTTCGGAATGATCATCGTAATGCTGCCAACCCTCTGAACATCGACTTCTTCTCCCTGCACCCGGCAGGACTTCGGCAGACGGACAGCCTGGCTGCCCCCATTTGTAAAGACTTTTGCTGTTTCAACCATTGAGATCACCTCCTTAGCTGAGTATATACTCATGTATATATATTGTAAAGAAAATATTAGCCACAGTTCACGGGTACCACGAGGGCTGCGAAGCAGTCCCGAGAAAGTTTTTGCAGCAGCGAAGCGTCGCTTCGCACTTGTTGCGAACTTTCCATGCGCGGCTGCGGCTCTCGCCTGCCCTGTCCGAATCTGTTATACTGACAAAAGAATGTAAGGACAGGCCTCTGTCCCGGAAGGAGAGCACATGAACTATTCAGGTATTCTGCACTTTGCCGACCAGCGCGACTGCTTCTTTTTGGATGACGGGAAGCTCCGCATCCGGATTGCAGCGGGGCGGGGGGACATCGGGTCCATTATACTCCACATGCAGGACAAGTACATAAAGCCCGAAATCTCTGATACGCGCTCTGCCGAGGAAATGCGGGAGCTTTCGACGGATTATTCGCGGGATTACTTCTGCGCGGACATTGCCCTGCCGCAGACCGGGGCAGGAAATCCGGATATTCTCTGCCTTCGATATTATTTTGAAATCAGGGACTTTTGCGGGGCGGCCATCTGGTACGGGGACAGCCGTTTCTTTTCGGAGGAACCGACGGATATCGAGTGCATGTTTGACTGTCCGATTCTGTCGCGGAAGGAGCAGACCTTTCAGATTCCCGCATGGGCCAGGTCGGCGGTCGTCTATCAGATTTTCCCCTCCCGCTATGCGACAACGGAAGAGGTGCCGGAAGACATCTGGTACAAGGCGCCGATCGGTCACAAGGACGACCTGCGCGGAAACCTTCGCGGCATCACGGACCACCTGCCTCACATCAAGGAGATGGGCGTTGACGTCGTCTACCTGACGCCGATTTTCCGGTCGAATACCTCCCACAAGTACGACACAGTCGACTATTACAGCATCGATCCTGCCTTCGGAACGGCAGATGACCTGCATGCCCTGATTGACCGGGCCCATGAGCTCGGTTTAAAAATAATTTTGGATGGGGTCTTCAACCATACTTCGCCGGACTTCTTTGCCTTTCAGGACATTCGGGAGAAAGGACGGGAGTCAAAGTATTTCAGCTGGTACTATATCGATTCCCTGCCGCTTGATGAAGGATCCCATGAGAAGAAACCCTCTTACCAGTCGTTTGCCTACTTCGGCGGCATGCCGAAACTCAATATCACGAATCCGGAAGTCGCGAATTATATTATTAATGTAGGGAAATATTATCTTTCTGAATTCCATATCGACGGCTGGCGTCTGGACGTGGGCGATGAGATCGGACACGCCTTCTGGAAACGCTTCCGGAAAGAAATGCGGGCGGTAAACCCGGACGCCCTTCTGGTCGGCGAGGTCTGGCACTATGCGCCGGATTTCCTGCA
This sequence comes from Lachnospiraceae bacterium, assembly GCA_036343235.1. Taxonomy (GTDB): domain Bacteria; phylum Bacillota; class Clostridia; order Lachnospirales; family Lachnospiraceae; genus RUG306. The sequence continues at coordinate 11,008 of JAZASQ010000041.1, forward strand.
GGGGGACGAATGGGATACGGTCATGAACTATGCCTTTTTCAAATCCGTGGCGGCCATGGTCTGCGACGGGAGCGAGCGGCCTTCCGACTTTCTGGCGGAGCAGGGATTTCTGAAAGGTCAGTACCACAGCTCTGTCATTCCCGTCCTCTGGAATCTGATAGACAGTCACGACACATCCCGCTTCCTCTACCGGGCAGGGGGTGACGTACAGAAGCTGAAGCTGGCGGCGGCCCTGCAGATGCTGCTGCCCGGAACTCCCTTCATCTACTACGGCGATGAGGTCGGTATGACCGGCGGCGAAGACCCGGACAACCGGCGGGGCATGCTTTGGGATCCTGCCCGGCAAAACAGGGACATCTACCAGTGGTACCAGCGGCTGACCTACTTCCGCCACTGCATCACGGCCATCCCTGCAGGCAGCTATACCTACGAGGCGGCCGATGACCGCAAAGGCCTGATCGAGCTTCGCCTGACATCCGGCGAGACCCTTCTTTTCCATACATCCGGCGAAGAGACGACAGCCATGGAATACAGCGGCTGCAGGGAGCTGCTTTCAGACTGCGATTTTGACGGAAAACTGGGGCCGTATGCGGTGAAGCTTCTGAGGAAGCAGTAGGGGCGGGGGATATTGTGTCGGCGGTAATATAATAATTTGGGGGGAAACGAAAAATGAACAAAAAGGAAGAAGCAGAAACGCCGAATTTCAGCAAATACCGCCCTACTTTTTCTCCACCATCTCCTGCGGGAGGTGGGCGATGACCATGCGCTCGAGCTTTTCAGGCTGGACGGGCTTGGCCAGGTAGTCCTGGAAGCCGACGTCGCGGTACATGCGGTCAATGCCGGCAATGGCGTTGGCGGTCAGGGCGATGCTGCAGGTGTCCTTGTTGGGATTATTCTCCTCGGCGCGCAGGTGCTGCAGGGTCTCGATGCCGTCCATTTCCGGCATCATGTGGTCCATGAAAATAAGGTCGTATTTCTGCTTCCTTGTCATCTCAAGGGCTTCCATGCCGCCCGCAGCCTGATCGATCTTCATTTCCGTCTGCTTCAATAGGGACGTGAAGACAAGGCGGTTCATTTTATTATCATCGACAACGAGGACGTGGGCCTGCGGCGCCCTGAATTCGGGCTGGTACTTCTTCTTCTCCGTCTGGGCGGAGGCGATATTTGCCTGCAGGTCGCCCATGGGCTTTTCGTCCGCGATTCTTTGCGGGATTTCCACGGAAAATTCAGAGCCTTCCCCGTAGACGGACTCCACGTGGATGCTGCCTCCCATGGCGTTTACCAGCAGCTTCGTGATGGCCAGGCCCAGGCCCGTTCCTTCAATATGGCGGTTCTTCGTCTGGTCGACCCGGGAGAAGTCCGAGAAGAGGTCCTTCATGGCCTCCTTTTTGATGCCTATGCCGGTGTCTTTGACGCTGACCCTGAGGAGGAAATCTTTTCCATTATTATCATGCTCTGTCTTCGACCCGCCCACAGTGAGGGTGACCGACCCTTTCTCCGTGTACTTCACCGCGTTCGTCAAGATATTAGTAATGATCTGTTTCACGCGGACGTCGTCGCCGATGAGGGCGGAGGGCAGGCCGGAGTCGCAGGACAGGATCATCTGCAGGCCCTTGCTGTCGGCCCGCTTCTTCAGCAGGGTCACGCAGTCGTTGATGACGGAGGCCGTCTGGTAGGTGACAAGCGTAAGCTCCATTTTGCCGGACTCGATTTTCGAGAAGTCCAGGATGTCATTAATAATGGAAAGCAGCATGCGCCCGGCAGTGTCGATGTTTTCCGAGTACTTCAGGATGCCCTCGTCCGTGCACTCGCGCTCGATCATCTCGTTCATGCCGAGGACAGTATTTATTGGCGTTCTGATCTCATGGGACATGGAAGCCAGGAACCGGCTCTTGGAATCGGACAGGGCCAGGGCCTCCTTCTTTTCCTGCTTCGCCTTTTCCGCGTCAAGGACGGCCCTGAGGACCGCGACAATGGCCAGGGCCAGGAGGCCCAGCAGGATCTTGTTCTTGTTCATATTGCCGGAGCCCTGCAGGAAGCCGGGAATGCTGGCAAGGCCGGTCAGGAAGAAAATGCCCATTCCTGTTGCAATCAGCGGATAGTCAAGGGACTTATGCCGCATGTCCAAAATGACGGTAACGACAATTGCCAGGATGGCTAAAGCGATTTCGGAGACAACGACAGGGATGGAATAGATATAGGGCACGAGGCCGGTCATATGCAGGATGAAGCAGACCGCGGACGCCGCCACGGTGACATTTTCCATAATAATATAGAGCCTGTGGTAGCGCCGCTTCTGGACTTCGTCCAGGTAGCACATGAAAGGCAGGGGCATGAGAAATTTGAAGATGAAAGCCGCAAACGAGGCGGCGTCCACGTGGGGAAAAAGGAACTGCCGGAGGTAGCACTCCGTCAGGCTCCAGCCGGCGAAAAAGACAACGCCGAGGGCCAGAAACCTGAGCTCCGGCGCCGTGTGAGTCCGGAGCTCCATGATGAAAGACAAGATAATAATGGCAACGCCGAAGACCATCAGGAGGATGGCCAGGACCACTTCCGCCCCGTGGTCGCTGAGGTAATGCATTAGTATCCCGGTCCGGTCGCCATAAAACACAGTGTCTATGTACCCCCGGTACATGGTGTCTGACGTCGATTCGATCCGCAGGACCTGTCCCGCATGGGCCTGCTGCAGGGGGACAAAGAGAAGGGCGGTTGTAGTGTAGCCCTGGGAGAAGGGGGAGGCGTTCAGGGAATAGGTATAGAGAAGGTCTCCGCCCGCATAGATCCTGATCTCGGACGTGGCGCTCCTGAGGGAAAGATAGGTCTCCTCAGGGATATTTTCAGGCAGGGTCGCCTCAATCACGGCAGTGGAATGCTCATCCGTCTCGAAAGTGCTGGGAAGAGTAATGGCCTTCCGGCTCCCGTCCGGCAGGACCTGCTCCCAGTCCGCAGGCAGAACTTCGCACCGCTCCTCGCCCAGGAGGTCCGGCGCTTTAGGTCCGCCCAGGGAAACCGCAGCCCAGAGGACAAGCAGCGCCCCGAGCACGGCGAAGAGCAATATGGAAATGCCCCGTAGATATCTGTCCGTCCGCTTCATATGCCCTCCATTTCACACAATCCTGCTCATCGTGCATATATCCGACAAATCTCAGTTTTTTGTAAGTATAGCATATGGAGCTGCATCGTGCAGATGGACAAAGTGCCGGTATGCCGGGAAATGGGGCGATTTGCAGATATGAAGAAGATTCTTCTTTTGGGGCGGCGGCTTCCGCGTGGGGGCAGGGGCGGGGAAAGGAGAAATTGGCGGGGGTCCGACTCGACTAGGCTCTGTCTGCGCGCTACGCGCTTGCCAATCGCCAAGTCTCCCTGTATCAATGGCTCTAAGTCTCTCGCTTCGCTTACGCTCGCGACAGACTAAGACCCATAGAAAGATTC
>JAZASQ010000042.1:0-14326 GCA_036343235.1 Lachnospiraceae bacterium
ACTTCAAAAGAAATGGTGAGGGCTGCAATCCCCCGGACCGGAATGGACTGATTGATCGTGAGGATGTTTCCCCCGAAATCAGCCACGGTCTTCAGAACCTTTGACAGGAGCCCCGGCTCATCGTCCAGGGTGATCAGCATCGTGACCTTCGTCCCGGCTGCCTTCCCCTCGTGATATGGAAAGATGTCGTCTTTGTACTTGTAATAGGAACTCCGGCTGATGCCGGTCATCTCCGTCGCTTCCGCCACGGACCGGCACTTGCCGGATTCGATCAGGGTGTGGGCTTCGCAGGCCTTCCTCAGGACCTCGGGAACCGCCTTCTCCCTGAGAACATAATATCGGATTGTCTTCTTCATCTTCTTTGTTTTTTCTTTCGCCCTTTCGAAGGGGCCGGAACGAAGTATGGCGATTGTACCGTGCAGCCTCCTGCTGCAGGGCCTGTTCGCTCCCTGTCATGTCCTTGTAGCAAACACACTTGTCTGTCAACGCGATACACTTTATCACAACAAAGTTTCTGCCGCAAGGACTTAATTCAAAACTATTGACGAAAAAAGAGAAGAATCCAAAGGACAGTGAGGTCTTTCTCCTTTTTCTTGGACAAAAATAGTTTGAAAGGAGAAAAAATGACCAGAAGAGAGAAATCTTCTCCCCAAATATCACCTCAGTTAGGCAAGCAGAAAAAAATAAGGAGAATTTTGAAGAATATTTCAGCGTTTCTCTCTCTTCAAAGACAAATGACCTTGCAATAATAAACGGAAAAAGAGAAATTTGAATCACTTCTTTAGTTTTTTCTCCTGCGCATCCAAAAAAGGCCGCGGAAAAGGCTAATGCCTTTATCCGCGGCCATAATATTACTCTGCGTCGCTGACGCCCCGCTTGGGCTTCCCCAAGGAGAGCCACTTCAGATAGGCGTTCATGAAGGGGTCTAGGGCCCCGTCCATGACCGCGCTCACATTGCTTGTTTCCTCACCGGTCCGAAGGTCCTTGACCATCGTGTAGGGCTGAAAGACATAGGAGCGGATCTGGCTGCCGAAGGAGATTCCGGAAACCTCGCCCCGGATGGCCGCCTCCTGCTCTTCCTTTTCCTCCATCTTCAGCATCAGGAGCTTGGCCTTCAGCATCTGCATTGCCTTATCCTTGTTCATGAGCTGGGAGCGCTCGTTCTGGCATGTAACAACGATGCCTGTCGGGAAGTGGGTGATGCGGATGGCGGACGAAGTCTTATTAATGTGCTGGCCGCCGGCGCCGGAAGACCTGTAGGTATCGATCCGGATATCCTCATCCCGGACCTCCACGTCCAGATCCGTCTCGATATCGGGCATGACGTCGCAGGAAGAGAAGGAGGTCTGCCGCTTGGCATTCGCGTTGAAGGGGGACAGGCGCACAAGACGGTGGATGCCTGCCTCGCTCTTTAAGTACCCGTAAGCATTCTCCCCGTCCACCTGGAAGGTCACGGACTTAAGACCGGCCTCATCGCCCTCAAGAAGGTCAAGGACCTCAACAGAATAACCGTGAGACTCAGCCCAGCGGGTATACATGCGGTAGAGCATATTCGTCCAGTCGCAGGCCTCAGTTCCGCCGGCCCCGGCATGCAATGTGACAATGGCGTTCTCCCGGTCATATTCACCGGAAAGCAGAGTCTTGACGCGAAGGGTCTCGAAGTCCTCCACAAAACCCTCAAAGAGTTCCTTCGCCTCAGCCGCGGTCTCCGGGTCCTCTTCCTCATTTCCGAGCTCTATATAGGCCTCGATGTCGGCATAGGTCTCGTCCAAAGCATTAATCTGGGCCACATCGTCCTTCAGATTCTTCAGCTCCTGGGACTGGCGGCTCGAAGCCTCCGGATCGTTCCAGAAGTCCGGGGCAGCCATTTTCCGCTCCAGCTCCTCAATTCGGTTCTTTTTCCCTTCGATGTCGAGGGACTTTCTGACCTGCTCCAGGGGCTCCTTGTATTCGGCAAGGCGGCTCTTTAATTCATCCAGTTCTAACATATATTCACCTCACGAAATTTCAAATCAGGACAAGGCAATATAGCATCTTTTCATAGCCCTGTCAAAGTGCCGCGCAGCGGGCCGCCTAACGGACTAGGGATACCTGTTTGCAGGGCTAATGCCCTGCGAAAAGGTATCCGTCACAAGTGACCGTGTATTATTGTTTTACATGAATAATAAAGCATAGTTCATTTCCCGGTAAGCTTATCGTATGCTGCTTTGACCTGACTGTCGCTTAAGTAATCTTCCGTTGTGAGCTCTTCTTCCGTCTTCTTTGCAACAGCTTCAGCATCCCCTGTGAAAGAATACTCCACTTCTATATCCGGCGTGATGCCCTTGCCCTGGATATTCTCTCCTGAGGGGGTGAAATATTCCATGGTCGTGAGCTTGGCCATGGAGCCGTCGCCAAGAGGCATTGTGGACTGGACGACGCCCTTGCCGTAGGACGTGGTTCCGATAAGGGCACCCGCCTTAAAGTCCCGGATGGCCCCGGAGAAAATTTCGGAAGCCGAGGCGGAGTTGCCGTTGATGAGAACGGCCATGGGCATATCGAGATAAGTTGCAGCGTCAGACGTATAGTCTTCCCTCTTGCCGTCGTGGTCAATCGTGTAGACAACAGTTCCTTCGGGCAGGAGCTCATCAAGGATCTGCGTGACCGCATCCACAAGGCCGCCCGGATTGTCCCGGAGGTCGAAGATGACGGAGGTCATGCCCTGGCCCTGCAGGTCCTTAAGGGCCGTATCGAATTCTTCCGCAGTGCCGGACGAAAACTCAGTAATGCGGATATAGCCCACATTGTCAGAAAGCATGCGGTGGGAGACGCTGGGCACCTGAATGGTCCGGCGGGTCAGGGTATAGTCCTGTTCCTTCCCGTCCCGGGAAACCGTCAGGGTCACATTGCTTCCCTCTTCCCCGCGGATTTTCTGCACGAGGTCAGAAAGTTCCATGGACGTGGCGTCGATACCATTGACAGAGACAATGATGTCCCCTTTCTGCAAACCCGCTTCCCTGGCCGGACTCCCGTCATAGACAAATGAGACCGTGACAACCATGGTGGACTTGTCCTGGGTCAGCCCTGCCCCGATGCCGGCATAGTTTCCGGTCAGGGATTCTTCAAGGGCCTTGGCCTCATCGGGAGTGTAGTAGGCGGTATAGGGGTCGTTGAGGCCCTCCATGATACCCTTGTAGAGCCCGGTCTGCAGGTCGCTCTCATCCACATCCTTATAATAATATTCGTGGATGACGCCGTTCAAAAGGTTCAGCTTCCCTATGGTCTTTGCATTTAAAAGGCCGCCGGTGGCCCAGGAGCCGACAGCAAAGGCGAAAATCAGGCACACAACAAGAGTGGCCGCAATGCCGACGAAAAGCCCGGTCTTAAAGCCGGGCTTCTTTTTCTTCTGCACGTTCGGATTTACATAGGGGTTCTGCGGGGCCTCCGGGGCAGGGCCCTGAGGCGCCGTATAGGGAGAATTAAGATTTTCGTCCATTTCAGAAATTACCGTACCTAGGATAGGCACGCATTGCGTACGTGATTTACATTAGTAATACGAATCTCAGACATTCAGATGCCGCTTCAAAGTAAGGCGGCTGCCTACATAGCCGATTCCCACGCCGAGAACCAGGGAAACCGGCAGGAGAACCCTGAATACACTTGTCACCGGGACGAAGGTCATCATGGAGGACAGGGCCGAAAAGCGCTCGCTCACATATAGAATCATCCGGTGGTAGAGGAAATAGATGATGATCAGGGGGATACAGGAGCCGATGAAGCCGATCATGACGCCCTCCACAATGAAAGGGGCCCGGACGAAGTTGTCCTTGGCGCCGATCAGCTTCATGATGGCGATCTCTTCCTTGCGGACACTGATGCCCACTGTGACCGTATTCGAAATCAGGAAGACAGAGACCCCGATCAGGATAGCCACAATGATGGTCGACACAAAGGTGATGAGATTGTTGAAATCGGCAAGGGTTTTGGCTGTGGTCTCGGACCGGTGGACTTCCCGGACGCCCGGCAGACTTTCAAGAAAGGCTACCAGGGAATCCTGCTGACTTACATCCTTCAGATATATCTCGTAATTTGCGGAGTTGGCAAGGGGATTGTCATTGGCAAAGCCCTCGGCTGCATCCGGGCTGTCAGCAAAGTATTCCTTCTGGAAATCCGCCCAGGCCTCATCAGCAGAGACGAACTTATAAGAATCCACCTCCGGCCGGGTCGCAATCTGCTGACCGATCTGATCGATATTTTCCTGGGGAAGGTTCTCATCAAAGAAGACCGTGACAGCCACGCCTGTCTCCGCTTCCCGGACCATGGAGCGGAAATTCACTCCGATGGAATAGAAGACGCCGAAGAGGAAGATGCAGGCGGCCATGGTAGCCATGGAGGCGACAGAGAACATCTTGTTCGTCCAGATATTCTTGAAGCCCTGTTTCAGGTTGTAGATGACGGTTCTCGGTTTCATACTTCCTCGTCCCCCTCATCATCGCTGACAACAACGCCCTTCTTGATTGTAATGACCCGCTTGTTCATGGCCCGGACAATTTCCATATTGTGCGTGACGACAACGACTGTGGTGCCCCGCTTATTGATGTCCTCCAGGAGGCGCATGATTTCCCAGGCATTCTGATTGTCGAGGTTTCCGGTAGGCTCGTCCGCCAGCAGTATCTTCGGCTCGTTCACAAGGGCTCTTGCTATGGCCACCCTCTGCTGCTCACCGCCGGACAGCTGCTTGGGCAGAGACCGGTACTTGGCTGCCAGCCCCACAAGGGAAAGCACCATGGGAACCTTGGTCTTGATGGCCTTCTTCGAGGCCTCGACAACCCGCATGGCAAAGGCCACATTTTCATAGACATTCCGGTCGTCCAGAAGGCGGAAGTCCTGGAAGACGACCCCTATGTTCCGCCGGAACAGAGGAACCTGCTTGCGGGAAATCTTCCCCAAGTCCTTCCCGTCCACGACAATGCGGCCGTGGGTGGGCTTGAGTTCCTTCAGCAGGAGCTTGATGATCGTGGACTTGCCGGAGCCTGATGCCCCGACGATGAAGACGAATTCTCCGGGGCGGATGTGCAGACTCACGTCCGTGATGGCCGCCACCTTGGCCTCATAAGTCTTGCTGACGTGTTCAAGGCGTATCATATCAGAAACTCTGATCCTCCATATATTTCATGTACTCAACGACCATGAGGGCAATCTTGAACGTAATGGCGTCATCGAAAACCCTGAGGTCGAGGCCCGTCGTCCTCTGCAGCTTGTCCAGCCGGTAGACGAGGGTATTCCTGTGAATATAAAGCTGACGGGACGTCTCACTGACATTCAGGCTGTTCTCGAAGAACTTGTTGATTGTCGTAATGGTCTCTTCGTCGAAGTCGTCCGGAGACCTGTCCCCGAAAATCTCACTGATGAACATCTTGCAGAGGGGCAGGGGCAGCTGATAGATCAGACGGCCGATGCCGAGGACACTATATGCAATGATGTTCTTGTCCGCGAAGAAAATCTTCCCGACGTCAAGGGCCATAAGGGCTTCCTTGTAGGAACGGGAAACCTCCTTGATCTCCTCAACGATGGTTCCGTAGGATACCCGGACAGGAAGGCCTTCTGCATTGTCAGAAAAGGCGTCAATAACTGTCTGCGCCGTCTTCTCGATGTCTTCCTTGCCGCCGTCCACACCGAGGTCTTTTACGATAATAATATTCTGCTCATCCACTGCCGTGACGAAGTCGCGGGGATTCGTCCCGATAACGGAGCGGACCCGGTCAAGCTCATCCCCGCTCTTTTCGAAGCCCATCTCCACGACCATGGCCACCCGGCGGGCTTCCACGTCCACGTGCAGCTTCTTCGACCGGTTGTAGATATCGACAAGAAGGAGATTGTCCAAAAGAAGATTCTTGATGAACTGGTCCCGGTCAAAGCGCTCCCGGTAGGCTACAACAAGCTGGGACAGCTGGAAGGCCAGGATCCGGGTCATGGTGACCTCTTCACTGCCGTCACCGAGGCCCAGGGCGATGTAGGCCAGCTGGTCGGCATCATTGACCTTGACATATTCATTGCCCCCGATGACCATGCTGTCAGCGGGAGAATCCGCTATCTGGGATGCATTGACCGAATACTCGTCCGCCCCGTCAAATGTAGAAGCCAGTACAGTCCCGTCACTGTCAAGTACGGCGTAGTTCCCTTTCGAGATTTCCCCCAGACCGTCCACCGTTTTCTGCAGTACCTGATTTGAAATCATGTGTCCCCCCCACAATAAGCTACTAGGCAAAATAAACAATTTTCGTGAGTTCAATCTGTACAAAAATCACAGTTCATGAAGTAGTTTAATACAATTTCACAAAAAAGCCAAGACTTCAGGCAAGTGAAACTAGTAAAATTTTTTCATTTCTACCAAGTGCAAACCGTCCCCTCAGTCAAGCCTAAATTTGAGAACACCGGCAAAATTGTCAAAAAGCACAAAAAATCCGTTCGGAGAAAGAGGGGCTGACTTGTTCACATTGTCGATAAGTCCGTCAACAACTCAAAACCGGCCCTGATTTTTTTCGATGAATTGTTGATAACTCCTGTCCCAACCCCTCAGAAGCCGACAAAAGGCCCCCTTCACAAATTCGTCACTTTTCACAATCCGCACTGCGGATAGAAATAGTTCCGCATTTCAGACTTTTCAACCGAATTACAGACGGGAGACGAAGGGCCGGAAATCCGGGCCGGAGGCATCGCCCGGAACATTCGCCAGAGATCTGAACCGAAGCATCGGCCGGATTTTCTTCAAAACCGTAAAAGAGGAGGCCTGCAGCTGCAGCTGCAAGCCCCCTCTTATATTTCATTCGCAGTCTGATCAGAAAATACGCCGTACTGCAAGAATCTTCCCGCTGGAGCCGACATTCGATACGACAATACCGGTCCTCTTGCTCTGGGCATGAACAATCTGGCCGTTTCCGGCATAGATTGCCACATGGCCGGAATAGCAGACAATATCGCCGGGCTGCATGTCGCTCGTGGAAACAGCATAGCCGACGCTCCGGTCCGCTCTCGAAGAGTGGGGCAGAGAAACGCCGAACTGCTTGTAAACGCTCATGACGAAGCCGGAGCAGTCCGCCCCGTTCGTAAGAGAGGTCCCGCCATAAACATAAGGGTTGCCGACGAACTGCTTCGCATAAGAGACAACAGAGCTTCCGCCGGAGCCCGAAGGTGCCGAATAGGACTTGGAGCCTGAGGAAGATGAGGAGGAAGAGGACGAAGACTTGGAGGAATTCTTCTTCACTGCCTCCTCCGCAGCCTTGGCCGCTGCCTTCTTCTCGGCTTCCTCTGCTTCGAGACGCGCCTGCTCCTCTTCTACGGTCTCCGCATAATTGTATTCAGTCGAAAGCTCGACATAATCAGCGGATACGTAGGCCTCGCCGTCTTCGAAAGAAACCTTGATCCAGCCCTGATCCTTCGTGGACTCATCCGTAACGACAAGGTCGTCGCCGCCGGGTACCATGCCGAGGCAGGTGGCCTCTGTAGAGGGTTCCTTGCGGACATAGAGGGTCTCCGTGGTAACGGTGGCATAGCGGGTACCCACGGACCGGGAAAGGGCTTCATCACCGACAACGACAAACTCACTCTTGACATAGCCTGTGCAGTTGCCGGATGTGATCTTGTACCAATCGCCCTCGGTGGCTTCAACCGTCGCCGCGCAATTGTTGTACAGCTTGCCGACAATCGCCGAGTCCTCGGAAGCGGCGGAGCGGACATTCACATAGTTCGAAACCTGGGAAACTGCGATATTGGAAAATTCGGATGCGGGTGCGGCAGCGGCAGCGGCTTCTGCGTCGGCTGCGGCCGTTCCGTCCGTATTCACGGAAGAAACAGATGTGGAAATGGAGGATGCGCCTGCACCTCCTGCTGCTGCAGTATCTGCAGTCGTCTGACCGGCTGCCGGAACTGTATCGGAAGATGCATCTGCAGCAACGGAAGCGGCTGCTTCCGCAGCAGGGCCTGCAACTGCTGCTGTATCGCCAGCGGCTATAGTCCCGTCAGCGACTGCATTCGACACAGCGGAAACCATAGCGGCTGCATCCGTTCCGGGTGCAACTGCACTGCTGATTGCTGTCTGACCTGCAGCTGTCTGTCCGGCAGCTACAAGGGCGGTAGCGGATGAGGAAATCTTCGCAACGGCGTCGGTATTGGCGCTGGCCACCATCCGGGCAATGACGGATGTAACGCCGGCTGTCGTGGAATAGGAATTCACCCCGGACGCCTGAGATGCGTCTTCGGAAGCGGTATCGACTTTTGCCGAACTAAGGACTGCGGAAGCGCCCGCCAGCGGGGCCGCTGTTCCGGTAAGAGCTGAAGCGCCGGCCATAATGCCCGCTGCGAGCGTGTAAGAAACCTGCTTGGCTGTTCTGTTACGATTCATCGGTTAAAAAGACCCCCCTTGGAAATCGTTCCTGCTGCTGTACTGCTCCCCCAAGGCCCTATGCAGTACAGGAATGCTTTGCTTTTCGCTGTTTGTTAAAACAAGATTGACAAATGTTACAAAAGCATTAACAACTGTTGCCGAATTATAATAACAGCCTCCCCGCTGCTTGTCAACCCGAAAGGGCCGAAGCAGGCCGCATTCCGCCCCATTTCCCGTACGCAATGCGGATAAATTTTGGACGGCAGAAAAAGAGGCTTCCGCAGGAAGTCTCCTCGGAAGCCCGTAAATTCAGCCTCATTTAATAAATATCGGCAGAAAGTTTCATTTTCTGTAATTGTTTTTAAAAAAATGCATTATCTGTCCGTCCTCAGGGACAAAATCAGTCACAGGCTTGAAAAAAATGCCTATCGAGCCAGCAGGGTCGTATGGGAAATATTCCACTTCTTCTGATTGGACATGAAATATATTGTGCCGAGAATTTCCGCCGCCTTCTCGAGGTAGCGGTAGGATTCTTCCGGTTTCTTCGTTCCTATGGCGTTTTGGGCCTGTTTCAGGACAGGGAAGAGCCACTCACAGTAGTCGTCGACAACCTCCCGCCGGCCCACAAAGACATTATTATTATATATGTACTGATTCCCAAGAATCCGTTTCGCCTCGTCCTCATAGTCCGGATGCACGGCCAGAAGGGCCTTCTTCACTTCAATCCAGTCGCTGGCCAGCATCTTCCCGGTCGCGTGGTCCTCGAGATGGGGCAGGGAAATCATGGGATAGGGCAATATAACGTCCGTCTGGTTGAGAAGGAGGAGGGTGATTTCGGCCTTCTTCACGTCCAGCATCTTCCGCCGCTGGGCCAGGCCCAGGACTTCCGTCTCTTCCGGAAGATTCTTCCACATCCAGTAAAGGGCTGTCATCATGCCGTAATTCTTGTTCATGAAGGAGATGTTCTCGCCCTTATTATCATAAACAACCGTCCCCGTCTCGGCCCCGTCCGGCCCGAGCCCGAATTTTTTCTTCGCGAGGGCTGCCCCTGTCTGCACCCGCCGGAGCCAGGGCCCGCCGTGAAATATAATGGTCTCGGACTCATCGGACTCATTGCAGCAGGAAGCGACAAAGGCCCGTCTTTCGAGGTCCTCGTCGGAAGGGATATTCTTGACGGAAGGAAAGACCCGGAGTCCCTCGTAGTAACGCTTCATCATCTTGCCGAAGGAATCGGGCTCTATCTTCATATATTCCGTGTAGCCATTGTCCCGGAGAAAGGTCGCCACCTTCGTCTGCTCACTGTCCGGTACGGCGATATAGACGACCGGGTCCTTGCTGCGTCCGTCAGCCGGATCCGCAGTCAGGGTCAGCATTCCGTCTTTTCTGAAGCGGAGGAATTCCTCTACAGAAAGCACCGGCAGCCCGTCGAGATTCGTCGGATTGCCCTGCTTTTCAGAGACAACGAAGTAGGAGACGCTGATATCCGCCTCCGTCAGGGAACGTTTGACGCTGACGGCCTTCTCCCCGGCCCCGTAAACGACTGCCTGCTGTTTTGCCACGGCTTTCCTCCTTGGAATTCATGACTAATATAAAGCGCCAGGTATGCATCCGGCTTTCATTTCCGGCACCTGATGAAAAAGTTTCTTCTTATATAAATACGCACTGCGTGCTCATGTCGCATATATCATCGAAGCTTTTCGGCCAAATTCAGCATGCATTGCGTATAAGTCTCAGCTTCTATTGAAATATGCGGAAATGGAGGTGACTGCGTTTGCCCCGTCCGCGCAGGCCGTGATCACCTGCCTGAGGGCCTTCGTCCGCACGTCCCCGGCCGCATAAATCCCGGGAATGCTGGTCACGCAGTCCTCGCCTGCCTTGATATAGCCTGCTTCATTCCGCTCCGGAAGACCTTCGATGCTTTCGAGATTTGGCACGATGCCGACCGCCATGAAGACCCCGTTCACGGGAAGGACTGAATCCTCTTCCATCTTCCTGTTGTGAAGCTTCACGGACTCTACAGCAAACTTTCCTGTCACCTCTGTCACCACTGTATCGTAGATGACCTCGATTTTTTCGTTGGCAAAGACCTGCTGCTGCAGGGCATAGGCCCCGCGGAACTCGTCTCTTCTATGAATAATGTAAACCTTCGAAGCAAACCTGGACAGGAAGATGGCATCTTCGAGCGCCACATCCCCGCCGCCGACAACTGCTACGACCTTGTTCCTGAAAAAGGCCCCGTCGCAGGTGGCGCAGTAGGAAACCCCGCTGCCGGTAAGTTCCGTCTCGCCCGGCACGCCCAGCTTCCGATGGTCCGCCCCCGTGGCAATCACGACGGTCCTGGTCTGAAGGGGACCCTTGTCCGTGATGACAGCCTTCAGGCTCTTTGCCTTTCCGGAGGCCGCGGCAGCTGCCCCGCCGGCTGCAGCTGCCGCAGAGCCGCCCTCTCCGGCTTCTTCACTGCCTTCTCCGGAACCCGGATTTTTCTCCTCTGCTGAAGGACCCGCTTCTATAGAAGAAACACGGGCAGTCAGAAACTCCGCCCCCAGGGCCTTTGCATGCTCTTCGAATTTCTCGCCGAGTTCACTGCCCCCGATGCCGTTGAGGCCGGGATAGTTTGCGACTTCATAGGTCGTGGCAATCTGCCCGCCGCCCATGGGGTTGTCCGAAACCACCAGCGTTTTAAATCCGGCACGCACTGCGTATATTGCTGCCGTAAGCCCCGCCGGTCCGTTTCCGATGATGATTGTGTCGTATATTTCTGCCATGATTTTCATTCCCCTTTCTCTCCGGTCCAATGATATGCCATTTTTACACCGGACGGAAAGGCCCGTTCCGTTGCCCCGGCAACCTGATGCGCTCCGCGGTTTTCAAAAGATATTCCTGCCCAAGTATACAATAAATAGTGAGAAGTTCACAAGATTTTCATATTCAGAACCGCAAATCACTCGGAATTCTTCGAATTCCCCTTTATTTGCGGTTCAGGGCGGCTTCACCGCCAGGCCACAGAAGATAAAAAAGCTTATGAATGCAAGTACTCAACGCTTTTTTATGTTCTGTGCTGAATTGTAATATATTTTACTTGAAAAGAGTCGTGGGCCGTGCCATAATGCGGGTAAGAAGACGCAGCATTCATTTGTCTTTGGAATCGGAGGTGAAGCCCCATGAATCTTGCAGGTGTTTCGATGAGTGCATCCGGTCTTTCGACCAGCAGCACACAGAATGCAGTTGGCGTAGCGATGCTTTCGAAGTCTCTGGCTTCAGACAAGCAGATGGCAGCCAGCACGGTCGGCATGATTGCCCAGGCCCCTGCCCCTTCGCTTGACCCCAATGTCGGAAAGCATTTCGACATGAGCGTGTGACCGCACACACTTCCACGGGTTGAACGGACCCTTACAGAATGCGAACCCCCCGCAGCGCGCAGCGCTGCGGGGGGTTATTTTTTCTGGAATGGATGTCATTTGCTGAAATCGCAGCCATTTGCGGCATTCAGCTCCCAAAAGGGATGTCATTTACAGAAACAACGGTCATTTGCAACCTATTGCTCCTAAAAGGGGATGTCATTTGCAAAAACGTCAGCATTTTGTATCAACTGATCCCGGAAAAGGGATGTCATTTGCAAAATAGCCTGTTTCTTTCACCCCTCTGCCGGCTTCTCGGGAAGTAGCAGGGCTGTGGCTTCGATTTCGCACTCCACATCCTTGGGAAGGGCAGCTACCTGAACACAGGAGCGGGCCGGAAGGGGCTTGTTGTGGAACATCTTGCCATAGAGCTCGTTGAAGCGGTCGAAGTTTTTGAGGTCCTTCATGTAGACCGTGGTCCGGATGACGTGGTCCTGGTCGGATCCGGCAGCTACAAGGACTTCCCGGAGATTGTGCAGGGCCCGCATGAACTGCTCATCCACAGATGCAGGAATGATGCCGGTCTTGGCATCGGCCGGAATGACCCCGCTCGTGAAGACGAAGTCCCCGGCAACAATGGCCTGAGAATAGGGTCCGATGGCCGCAGGGGCCTTTGCTGTAACTACTTCCTGTTTTTCCATTTCTTTCCTTCCTTCCGTAAATTTTGTAAATATCGTTCCAATAGGAAGCTTCTAAACACTGAATATTATATCGGTAAAAGGAATCTTGTAGAACAGATAGAGGCTTTCAAAAATCTTTACAGTCCTGCCTGCCGAACTTTCTCATGCCGAAGTTTTCAGTCATCAGGCCTTCCGGATCTTTCCGTCCTCAAGCGTGATAAGCCGCTTTTTATATAGACCTCCAATGGCCCGCTTGAAGGCAGCCTTGGAAAGACCGGTTTCCCGCTGAATCACATCGGGCGTGGCCTTCTCTGTAAAGGGGAGTACGCCCCCGTATTCTTCTATTAAAGAGAGCAGGGCTTCTTCGTCCACTTCCCTCTGGACTTCCGGTCTGTCCCGCATGGTTAGGTCCAGCTTTCCGTCCTCCTTGACATTCGCCACCCGGCAGGAAACCAGCTGTCCTATATGCATTGCGTCTGTTTTCTCATGCCGGGGCAACATGGCTGAATAGCGGTCATCAACAGCCACAAAGACCCCGAAATCATGTCCGAACTCATAAATCCGCCCCTTCACATCATCGTTCCTCTGATAAGGAGACCGGGTGGAAAGCAGGTCATAAAGCCCCTTCATGGAGGCGGACAGGCGGCCGCTCTTGTCCTTATACAGGCGGACCAGAATCGTGTCTCCGGCCTTGGGACGCTCCGTCATCTCGGCATATGGAAGGAAAAGATCCTTGGGCAGGCCCCAGTCAAGGAAGGCTCCGATTTTCGCCACTTCCTTAACCTTTAGGGCAGCAAAACCGCCCAGCGTCAGGGGAACTTCCTCCGTCGTTGCCACGGGCCTGTCCTCGGAGTCGAGATATACAAAAACCCTGAGGCGGTCGCCGAGAGAGGCATTCTCCGGGACATAGCGTTTGGGAAGCAGGACTTCCCCCCTCCCGTCCGTCAGGTATACGCCGAAGTCGGTCTTTCTTGAAATCTTAAGTTCCTGGTATTTTCCGACTTCCGGCATTATTGCTTCTCCTCTGCACTAACTATTTGCAGTATATCTTTTTTTCTCATTCTTGAAAAGCGGAAACTTGGGCGGCATTTGCCCAAAACTCAGGCCCCGGTGACTTGCCTCCTTCCGAAAGCAGCCTGACTTGGGCGGCATTTGCCCAAAACTCAGGCTCCGGTGACGCCTGCCGCCTTCCGAAACCAGCCTGACATGGGCGGTATTTGACCAAAACTCAGCCCCCGGTGACTTGCCTCCTTCCGAAAGCAGCCTGACTTGGGCGGTATTTGCCCAAAACTCAGGCTCCGGTGACTTGCCTCCTTCCGAAAGCAGCCTGACTTGGGCGGTATTTGCCCAAAACTCAGCCCCCGGTGACGCCTGCCGCCTTCCGAAACCAGCCTGACATGGGCGGTATTTGACCAAAACTCAGCCCCCGGTGACTTGCCTCCTTCCGAAAGCTGCCTGACATGGGCGGCATTTGCCTAAAACTCAGGCCCCGGTGGCTTGCCTCCTTCCGAAAGCTGCCTGACATGGGCGGTATTTGCCCAAAACTCAGGCCCCGGTGGCTTGCCTCCTTCCGAAAGCTGCCTGACATGGGCGGTATTTGCCCAAAACTCAGGCTCCGGTGACTTGCCTCCTTCTGAAATCAGCCTGACATGGGCGGTATTTGCCCAAAACTCAGGCCCCGGTGACTTGCCTCCTTCCGAAAGCTGCCTGACATGGGCGGTATTTGCCCAAAACTCAGGCCCCGGTGACTTGCCTCCTTCCGAAAGCAGTCTGATATGGGCGGTATTTGCCCAGAAATATAGATATTGAGACCAATTTAACGTATCTTACACGCAATGCGTGCGCATGATTCACGCCGGTGCCCGCTCAAGTGTCGGCCACTATACACGCAATGCGTGCGTATTGTTTACGCCGCTACTCCCGACGACTATCTTACATCCGGTTCA
>JAZASQ010000043.1:0-14152 GCA_036343235.1 Lachnospiraceae bacterium
ATGCAAAAATCGCCCGGAATTTCCCACACATCCTCCGGCTGGAATTCCAGGCAGGGGAGAAATGAAAAACAACGCCCTATAGTTCCGGTATCACGGAGAGCCGGCACGCAACGCGTGCACCAACTCTCTCATGATATTGATCTTGTAGGGGACAAATGCAAAAATCGCCCGGAAATTCCCTACACTTCCTCCGGCTGGAATTCCAGGTGGGGGACAAATGCAAAAATCGCCCGAAAATTCCCTACACTTCCTCCGGCCGAAATTCCAGGCGGGGGAGAAATGCAAAACAACGCCCTATAGTTCCAGTATCCCGGAGGGTTGGCACGCATTGCGTGCATCAATTCTCTCATGATTTAGTACCAGCTCCATATTTTTCACGCAAACAGGAAAAAGAATGATAGAATAGAGTCGTGTTTCGGAGGGGCGAGGCGAAAAAAGAATATTGCAAAGGAGATGCGGCATGAAAATCGGAATGCTTACTAGCGGCGGGGACTGCCAGGCCCTGAATGCGGCAATGCGGGGCGTGGTAAAAGGCCTTTCGAACAATGTCAAGGACCTGCAGATCTTCGGCTTCTACAACGGCTACAGGGGCCTGATCTATGACAATTACCGGCAGCTGACGGCTTCGGACTTCTCCGGGATCCTGACCCAGGGCGGAACCATCCTCGGCTCCTCCCGCCAACCCTTCAAGCTCATGCGGGTGCCCGATGAGAACGGCCTGGACAAGGTCGAGGCCATGAAGAAGAATTATAAGAAGCACAAGCTGGACTGCCTTGTAATTCTCGGCGGCAACGGGACCCAGAAGACGGCCAATCTCCTCAGGGAAGAGGGACTGAACATTATTCATCTTCCCAAGACTATTGATAATGATATCTACGGGACCGACATCACCTTCGGCTTCTACAGCGCCGTAAATGTCGCCTCATACGCCATTGACTGCATCCATACGACAGCGTCCAGCCACAACCGCATCTTCATTGTGGAAGTCATGGGCCATAAAGTCGGCTGGCTGACCCTCTACGCCGGCGTTGCCTCCGGGGCCGACATTATTCTCCTGCCTGAAATTCCCTACAGCAGCAAGAAGGTCCTTGACGCCATCGAGAAGCGCCACAAGGCCGGCAAAGGCTTCACGATTCTGGCCGTTGCGGAAGGGGCCATTTCGAAGGAAGACGCCAAGCTCTCGAAAAAGGAGCTGAAGGCGAAGATGGCCCAGGAAGTGCACCCGACCGTCTCATATAAGCTTGCCCAGATGATCACGGAAGAGACCGGGACGGAGTGCCGTGTCACGGTGCCCGGCCACACCCAGAGAGGCGGCAGCCCCTGCCCTTACGACCGGGTCCTCTGCTCGAGACTCGGCTCCGCGGCAGCAGGCGCCATCATGGACGGGGACTACGGCAATATGGTCGCCATGGTAAACGGCGACACGAAGCTTGTTCCCCTCGCGGATGTCGCCGGGAAGCTGAAGATGGTGGATCCCAAGTCCAGCATGATCGCTGAGGTCAAGCGGATGGGAATCTCTTTTGGTGATTGAGAATAATAATAATATAGTCTTCCATGCCGGCACGCGCTGCATACGCAGCGCGTGCCTTGTGTTCTGTGGAAATCTGCGGCGGCATGTGGTATTGTTTTCGCAGCAGCACAGAACAGAATGAGGTCAAACGTGGGATATTTAGCCTTATATAGAAAATTCCGCCCCCAGGTCTTTTCGGACGTGAAGGGGCAGGACCATATCGTGCGGACCCTGGAGAACCAGCTGAAGACGGACCGGATCGGCCACGCCTATCTCTTCACCGGCACCAGAGGTACCGGAAAGACTACGGTGGCGAAGATCTTCGCCAAAGCCGTGAACTGCGAGCACCGGGACGAAGAAGGGAATCCCTGCAACGAGTGCCCTTCCTGCACGTCCATCACGGACGGAAATTCCATGGATGTCCTCGAGCTCGATGCCGCTTCCAATAACGGCGTTGACAATATCCGGGAAATCATCAGCGGGATGGAATATCCCCCGTCGCAGGGAAAGTACAAGGTTTATATTATTGATGAGGTGCATATGCTCTCGTCGGGGGCATTCAACGCGCTTCTTAAATCCCTTGAGGAGCCGCCTTCCTACGTCATCTTCATCCTGGCGACCACCGAGGTGAACAAGATTCCCCAGACCATCCTCTCCCGCTGCCAGCGCTACGAGTTCCACCGGATTTCCATTGACACGATCGCGGCCCGGCTGACGGAACTGACCGAAAAGGAGGGCGTACAGGCCGAGGAAAAGGCCATCCGCTACATCGCGAAGGCCGCGGACGGCTCCATGCGGGACGCTTTGTCCCTTCTCGACCAGTGCATCGCCTTCTATCTGGGGCAGACGCTCACTTATGATAATGTATTGTCCGTCCTGGGTGCCGTGGACACTGCCGAGTTTTCCAGGCTTTTCCGCTCGGTAAGGGGCGGAAATATTACGGATGCCCTTTCCGTCATTGATAATGTCCTTCTCGAGGGCCGGGAGCTGACCCAGTTCGTAAACGACTTCGTCTGGTACCTCCGGAACCTCCTCCTGGTGAAGGGCGGAGAGACAAATGAAGAGGTCCTGGGCATGTCTTCGGACAATATGGCTGTCCTCAAAGAGGAAGCGGACATGGTCGAAAGCCCCGTCATCCTCCGCTATATCCGCGTGATGAGCGCCCTCTCCGACCGCCTCCGTTTCGCGACCCAGAAGAGGGTGCTGACGGAAGTTGCGATCATCAAACTCTGCAAGCCCGAGATGGAGAAGGACTACGATTCCCTTGTCGATAGGGTCGGGAAAATCGAGACGGAGATTGCGACCGGCCTTGTCCCGGCGGCGCCGGCAGGCGCCAATGCAATGTCTCAGGC
The DNA here is from genome assembly GCA_036343235.1 of Lachnospiraceae bacterium. GTDB lineage: Bacteria > Bacillota > Clostridia > Lachnospirales > Lachnospiraceae > RUG306. The sequence goes on from JAZASQ010000043.1 coordinate 2,863, forward strand.
AGCAGGAGGGACAGCATCTGCGGTCCCTGCCCCGGTCAAGCGCCACAAGCTTCCGGACGCGGCTCCGGAGGACATACAGAAGCTCATAGACAACTGGAATCAGGCCCTGAGCCTGATCTCCGGCCTCTTCAAGGCGGCCCTGAAGCAGGGGACCCCGACCCTGGACGACGACGGGTGTCTTTTGATTGTATTTGACGCAGAGAATTCTGTCGCGTACAATCAGCTGGTTGAGCCCGAAAATCAGAAGCGGGTGGAAGGGGCCTTCAGCCAGGCGGTCGGCAAGGAGATTCCGGTCAAGCTGAAGCTCATGGAATCCGGCCACAAGGCGGCGGACGAGTACGAGGACCTGATCCAGAAGTTCGGCCGCTCCGTCGGCATGGAGGTCACGGTGGAAGACTTTGGAGATGAATAATGTGATTACAGCGCCAAAAGCCATCCCCCACGGCAAATTCATTTGCCGGTGGGCGAATGACTTAATGACGCGCCCCTCAGCGACCGCGAAGCGGAGACAGGCTGCACGGCGCAGAACGTCCGGTAGACGTCTGTATTACGCCCGACCGGAGCAGCGAAGCGTGAGCGGAGACAGGGCGGGAATTGCGAAGCAATGAAGCCCTGCGGTAACCACTTTTGACGAAAACAACAATAATTTCAGGAGGACAGAGAAATGGCAAAAAGAGGCGGCTATATGGGCGGCATGGGGGGCGGAATGCCCGGCAATATGAAGAATCTCATGAAGCAGGCCCAGAAGATGCAGCGGGAGATGGAAGAAGCCCAGGCAAATCTCTCCGAGCAGGAGTTCACGGCAACGGCCGGCGGAAATGCAGTGGAGGTCACGGTTTCCGGTGACAAGGAAGTGAAGGCCGTGAAGATTGCCCCTGAGGCTGTGGACCCCGATGATGTCGAGATGCTGCAGGACCTGATTGTGGCAGCCATGAACGAGGCCCTGAAGCAGGTCGATGAAGCCCAGAAGAAGGCCATGGGCGCTGCCTCCGGCGGCCTCGGCGGCCTCGGCGGAATGCCGTTCTGATATGGAGTACTACAGCAAGGAAATCGGAAATCTCATAGGGGAGCTGCAGAAGCTGCCCGGCATAGGGGAGAAGGGGGCCCAGCGTCTGGCCTTCCACATCCTGAACATGCCTGCAGACGACGTGAAGCATATGGCGGATACCCTGGTGTCCGCCCGCACGAATGTCCACTACTGCAAGGTCTGCTGCACCCTGACGGACTCGGAAACCTGTCCCATCTGCTCAAATCCGAAAAGAAATCATAAACAGATCATGGTGGTGGAAAACAGCCGGGACATGGCGGCCTACGAGAAGACCGGGAAATACGAAGGGGTCTACCACGTCCTCCACGGGGCAATCTCCCCCATGCAGGGCATAGGACCGGCGGACATCCGCCTGAAGGAGCTCATGAAGCGCCTGGAGGGGGATGTGGATGAGGTCATCATCGCGACGAACTCCTCCCTGGAAGGCGAGACAACGGCTATGTACATCTCCCGCCTCATCAAGCCCACCGGCATCAAGGTGACCCGCATCGCCTCCGGCGTCCCTGTCGGCGGCGACATTGAATACATAGACGAAGTGACCCTGCTCAGAGCTTTCGAGGGCAGGACGGAATTGTAGAAATTCAGGCGGCAGACCCCTTTTGGAGCCTGCCGCCTGTTATGGAGAGATGAATCATGCACATCCTTCTTGTAAATGACGACGGGATACAGTCGGCGAATCTGGCCCTGCTGGCGGAAACTGCTGCTAAGCTGGGCCGCGTCACGATCGTGGCGCCGGAGACCCAGATGAGCGGCATGTCCCAGGGCATGACGCTGGGACGGCCCCTGACTGTAAAAAGGGTTGACTATCCTGTGGACGGAATCACCGCCTACTCCTGCGACGGCAAGCCGGCGGGCGGAATCACCGCCTACTCCTGCGACGGCAAGCCGGCGGACAGAATCACTGCCTATTCCTGCGATGGCAAGCCGGCGGGCGGAATCACCGCCTATTCCTGCGACGGCAAGCCGGCGGACTGCGTCAAGGTCGGCCTTTCCGCCCTCCTGATAGACGACGAGCCGGACTTCGTATTTTCAGGCATTAATAATGGCTACAATGCCGGCTACGACGTGGCCTACTCGGGAACGGTCGGGGCTGCAGAAGAAGCCCTGATGCACGAGATTCCGGCCATTGCCTGGTCCGTGGACAAGGGGGCCGACCTTTCATTGGCGCGGAAATATCTCCTGCCCCTGATGGAGGAACTGACGAAAAAGCCGCTGACGGACGGCATCTGGAATGTGAATTTTCCGAACTGTTCAATAGATGAGTGTAAAGGAATCCGCTACGACTGCCGGCCGGCGGGGATGCAGCTGATCTGGGACGGTTTCTTCCTGCAGGACCAGAAGATGGGCGACGTGGCGGCTATGGAAAAGGCGGCTGTAGACGGGGCCCGGACCCTGGTGAGCCATAAAGCCGGAAAACCGGGAAGAGGCACGAACGGGGCCTTCACAGATCCGGAAGTGCCGAAACGCCTGGCTGCACTTGCCCCCGGAGAGGAGGCCCTGCTCTGGAATGCGGGGACAGCCATTCCCGGAAGCCTTGCAGAAGAAGGCACGGACGTCAACGCCCTTGTGAACAATTATATTTCCGTCGGGAAAGTCCGGTCGGAAATCATGTGAACGCCAAGGGGGCTGTGACATTTTCACAGCCCCCTTTTCATGCAATATCCTGTCTATTCCAATTTGGAATAAGCAGAGAAATTTTTGCATTTCTCCCCTACTTGCAATTTCAGCCAATAGAGGCGCGGGGAATTTCCGGGCGATTTTTGCATTTCTCCCCTACAAGATCAATATCATGAGGGAATGAGTGCACGCATTGCGTGCTTGCTCTCCTGGATGCCGGAACTATAGGACATTGTTTTGCATTTCTCCCCCGCCTGGAATTCCAGCCAATAGAGGCGCGGGGAATTTCCGGGCGATTTTTGCATTTCTCCCCTACCTGGAATTCCAGCCAATAGAGGCGCGGGGAATTTCCGGGCGATTTTTGCATTTCTCCCCTACAAGATTAGTGACATGAGAGAATTTGTGCACGCATTGCGTGCCGGCTCTCCTGGATGCCGGAACTATAGGGCGTCGTTTTGCATTTCTCCCCCGCCTGGAATTTCAGCCAATAGAGGTGCGGGAAATTTCCGGGCGATTTTTACATTTCTCCCTCGCCTGGAATTTCAGCCGGAAGTAGGGCGGGGAATTTCCGGGCGATTTTTGCATTTCTCCCCTACAAGATCAATATCATGAGAGAGTAGATGCACGCGTTGCGTGCCGCTTCTCCTGGATACCGGAACTATGGGGCGTCGTTTTGCATTTCTCCCCTACTTGCAATTCCTGCCGGAAGTAGGGCAGGGAATTTTCGGGTGATTTTTGCATTTCTCCCCTACTTGCAATTCCTGCCGGAAGATGTGCGGGGAATTTCCGGGCGATTTTTACATTTCTCCCCTACGGGATCAATATTATGAGGGAATGGGTGCACACATTGCGTGCTGGCCCTCCTGGATACCGGAACTATAGGGCGTCGTTTTGCATTTGTCCCCTACCTGGAATTCCTGCCAATAGAAGCGCGGGGAATTTCCGGGCGATTTTTGCATTTCTCCCCTACAAGATCAATATCATGAGGGAATAGGTGCACACATTGCGTGTCGGCTCTCCTGGATGCCGGAACTATAGGGCGTCGTGTTGCATTTCTCCCCCACCTGGAATTTCAGCCGGAAGTAGGGCAGGGAATTTTCGGGCGATTTTTGCATTTCACCCCCGCCTGGAATTTCAGCCAATAGAGGCGCGGAGAATTTCCGGGTGATTTTTGCATTTCTCCCCCGCCTGGGCATTGTTTCAGGCCTTGTTTTTGAAGAATGATTTGACAAACTGCATTTCCCCGTGACCGGGAACAAATTTTCATTTGGCGTTTGACAAAGCACATCTTTCTACAGTATAATTATTCACGCATTTTCGCCGGGCGGCACTTTTCATACACGAAGGGCTTTCCGGTGAAGGCATTATTTTTGGAGACGTATCGAAGCGGTCATAACGAGGCGCACTCGAAATGCGTTTACCGCCACAAGCGGTACCAGGGTTCGAATCCCTGCGTCTCCGTATTATAGAAGAGCCGGGACAGGAAAATTCCTGCCCCGGCTTTTTCGTGATTATGCCTCTTGCCCGAGCTTTCGCTGCCTCAGGCTATATTTCTCCTGCCTGAACTTTCGCTGCCATTGGCTATATTTCTCCTGCCCGAGCTTTCGCTGCCGCAGGCTATATTTCTCTTGCCTGAATTTTTGCTGCCGCAGGCTATATGCCTCCTGCCTGAATTTTCGCTGCCTCAGGCTTTCCCGGCATTTTGTTTTGCTGCAAGAAAGGCGCCCGGAACGCTCCGGACGCCTTATATGATTACAGAGCCAAAAGTCACCATCCACGGCAGATTTATTTGCCGTGGGTGGTGACTTAATGGCGCGCCCCTCAGCGACCGCGAAGTGGGACGAAGTGCCACGGGAGCGGGAGCTGAGGAAGCAAGGCGGGAGTTGCGAAGCAACGAAGCCTTGCGGTAATCAATTTTGGCGAGTACATCGCTCATGCCCCGCGGACCTGGGCGGGGTCGGCCTTCTTCATCTCGGCCTTGTGGATGTACATGTCGTTGTCGGCATTCTTCAGGACCTCGTGGATGGTCCCTGACTCGGTGGTCGACAGCTTTGCCGAGCCGGAGGCAATCTTCAGGGTGATGCCCAGCTTCGTGCTTCCGTTCCAGTCGTCCTCCAGCATGCGGAGATTGTGCAGGGCCTTCCCGTACTTCCGGTCCAGGTCGTCCCCCGTGATTGTCGCCGCGAACTCGTCGCCGCCGACCCGGTAGACATTCCCGTAGGGGCCAAAGGCCTTCTGAAGGAGGCTTCCTGCGGCCTGGATGACCTTGTCGCCCACATCGTGGCCAAGGGTATCGTTGACATGTTTGAAATTATTAATATCAAAATATGCGATCAACAGGTCGAAGTGGGAGTCCAGGTAGGAGTTCCCGCTCAGGGTATCCCTGGAGAAATTGTCGCGCAGGGTGTCGGAATCCCGCTCATAGGCTGTCCGGTTCAGAAGGCCCGTCAGCTGGTCCGTGTAGGCCTTGTCCCGCTCGTTCAGGAGATAGCCGGTGTCGGCCAGATGCTTCCTGGCCTCCAGCTCCGTATCCACAATGGTCAGAACCACCGTCGTAAGGAGGGCCCAGGTGGACGTCGGGGCGTCCGTGGTCTTTGAAGAATTGCTGATGAAGTAGATGGCGTCGAAGGCCACGCTGACCATGCAGGTAATGGCGCCTGCGAAGATGACCCAGTCTATGTCCACAGGCTTGTGCTCCGTGGACGCATCCGAGAAGGATGATATCGTCAGCTCTGCCACAACAATGACCACGAAGAGGACCATTATATAGAAGAAAAAGAGGCACTCATGCCACTCGAGGGTCCCGGAGGCGGTCAGGCCCAGGGAGGCCACTATGGAAATGATATCCAGGACCAGCAGGGCGATGGACCAGGAGTCGTTCTTGTGGGGGAGGATGGAAGCCACGAAATTGAAGGCAGGATAGGGCATGGCCATGAGGACCAGGTATTTCGCCACAGTCAGGACGTCCGCCGCATAGGGCATAATGAGGACGGGAAGGGAGGATTCGAAAAGAACCCAGAAACCCGCCAGAATGCCGGTCATATGAAGGGCGACCCGGCTGTAGCGGTATTTCAGATACTTCTGGGAGACGTCATTGATGAGGCCGATGAAACCGGTCATGATGACGAAGATGGCAATCATGGCCGGGAGGCCCTTCTCGAGAAACATATTCTGAATATAGATGGAAGAAGGGCCGATGGCAATATTCTGGAAGCGCATGCGGGCCGTGCCGCCGTTGTTCTCCGCCAGAATTTCCAGCTGCCGGCCGGCCATTTCAGGGGTCAGGGGGATATGGTGGTAGGCCGTATCCATGACGCTGCCGGCAAAGCCCGGATCCAGCTGATAGGAATAGAGCTCGTCCCCGCTGACCTGAACGGTGAAGTTCACGAAGCGGGACTCGATATTGAGGCTGTCCCCGTCCGTAATCGTGGAAGGGAGCTTCTTGTAGACCTGAATGGTACCGCGGATTCCTGTGGAACGGATATCAAAGAACTGCAGCATATCGACCCGGGCGCCGCCGACCGTTTCCCAACCCTCCTGGAAGGAACGGACGAGATTGGTGTCCCTTTCCCTGGCCGGGCTCTGCAGGGACAGGCGGACGAAAACCACGGCCAGCAGGCAGCAGGCGATGACAACGATCAGAGAAAGAAAGCTCCTCCGCCTCGTATTAAAAAATTTTCGCAGCTTTTCCATTGGCCGGCTCCCCAAAATCGTTCTGACTTGAATTTCCCCTTCGCATGAATAATGTAAAACACTTATCCTCGGACGGATCCCCCTTGAAGCCGCCCGTGCGAATGTTTACGAAAACTAAAAAAATCCATAATGCAGAATTATTATAGCATATACCGAAAAGAAAGTGTTATAGTAAACGATAATGGGAAAAGGGATTTGTCGGTTCAGATTAAAAAGTTTCATGAATGCAGAGACTTCGCCGGATAAGGCCCGGTATTTCACATATATGCTCCGCTGCGGGGACGGCAGCCTCTACACGGGCTACACGGACGACCTCGAAAAGCGCCTGAAAAAGCACGCATCGGGAGAGGGGGCGAAATACACCCGCTCCCACCTGCCTGTGGAACTGGCCTATTATGAAGCCTTTGCCACAAAGAGCGAGGCCATGAAGAGGGAGGCCGCCATCAAGAAGCTTTCGAAAGCAAAGAAAGAAGCCCTCATATCCTCTACCTGTTTATAATTTTTTTAGGAAGAGTTCACAAGTATTTCACAAACACCCCTTTATTTTTTCACGAAATCCTGCTATATTATCATTATCGAAGACGAAGAGACACCACCGATCCTCCCTCCTCCCTATTATCATCGGTTCTTCGCTTCGACGTAGAACACAATATGTTTCTTCACAAACGGCCCCGGTAAGCAGCGCAGCTTACCGGGGCTACTCCTTTCTATAGCCCTTAGGTTGTCTCAAGCGCGGCATGTCAGCAGTAAGCTTTCAGCGAAGCTGGAAGCTTACTGCTGACGGTACAGGGCGACTTAGCGATTGGCAAGCCAGAGGCGCTGCCAGAGCTTAGTCGCATCGCACTATGGAAGTTGCTGCGGGGGTGCGGGCTCTTTTGCCTTGCCTTTTTACATTTACCGCCCATGTCCTTGGGCTGCCCACCGAGCTTAGGTCTCTTTTTCACTTCTTTTTTGCATTTACCGCCCATGTCCTTGGGCTGCCTGTCGAGCATAGGTCTCTTTTTCACTTCTTTTTTACATTTACCGCCCATGTCCTTGGGCTGCCCGTCGAGCTTAGGTCTCTTTTTCACTTCTTTCTTGCATTTACCGCCCATGTCCTTGGGCTGCCCGTCGAGCTTAGGTCTCTTTTTCACTTCTTTCTCGCATTTACCGCCCATGTCCTTGGGCTGCCCACCGAGCTTAGGTCTCTTTTTCACTTCTTTCTTGCATTTACCGCCCATGTCCTTGGGCTGCCCGTCGAGCTTAGATCTCTTTTTCACTTCTTTCTTACATGCGGCGCCAATCTGACATTTTGCTATAAATTCAACGGTTTCTGTGCTAGAATTATAGGCAGTTTCACCCATCAATATATGCTTTGAAAGGAGCTGTCGGGATATGGACGCAATGGAGCAGTACAGACTGTGGTGCACGGACCCCTACTTCGATGAGGAGACGAAAAAAGAGCTCGAGGCCATCAAAGATGACAAGGCGGAGATCGAGGACCGCTTCTACCGGAACCTCGAATTCGGAACGGCCGGCCTCCGCGGCGTCATCGGCGCCGGGACGAACCGCATGAACAAGTACACGGTCCGCCAGGCTACCCAGGGCCTTGCGAATTATATTGTAAAGAATCACGGCGAGGACAAGGGTGTGGCCATTGCCTTCGACTCCCGGAACTTCTCGCCGGAATTTGCCACGGAAGCCGCTCTGGTCCTGAACGCCAACGGCATCAAGACCTACCGCTTCGATACGCTCCGGCCCACGCCTGAGCTTTCCTTTGCGGTCCGCTACTTAGGCTGCATCGCCGGCATCAATATTACGGCCTCCCACAACCCCCGCGAATACAACGGCTACAAGGTCTACTGGGAAGACGGGGCCCAGATCACTCCTCCCCACGACACCGGCATCATGGACTGCGTCGCAGCTGTCACGTCCTTCGACCAGGTGAAGACCATGGACAAAAACGCCGCCAAGGCTGCGGGGCTTTACATTACTATCGGGCAGAAGGTTGACGACGCCTACATCGCTGAGGTCAAGAAGCAGCAGATCCATCCCGAGATTGTCCGCCAGCAGGCCCCTTCCATGAAGATTGTCTACACCCCCTTCAACGGGGCCGGCAACCTCTCTGTCCGCCGGGTCCTGAAGGAAATCGGCTTTGACAATGTCTATGTTGTAGAAGAGCAGGAAGCTGCGGACGGCAACTTCCCGACCCTTCCCTACCCCAACCCCGAGCTGCCCGAGGCCTATGACCTGGCCCGGAAGCTGGCAGAGAAGGTGGACGCGGATGTTATTCTTGCGACAGACCCCGATTCCGACCGTCTCGGCGTCTGGGCCAAGGACGGGAAGACCGGCGAATGGCATTCCTTCACCGGCAATATGTCCGGTTCCCTCATCATGGAATACCTGATCCGGGAGCACAAGGAAAACGGGACCCTTCCCATGTATCCGGCCGCCGTCACAACAATCGTTACAAGTGACCTGGTCAAGGCCATCGCTGCGGACTACGACATCAAGTGCATCGAGGTTCTGACCGGCTTCAAGTACATCGGCGAGCAGATCAAGCTCTTCGAGCAGAACCACACCTATCATTATGTCTTCGGCATGGAGGAATCCTACGGCTGCCTGGCCGGGACCTACGCCCGCGACAAGGACGCTGTCGTTGCCTGCATGCTCCTCTGCGAAGCCGCAGCCTTCTATAGAAGCAAGGGCAAGACCCTCTGGGATGCCATGATCGACATCTACGAAAAGTACGGCTACTACCTCGAGGGGCAGAAGTCCGTCACCATGAAGGGCGAGAACGGGGCCGCCGAAATGAAAGCCCTGATGGAGAAGGACCGGAAGAACCCGCCCAAGAAGCTTGCCCGCTGGGATGTCCTTTCCGTTGCGGACTACGAGACAGACGAGAAGGTCGACCTCACAACCGGAGAGAAGGGTACGACAGGGCTTCCCAAGTCGAATGTTTTATATTATTCTCTCTCAGACAACGCATGGTGCTGCATCCGCCCGTCCGGCACGGAGCCCAAGATCAAGTTCTACTTCGGAGTCAAGGGCAAGTCCCTCGAAGACAGCCGGTCTCTCATGGACGAGCTCGGAGAGGCTGTCATGGAGACGTTTGCGAAGTAAGCTGCGCAGAATTGAAAATTCTTTATGTTCTTGAAAAGGCCGTCCGGCGAAAACCGGGCGGCCTTTTGTTCTGAATCAAGCCATAAGCCCAAGACAGCCAAGACATCGGCGGATTTTTGTCTTGCCTGAGCCTATAGGTCCAAAGTTTGTTGACTTGGTGTTGGACTTTTGCAGTGAAACAAGCTATATGCCCAAGAGCAGCAGGCAGTCTGGCGGCCTTTTGTCTTGCCAGAACCTATAGGCCCAAAGTTTGTTGACCGGGTGTTGGACTTTTGCAGTGAAACAAGCCATAGGCCCACGACGCGGCCCGGCCCTTTCCGTGTCGCTTCGCTGCCTTGTTTTCAGAAAGGCCGGGCGGCCCTCGCTCCTGCTGGTCCTCCTGCCCGAATTAGAAGAGGCCCTGCTGTCGCCTTCGAAAATGTGACTTAGCAAGAGCCGGCCGGACGAATTCCGCGGAAAAGAAGGGAATCCCGCCGGCCGCCCTGCCGGTCTACGGACCGCTGCGGCGCCCGTCGGGACCCCCTTCTTTTCCTGCTGACCCTTGCAGCGGGCCAGGCTCTTAAATACTCACATTTTCTACAGGCGGGTTTGGCCACGCGACAAATTTCCACGCCGTCCCTGCAGGAGCCTCGTGCCTTCGGCTTCCCCTTCCGCCTTGCTGACCGGCAGCTTGCGAAGGGGGGCGGAAGGCGGTTGGAAGGAGATGGCAAGCGAATTCGCGCATATCACTATGGATACAATGGCTGTATATCTAGTATTATCTCATATAATAATTGCAACAAATGTTCCTCTGAATATGTTGCCGTCCAGCGATTCAACCGCATTTGATGATTCTTTTGATGTATCAGAAATAGCATTCTCTTCTGAAGCCGTTTCAGTACCGGACGGGAGCAGACCTTTATCCTTACTATTGGCGCCTGCCACCAAAGTAAAGCAAATGACCGCCAAGGGCAGAAAAACCCACCTTGCCTTCTTCAATTTGGACTTTTTATCCCATGAATAAGCGAAACAGCAAAGCATCGCCGCTCCGACAATCATCATTACAATCCAGATAACCCGTCAAGGATTTATGGAACCCCCTCCCTCGAAATAATTGATTTGTACAGCATTTGATAGTCATGGATAACAACAAGCGTAGTTAGATCAATTATTATTTACATATTCTTCAGCCCACTCTTTAATTTTCTCCGGAAGTGTGGATTCAACAAATGTCTTAAGCTCACTATCCGTTTCCAAGGCTTTGGAATAATCTTCTTGTGCAGTTTCCATCAATGCCTGAATATCATCTTGTTGTTTATACTCGCTAATTCTTGCAGTAATATTTGAATCGACTGCATTCTCCTCATTGCTCATATTATAAGCAGAGTAAAGATTGTTGATATATATCTTCCCATTTTCATCTGTTTCAACATAAAAAAAGTCCAGCCCTGGAGCTGGCGTTTTAATTCTTGAAAATGACATTTTATAAACAACTGAAACTAGGTATGCTCCGTCGTACAAGCCAGTTTCGTGACTGATTTTTTTAACATCATACGAATCAATATATTGGCTTAGCATAGAAATGTATGATATCTCCGCATCAGAAATTGGGTATGCAATCTCCTGCAATGCCGTTGTGTCCCCTGCAGCGTAAGCTTTGTAATAACTACCAATCAGTCCTTCCAGCTTTTTATCAATCGATTTTTCGTCGTTGAAATCATCTATCAAAACAGCATTAGATTCAGAAGTTCTGTTCGAGTCGAATGACAGTAATTCTATTACAATACCACTAAAAACAGTAATGGTTACCACAATACAGAGTATGGCAAGAGCATTGCTTGATTTAACAAC
>JAZASQ010000044.1:0-13566 GCA_036343235.1 Lachnospiraceae bacterium
AGCTCATTTCAGAAAATCAGTCGCTCACGCGGCGGATTCGCGCAAATACCGCCCATACCGGATATTCCGGCAAACTCATTTCAGAAAATCAGGTCGCTCACACGGCGGATTCGCGCAAATACCGCCCATGCCGGATATTCCGGCAACCTCATTTCAGAAAATCAAGTTGCTCACGCGGCGGATTCGCGCAAATACCGCCCATATCATGCTTTTTTTGTTTGACATTTTCCTGCTTCATGGGCGGCATTTGTTCCAAACGCTCGGCTCTGCGACTTGATTTTCAATTTTGGGCTCTGAAGCGACGCGGCCATGGGCGGCATTTGCTCAAAACGACTGCCACTGCGACTTGATTTTCAATTTTGGGCTCTGAGGCGACGCGGCCATGGGCGGCATTTGCTCAAAACACCTGCCACTGCGACTTGATTTTCAATTTTGAACTCTGAGGCGACGCGACCATGGGCGGCATTTGTTCCAAACGCTCGGCTCTGCGACTTGATTTTCAATTTTGGGCTCTGAAGCGACGCGGCCATGGGCGGCATTTGTTTCAGAAGCTGTAGATTTCGACAATTTCGTCGGTGTAGCTGCCGTCCGGATTGTAGACGACGAGAGGCTTCTCCACAGCCAGCCGCGGGTTGCCTCCCCGGGCGCCCTCGACCAGGACCATGTTGGGCTCCCGGTCGGCGTAGGGGTAGACAAGGCGCATGCGCTTGGGCTCGATGCCGTAATTTCGCATGGAGACGAAGAGGTCCACAAGGCGGAAGGGGCGGTGGACGAAGTAGCAGCGGCCGTGGGGAACCAGGAGGGACGCGGTTTCCCGGACAATGTCATCCAGGGTACACTTCACCTCGTGGCGGGCAATGGCCTTGGCGCTTTCCGGATTCTGCAGGCCGTGGCCCCCGATCATGTAGGGGGGATTCGACGTCACGACATCAAAAGAGGAGGCCCCGTATTTCTCCGAAGCCTCCTTTATATCCCCGCAGTCAATCGTGATGCGTTCAATCAGATCATTCATTGCGACACTTCTTGCCGCCATCTCCGCCATGTCAGCCTGGATTTCGAGACCGGTGAAATGGTCGCCATCCGTCTTTGCGGACAACAATAAAGGGATAATTCCAGTCCCTGTCCCCAGATCGATGGCCTTCTCGCCGGCTTTCACGGATGCAAAGCCCGAAAGGAGAACCGCATCCATGCCGAAGCAGAATTTCGACGGATCCTGAATAATCTTAAGATTGTTCCTCTGCAGGTCGTCTATTCTCTCCGTTTCTCTGAGTGTCACTTGCATCGCGGCTCCTGCTGCCGGACCGGCCCCGGCCTGAATTCCTGTCGTTGCGGCGGTTTCTGCCGTGGTTGTTCCGCCGGTCTCCGGACTTGCGGTCGCTGTCGCCGGACCTACGGTCTCCGTCACCGGATCTGCGGTCGCTGTCGCCGGACTTGTGCTCACCGTCTCCATCTTTCGAAAAGTCGTCCCGGTAGCCCCGGCTGTAGCCGCCGTTGGCACGGCCTTCGCCGGAGGAGCTTTCTTCGGACCGGCTGCTGCCATAGCCTCTGCTGTAGCCGCCGTTCGGACGGCCTTCTGCAGACTGACCTTCGCTGCCTTCGCCTTCACTGCGGGGCGGACGGTTTCCTCTGTCCTTGTGGTCTCCGTGGCGGTTGTCGTTTCGACGGCCACGGCCGCCGCGGTTTCCGTCCTTCTTCCGGTCACCGGTCCCGTTGCGGCGGCCGTCGGGGCGGCTCGCACGAGGCTCGCCGCCGTCCTGCCCTGCGGCATTATTATTATCATCGAATCCGGAATTGAGCGTCATCTCTCCGGCGTCCGCTGTCGCTTCCGCCGCTGCCGCTGTGTCCGTGAATGGCGCCTCGCCGGCTCCCTCCTCCCGCTTGCCGCGGAAGGACCGGAAGACAAGGTCGCTTACATTGTATACGCGCATCTCCCGCTCGTCGTTTTCCTCGAAAAGGACAGATGCCTTCTGCTTGAGGATGTCGATACTCTTAACGACGCCGGTTTCCCCTTCCTTGGTCTGGACCCGGGAACCAAGTCGCGGCATGGCCCGATTCAGGTATTCATATGTCTCTTCCTCGTTCTTGAGACAACACATGAGGCGGCCGCAGAGACCGGAGATTTTTGTCGGATTCAGGGAAAGGTTCTGTTCCTTCGCCATTTTCACGGAGACAGGTGCGAATGTCCTCAGGTAGGTCTTGCAGCAGACCTCGCGGCCGCAGACCCCGATGCCGCCCAGGACCCGGGTCTCGTCCCGGACCCCGATCTGGCGGAGTTCAATTCTTGTATGGAAGGTGGAGGCCAGGTCCTTGAGTAAGCCTCGGAAATCCACGCGGCCGTCCGCCGTGAAGTAGAAGATCAGCTTGCTGCGGTCGAAGGTGTACTCGGCCTGGACCAGCTTCATGTCCAGCCCGTGCTCCCCGATTTTCTGCTTGCAGACGTGGTAGGCTTCCCGCTCCCGGGCCCGGTTTTCCGCGGCCTGGTTCTGGTCGATCTCATTGGCCGGGCGGATAATGGCGTCGGGCCGGATGTGGAGCTTATTCGGGTCCATGAGCATGGGCGGCATGACAACGCTGCCCATCTCGATTCCGCGGACAGTCTCGACAATGACCTTGTCTCCTATATGAAGGTCGTAGCCCCCGGTCCGGTAATAGAGCTTCTTTCCGGCGTTGCGGAAGCCGACGCTGACCATCTTGACTTTCTTGTCGCCGGACTCCGTTTCTTCCGTCTCTTCTGTGTCTTCGCCCACCGTTTGGGACACATTCCGGCCGCCCTTGCCAGCGAAAATATTTTCCGTGGGCTTCACAAAAGATTTAGTCGTGGCAGAAGCCGCTTCTCCTGTTTCAGAGACCGCTCCGGTTTCGGAGAGCGTTCCGGTTTCGGAGACCACTCCGGTTTCGGAGACCGTTCCGGTTTCGGAGACCGTTCCGGTTTCAGAAAGCGTTCCTGTCTCAGGGACAATATTTTGTGTCTCTTTTTCTGAATAAAGACCTGTTTCCGTGTCTTGCGCAGCCGATATGTCTTCTTCGATATCTCCGTCCACCGCATCTGGCCCGGGCTCTTCGGATTCCGCCTCGTCCAAAGCTTCTAATTCTTCTGCAGCTTCTTCGTCGCTAGTGTCAGGTTCGGCTTCAGGAACCGAGTCCATATCGGAAAGTTCTTCCGCTTCCTCAGCGAGGTTCTCTTCGTCCGCCCCGTCTAAGAGGGCGAGCTCTTCCAAATCTTCTGCCGTCTCATTTCCAGCGCCCGCCAGGTCTTCAGCTGCAGCCCCGTCCAGGCGGGCAATTTCCTCGGTTTCTTCGATGTCGACCCCCGTCATCCCTTCAGCAAGGGCTCCCGTCAGTCCTGTGGCATCTTTTTCAAAATCCATGTGTATAGTTTCCTCTCGCACGCAATATTTGCGTGTTTCTATTTATAATATAAAAGACATGTATTTCGCAGAAAATATGTCTCTGACACAAAATATCTCAATGATTTATGTCTCTGCAAAGGACATACATTCTACAGATATTTTGTCGCAGACGCGTATTTCTCCGCGAATTATTGTCTCCTCTTCCATTATCGCGCAGCCATGAGTCCGAAGAGGTCCGTAAAGACAAGGTCCGCGCGGACATTAGCCTTCAGCTTGGACCGACTCGTGTCGACCGCTTCAAACAGGCGGTTCAGGCGGTCGTAGCTCATGGAATCGGCGATACGGCGGATGGTGAAGGCCTCGTCGCTGTAGCAGAGGCGGTCATCGGCGCCGACTGCCTTATATAATAGCACATCCCGGTACCAAAGCGAAAGGAGGTCGAGGTATTCGTCCGCCCCATCCTTGTCGGCCGCGACATTCTCGGCCTTCTGGGCATATGAATAATATGGTTCCCCCGCAATCCCCTTCGCCAGGTCGACTACGGTTGCCCGCCGGCTGCGGAACTCCTCGTCCGTAGCCGCAGTGACAGCTTTTCCCAGATTTCCCTGGGCAAACATGGCATAAAGACGGGCCATGTAGTCCGGCAGCTGGTTTTGCGACATCAGATATTTTTCAATCGTCTTTTCCGGCAGGGGTTTTAGATCCAGACGGACACATCTGGAGAGGATTGTGGGCAGAAAAGCCCAGGCATTCTCGGTCAATAGGAGAATTACGACATAATCCGGCGGATTTTCGAGAGTCTTCAAGATTGCGTTCTGGGCCTCGATGTTCATCTTCTGGGCCTCGTCAATGATGTAGACTTTTTTTTCGCTCTCGTAGGGGCGGATATCCACGGTTCCGGTCACCTGCTCCCGGATGTCATCAACGGAAATCGCTGTCTTTTCATGGGTCACATATATGACGTCCGGATGGTTCCCGTGCTCGAGCTTCCTGCAGGAGGGGCACTCGCCGCAGGCGTCCCCGCCTCTGGGCTCGTGCCGGCAGAGGAGGTAGGCTGCGAAGGCATTGGCCATCATCTTCTTGCCGGCCCCCTTCTCCCCGCTGATTATATAGGCCTGGGAGACCTTCCCCTGCTCCACCGCCGTGATCAGGTGCTGTTTGACGGCCGTCTGGCCGATAATGTCTGCAAATTTCATGTCAAAAAAGATGCGCCGGCTGCCTCTGAAAAGCAGGGTGCAAAGCATTTTCGTGTAACAAAATCCATGGAGCTGCTATAGCGTAGAGCGCAGCTTATTATCAGTATAACAGAAAAATGCCGTGCGCGGATCGAGCATATGGCGCAAAACATCAATCGTATTAAAGTGTCGCTTCGTATGAATATCTCAGTATTTACGTGGATATATCGATAAGAAGACCTCGAATCTCGTCCACATGCCCGAGAATGGACATATGGTCCTTCTCGTCCTTCACGAGCTCCTGGGCCAGGTCGTCGAGATTCTTGTCAACGAGGTGGATCATGCCGTAGACCCTGTGGCGGCCCCGCCGGTCGAGGAAGTTTTCACGGGTGAAGGAGTGGGACCGGTTCACGACCTCATTGATGAAGTCCTTGACCAGGGACCGGTACTTCTTCATGTCCCGGATGTCCATGTGCTCGGCAATCTTCTTCCCCTGCTCGTCGATCTCCTTCATCATGGAGTCGACTTTTTCGCGGAAATCGGCGTCGTCAATCTTCGAGGCCAATGTGAACTTGAAGGTCTCGTCCGTCTTTTCCACCTTGTCTGGCGCCGCCTGGGGCTGGGCCTTGTCGATGTTTGCGACTTTATTTACATCCATGGTTTCACCTATATTCAGCAGAAGGGTTGCCGGCTGGATTTGCATCGTCTATTAAAACCTTACAAATCTTACCAAAGCGCACCAGCTGCTCCACTCCAAGCGGTACGAGAGCGTACAATCTGTCTACCTGACACATTTCGTTCTTTTATATATGTCCGGATCCTGTATATACGACAGCAAATTATGTCTCTGTCGCCTTTTGAATCTTTTCCGCAATGGCTGTCGTTGTCGCGGCTAGATCATTATTCTCATAAGAATCCTCTTCCGTGATTCCCGCGGCGGCCAGCTTCTTGTCCGAGAAATCCTCACTGTCGGAAAGGAAGCGCCTGCAGAGCTCAGCGTAGCCGGGCTTCTCCTGCTGCCGCTCCCGGGCAAGGGCCCGCGCGAGCCGCTCCCCGTCCTCTACATAAATATATATCGGACAGACGGCGCAATTGCTGTAGAAATCCCGCAGCTTCACATAGGACTCGATTGTCGCGATAATAATATAGTTCCCGCCGTCTGCTACCTGCCCGTCGTCTGCCGTGAAATAGTCCCAGGGACCGGCCACCGTGTGGTAGGTCCGCTTTTCGATGACCTTCCCGGCCGCCTCCAGAGCGGCTTCCCCAGCGGCGTCCGTGAAATGGTACTCGATGCCCTCTGTCTCTCCGGCCCGGATGGGACGGGTTGTGTAGGTCACAAGCTTCGTAAGGCCCAATGTCTCGTCCTCTGTCAGACGACGAAAGATTGTGTCCTTCCCGCAGGAAGATTTTCCCATGATGCAGAAGATGTGTGTTGATTTTTTCTTTCTGTCAGTTGTCATACTCAGCTTCATAAATAGGGGCCAAATGCAAGATTTCTGCCTATAGTTCCATTTTCCCGGACCCACCGCGCTATCAAGCTTCTTCTATAGGGGACAAATGCAAAATCACGGGCTATAGTTCTGTCTCTTGAATTTAGTGGCACGCATTGCGTGCGACTGGGCTTTTTATGTAGGTGCCAAACACAAGATTCCCGCCTATAGTTCCATTTTCCCGGACCCGCAGACCTTTCAAGCTTCTTCTATAGGGGACAAATGCAAGATTCCCGCCTTTAGTTCCATTTTCCCGGACCGCGGAGCTATTTCACCACTTTGATCCGTCCGTCCTCCATGCCGTGTACTGTAAATCCGCGGGCAGCCGCGGCTTGCAATAGCCTGACCTCGGGCTCGCCAATGCGCTCGCCCGGCACCAGAACCGGGATCTCCGGCGGGAAGACCGAGACGAAAGCAGCGCTGATCCGGCCGATAGATTCCTCCAGGCGGACATTTTCCGCATCCGCGAAGTAAGCAGTGCGAATGGATGAGACCTGTTCCGGAAGTTCATAATTTTCCGAAGTAAAAGGCATGTCCAGAGTGAAGACGCCGCCCGGAAAACCGGCGAGCGCGGAGCGCGAGCCGGACGAAATCTCTTCATCTGTCTCCCGTCCCGGCAAATGTGCTGCTGGCTGAACGAATTTCTGTTGAACGCTCCTGACTGACTGCCCGCCTGCTGCCGCCACTCTCGCATTCATATCGACAAGCGCCGCCAGCAGCCGCCCGAAGTTTTCGTCGCTGTCGGCAATCGAGGTCATGGCCAGGGCATAGGTGAGGGAGGCCATTTCCAGCTCGATATGGTAGTCGTCACGGAGACGATTTATTATGTCGTTTTTCGAGACTATGACAATTTTTGATGGGTCTCTGCCAAAATAGGGCAGAACTGCCGGGTCCTTGAGTACTGCCGCATCCGCGTAGAATTTTTTCAGGCGGTCGGCGTACTCCGCAAAAAGGCGCTCCCCGTCTGTCTTCAGAAGGCGCAGCATCCGGGCCACGGAAGCCATGAGGACATAGGAGGGAGACGAAGTCTCGTAGATGTCCAGGGCCGCCGCCACAGCCGGCAGCAGGTTGCAAGTCGGAATCTGACCGCCGGTTCCGGCCTTTCCGCTCGCATCTTCTTCCGTTGGAACACATGAAGGCAGGGTTCGCTTCGCACCGCCGGTTCCGGCCTTTCCGCCTGCATCTCCTTCCGTTGGAACACATGAAGGCAGGGTTCGCATCGCACCGCCGGTTCCGGCCTTTCCGCTCGCATTCCCTTCCGGGTTTCCCGAAACAGCTGGCCGGGCAAGAAGTATGGCCGCTGTCATGGTCAGGGCCGGCAGAGTCTTATGGAGGGAAACAATTGCGATGTCCGCCCCGCAATGGATGGGATTTTCCGGAAATATTTCCTGGCCCGAAATCCCCAGATGGGCCCCGTGGGCCGCATCCACAATCAGGACCGCCCCGTGGGAGTGGACGATTTTCGCAATTGCCGTGATGTCGCTCATCACGCCTTCGTATGTGGGGCAGGTCAGAATCACGGCCTTGTAGGGGCTGACATTCTGAATCCGGTTATGATCTGCATCACTGTCTTGCTGCTCCGGGTGATTCATTTCTCTAGTTAGCCCCGACCGGACACTGCTTTCGGAGGAATCGGCCGGCCTTTCCAGAGAATGCTTTTCCAGGATGTCCTGAAGTTCTCCATCAGCCGAGGCATTAATCATCCTGGCCAATGCCTTGTTTTCAAAGGCCTCAGCCACAGTCTCTGCAGCGATACTTCCGTCGGGCTGCGGCAGGAGGTAGTCAACCTCAAGCCCCTGCACAAGGGCCGCATGATAGACGGCCGCATGACAATTTCTCGCTATAATAATATGGTCGTCGGGTCTTGTCACAGCTGTGATGGCAGAGAGCAGGCCCACTGTGGACCCGCCGACAGAGAGCTTCGCTGCCGGCACATGGTAGAGATCGGCCAGGCCGCTCTCGATGTCGGCAATCAAACCTTCAGGCCGGTGGAGATTGTCGAAGCCGTCGATTTCCGTGATGTCCATGTGCTCGACAGGGAATGGAGGCAACGCCCCTGAAACAGGAGCCAAGTCACGAAGGTCTGCCGGGGAATCGGAATAAAGCATGTCTCTAATTTCATCCGCAGACTTCCTCTTGTGTCCCGGCATGTGCATAGGACAGAAATCTGTGTCCGCATATTCCCGCAGGGCGGTGTCCAGGTCAGGACGTCCAGAGGTTTCATCGACAGCGGGCCGGACTGTTGAGGCGGTGGACCGGACTGTTGAGGCAGAAGGTGAGGAGGGCTTTATATTAGTATCATGAAGGTCACCCATCCAAATACCTCCCCAGCTCCGGCATCCAGTCTCCAAAGAAGACCCTTTCTTCGAGAACGGCCTCCCAGACCGGGGCCAGAAAGGCGTAAAGACGCTCGATCATGTCCTTCCAGGCCACGGGGTCACCGGCAGCCTTCTTCTGCCGCTTGTTCCATTTTTTGGCCAGAGCTTTATTTTCGGCCAGGCTCCGGAACTTTTCCAGGCGGGAGACCGTGAAGGGGACATTCCGCTGCTCGCACGAGGCGCGCAGCCGGACAAGAAATCCTGTCCCGTCGCAGGCATTGGACATTATTATGGAATAGATTTCCTCGAAAGGGGTCGGGTCGTTCATGAAGTCCAGGCGGGAGAGGATCATCCCGAAGTCATCCGCGCAGATATTTTCGAAGGGGTAGGTGAAGAGCTCCACGGTCCTCCCGCCATAGCGGGGAGTGAATTCCACCTTTTCAGGAAAGATGTCCTCGGCATTTTCCGCGAAGGTCAGGATCAGGGGCATATGCATGGCCTCGATGAAGACGGAAAGCTCCGCAGTGAGGAGCCCCTTGTGCAGGGCCATGCTCTTCTCCTCGACAATGAAGTCCGGGGCCATAAGGACTTTGATGTAGGACAGAAATGACAGGGCAAAGCCGGGGGCGTTCAAGTCCTGGCCCGGTGCGAAACCGTCCTGCCGCAAAATTTTGTTGTCCTTCCTGTAGAAATATGATAATCTTTTGCTATAGGTTCCGTCCTTCGAGACATAACTCGTGAGCCAGAGGACCGGGCCGAACTTCGAGGCGGCAAGTCTTGCCATGACCTCCTCATTCACGACTGTCCGGAGGACATCCTCCGTCTTCCGCCCGCTCTCCCGCACAAATTTTCCGACATCACTTGCGGTCATTTTCCGCGAAACTCCACTCTGCAATCTGTCTTTTTGCACACAGACGTGTTAGAAAATCAGCCGATACGCGGCGCACGTCCGGGGCATTTACGGAAACAACAATAGTCATTTCCAATCTCTATTCTAAAAGGACACGTGACAGCCATGCCAGTGCATGGAAACTGTCCCCGTTTTTCCGCGACTGAGGGGCAGCATTAGCTGAAATTACAGCCACACCCCGATCATGTCGTGGACCTTTCTGCTCACCTTCCGCTTTTCGGCGTAGAAGAGAAGTCTTTCCACATCCTTTTTCGGGTCGGCGATGTAGCTCCTGAGGGCGGCCCGGAAGTCCGTGTGGTCCATCTTTTCCTCATATTTCAGGATGTCGCAGATCAGGCGGTCTTTGTCGTAAACCTTCATTGTGACCCCGTCAAATGTCTTTTCTTCAACTCCGAGCCTTAAAACTTCGTCCGTGCAGTAGTAGGGCTGCAGGACCGGATACTCGATTCCGAAGCGGGACTTGGACGTATTCTTGCTGACAGCTATGTACCAGCAGGAAGGCATGGCCTTGACATAGCCGTGGACATAGAGGCCGGACTCCATGGTCAGGACGCCGTCCGGAAACATGGCCGCTATCAGCTGGCTCTCACTGTAATTTCCCCCGCCCAGGGAATAGTAGCCGTTCTTCACCCGGATCAGAAGGCCTTCGTCCACAAACTGCAGAATCCGCCGGTAGTCAATCCCCAGCTTCAAGATGTCCCCGGTCCGGACGAGGCCGCCCCCGTCCCCGATCAGATCCTCGATCCGCTCGAAGTCGTAAGTCCTCTTCTCCTCCCGGTCCATTGGAATTTTTTCTTTTTCAGTAGTCAAACTTTCCGTATTATCCATGCTCCACCCTTTATTCCCGTCAAGAAGGTCTTTTTGAGTTGCTGTTCACGTGTTCCGCGAAGGATGCGCTCTGTTCCGGGTCTTACTGTTTACGAGGCTGACACCTCCGGAACAAAAGCGTGTTCGAAAGGACTTGTCGACAGGAAATTCATGTATTATATTGGAAGAAAGACAAAATTTTTTGTCGCATTTGTTGCGAATAGAAAGGAACCCCTATGCCAGAACGTGATTACACCGTAGATATCAAAATACCCATCCGGAACCATGCCCCTCAGAAAACTCCAGCGAACAACGAGCCGGTATTCCCGGAAGGAATGCCAAAACCCGCAAGCAGCGAATCTGTCTATATGGGCAGCGAGTCGGCGGCCGCGAGCAGCGGATCTGTCTATATGGGCAGCGAGTCGGCGACCGCAAACAGCGAATCTGTCTCCATGGGCAGCAAGTCGGTGGCCGCGAGCAGCGAATCTGTCTCCGCAAGCGGCGAGCCGGTCAGGCCCCACGGCCCCTCCAGAAGCGAATGTGAGGCGGCCATCAAGCGCATTCTGATCACGGAAACCCTTGAGAGCGGGAAGAACGCCCATTTCAAGTCCTCTTCCGACTTCATGCCTTACTTCGAGGCCCTGTATCCGGCCGGCCCCGGCCTCAGAAAGCAGGTACAGCGGGCCCTGAAGGCTCTCGACATGCCGAAAGACGAGAACGGCTACTATATGGTCCATAAGACCCGGGAGCAGGCTGCGGAAGATGAGGAGCTTTCGGACCTCCTTGAGAAGTCCGGCGCCTCCATCGCCCCGGCCAATATTGAGGACCCTTTGCAGATGCTGGTTCTCCGCCTGGATAAGACGAGCAACACGGACATGGCTTACATTGCCGGCCGCCTGGCCCGGTCCGTGACCCTTTCCGGAAAATTCGAAACCATGCTGCCCACGACAAACGGAATTCTGGTCCTTACCAGGGACCCGGCCGCCTTCCGCAAGTTCCTGGCAGAGCTGCTGCCGGAAGCCGGGAATGTCTCCGAAGGGGAATAATCCGACTCCTAAGCCAAAAACACACGCCCCGGCCGGGAACTAATGTCAGATATTTTGCAAAATATACGCACTGTGTATGCTCAATTCCCCGCATTATCTGTAAACAAGGGGTCCGCGGGAACGTGTCGTTTTATATTAGTAATGACATTTATTTCCCGAGAAAACTGTCACTATGCCGGTCTGAACTCGTCAAATCATGTCCCGAACGATGTTTCCCCCTCCTCGGGGACCGACGGCGAATCTGGGTGTAGGCCGCAGCCCCTGTCTGTTTCCTGGGCTTGTAGTGGGTCTTGAAGCGGCGCTTGATATTCGCGCTCTTCTTGATGGAGCGGACAATCAGGACAATTGCAGCGATGACCAGGGCCAGGGGAATCAGGTAGAGGAGGTTTATATTGATATAGTTGTCGCTGACCGTGGCAATGGACGTGTCCGTATCGGCGAAGGGGTATTTCGTCTTGCTCTCCGTCTCCACATAGTTCACGTCCGCGGTACCGACCGCCCGGCCTGCGTAGGTATACATGAGGGTCCCGGCTTTTGTCGGCCCGTCCCCTTCCACCTGCATTTGTCCCTGGGCCTCTGTCGGGACAAGAGTAACTGTCGCATCCTTGAAATTGGCTGTCTTCGGAAGGACCGCGACCGCTGTGTCGTCAATGGACACGGGCGACCGGTCCCCGCCCAGGGTGCCGGCGTCCCAGGTCGAGGACTTCTCGAAGAGCCTCGTCTGGTCCGCAATATTCACAAGCGTGAAGTTGTCGAAGCAGTAATTGAAAAGATTTGTTGTGTCGATATAGTGGTTCTTCCCGTCAGCGTTCATTATTACGCAGACCAGGGTCATGCCGTCCTTTGTCGCGTAGGTGACAAGAGTATTGTTCGCAGCTGTCGTGTAACCGGTTTTACCCCCAACGCAATAGTCGTATAAGTACCTTGAGGTCTTATAATAATTCAGCATGGCGTGGTGATTGTTCAATGGCGTCGGCACGTCGTGCTTATTTGTGGGCGGAATTGAAGTGGACTTCGTCCCGGTCACCTTGCGGAATTGCTCGTTTTTGAAGGCCTCCCGGGCAATAATAGCCATGTCCCGGGCTGTCGTGTAATGGTCGTCATTCGGCAGACCGTTGGGGTTGACGAAGTGAGTCCCTGTGCAGCCCAGCTGCGCAGCCCGGTCGTTCATCATCTTCACGAAGGCATCAACGGAGCCCGCCACATGCTCGGCCACGGCGATACAGGTCGAGTTGCAGGACTCCAGCATCATGGCGTACCAGCACTGCTCCATGGTCATCTGCTCGCCCACGTCTCTGGCGATACTCGAAGACCCCCTGTCGATGCCGAAGACCGCATTTTCCGAATAGGTCACGATGTCGTCCGGGGAGCTGTTCTCGATGGCCAGCATTGTTGTCATGATTTTCGTGATCGAGGCCGGATAGTGCTGCACGTCCGCATCCTTCTCGTACAGAATCGTCCCGGTCTCCTCCTCCATGACGATGGCGGCTTCTCCCTCCTCGGAGACACTGATGTTCGATGGCCAGTAGTCCTCAGCCGCCGCGCGGACAGGACATAATACTAATGTAAAAGCCGCAATTACCGCGGCCGCTTTTTTAATAGAAGACTTAAGCGCATTCATGCTTCCCAGTATAGGGCTTGCCGCTTTTTTTGGCAATTCCTTTTTGCGCGAGTGGCAAGTTTTTGGCATGAATATGTGCTATAATCCCCCTTGCCCTGTAGCCTGTCTTTTCGGTATACTTGGGACAGTCGGACGTGTCCGGCTCTACATTATTATAATGAAAGGTTTTTATGCGACTACGAAATGTGCCCGGCGCGGCGGAAGCCGTTGCCTCGTCTATTTTTTCCACTGAAAATCCCGATGCCTTCAAGGGCAAGTGGCTGGACTCCGTCACGGACGGCCGCCCCATCGCCATCGAAATCGGCTGCGGCAAGGGGGCCTTCCTCCACGAGATGGCGAGACTCCATCCCGAGACCTTTTTCATCGGCTGCGACCGCTACGCCAGCGTCCTCATCAAGGCCATCCGCAAGGTCGAGGACGACCCCCTGCCCAATATTTCCTTCATTTGCGCTGATGCTGAGGACCTGCCCGACTTCTTCGAGCGGGGCGAAATCCACAAAATCTACCTGAATTTCTCCGACCCCTGGCCGAAAGCCCGCCACGCCAAGCGCCGCCTGACCAGCCGCCGCCATCTGGACATCTACAGAGAACTCCTGCTGCCCGGCTCCGCTATCGAATTCAAGACTGACAACAGGGATCTTTTCGAATTCTCCCTTGAGGAATTGTCCCAAGACCCCCATTACGACCTCTTTGCGAAGACCTACGACCTCCATCACGACCCGACGATGAACGCCGGGAACGTGCAGACCGAATACGAGACGAAGTTTTCCTCCCAGGGCCACCCCATCTGCAAGCTGATTGCCCGCCTGAACGACACGGTCGACGAGGAGGAAGCCCCCGCCTGAGACA
>JAZASQ010000045.1:0-13493 GCA_036343235.1 Lachnospiraceae bacterium
CGAGCGCTACTACAAGCTGACAGACCATTGCTACACGGAGTATGTCCTTTCCATGATCCGCCATGACATAGATATGACGGATGAATATTACGCGGGGGAGCAGGCCTTCTACGATGAGCATCTGCCGGAGATAAAAAATCTGACCGTCAAATATCAGAAGAAACTGTATGAGTCTCCTTACCGTCCCTATTTGGAAGAGAAAATCGGCAAAGTTGCCTTCAAAAATATAGAACTGGCCGAGAAGAGTGTAGATGAGAAGATTCTGCCTCTCATGCAGGAGGAGAACCGGCTCAAGGAGGAATACAATCGCCTGCTCGCAACGGCACAGATCGACTGGAACGGAGAAATCTTAAATCTCTCCCTGATGGAGCCCTATCTCCGGAATCCGGACAGGGCCGTGCGGAAGGCGGCCTGGGAAAAGTACTCCGCCTTTTTTGAAAAGAATGCGGAGGCCTTTGACGACATCTATGACAAGCTTGTAAAGAACCGGACGGCCCAGGGCGAGGCAATGGGGTATGAAAACTACCTGCCGCTCGGCTACGCCCGCATGAACAGGAACTGCTACACGCGCTCCGACATCGCCGAATTCCGGAAACAGGTGAAGAAGGACTGGGTGCCTTTCTGTGAGGAACTGACGGAAATCCGCAGGAAGCGCCTCGGCCTTTCTTCCCTTTCCTACATCGACGAAGGCGTCTATCTGCCGAATGGAAATCCGGCTCCCGTCGGTACACCGGAGGAGATACTTGAGGCAGGCAGGAAGATGTACAATGAACTCTCACCGGAAACGGCCGAGTTCATGAACTTCATGTGCGAAAACGACCTCTTCGACGTCCTCGGGCGGAAGACGAAGAAGACCGGCGGCTATATGGACTATATCCCGGACTTCAAGTCCCCCTTCATATTTGCAAACTTCAACGGGACGAGCAGCGATGCGGACGTCATCACCCACGAGTGCGGCCACGCCTTTCAGGGGTATCTCTCGACGGCAGATCCCATCCGGGAACACGCCGATATCACGATGGAGACTGCCGAGACCCACTCCATGTCCATGGAATTCTTCACGGAGCCCTGGATGAATCTCCTCTTCGGGGAGAGGGCTGCAGACTATGTGTACATGCATCTCATGGACTCTATATTATTCATTCCCTATGGGACCATGGTGGACGAGTTTCAGGATATTGCATACGAAAATCCCGGCCTTTCGCCGAAGGACAGAAACGCGGCCTGGCGCGATCTCGAAAGGCAGTACAAGCCCCATCTCGATTACAGCGGCAATCCCTATTACGAGACGGGTACGTTTTGGCAGAACAAGCACCATATCTACGACTGCCCCCTCTATTACATCGATTACTGCATCGCCGGGACGGACGCCCTGCAGTACAAGGTCTGGATGGACCGTGACTACAAGGAGGCGTGGGCAAGCTACTTGAAGCTCTGCCGCCTGTCCGCGTCCGACTTCTACTTCGGGCTCATAAAAGAGGCGGGCCTGCAGAATCCTTTCGAGGACGGCTGCCTGAAGTCTGTGGTGGACAAGCTCAGGAAGAATTTTCATGACTAAGTAAAACGCGGGGGATTGGAACAGAAACATATTTGCGTAGAACAAAAATGGAGAAAAGAATGAAAAGAAAACTGGCAGCTATGCTTGCAATGACTCTCGGCCTTTCCATGGCGGTGACAGCCTGCGGGGACAGCAGTACAGGGACAGGCGTTGACGAGCCGGCTGCGGATACGACCTCTTCGGATGCGGTGGCCGGTGAAAGCGGGACAGACGGGCAGGCGGAGCCTGCGGCTTCTTCCGATGCCCAAGTACCCACTGAGCCGGCGGAACTTACCGTCTTCGTCGCGGCTTCCCTGAACGACGCCATGACGGAGCTTTCGGACAAGTATATGCAGATGTATCCGAATGTGCAGATTTCCCTGAATGCGGATTCCTCCGGGACCCTTATGACTCAGATCGAGGAGGGAGCCCCCTGCGACCTCTTCTTTTCAGCCAGTGAGATTCAGATGAACCAGATGAAGGCGGACGGCTGGCTCATTGACGGTACGAGAGAAGATGTTCTCAAAAACCAGCTCGTTGTCATCACGTGGAAGGGGTCCGGTACAAAAGTGACAGGCCTCGAAAATTTACAGGAGGCTTCTTCCATCGCGCTTGCGGCAGGCTCTGTTCCTGCCGGATACTACACCCGGAGTGCGCTCGTTGCCATGGGTGTCCTGTCCGGTGAAGCGGATGATGCGGACTATGAGGCTGCAGATGTTTCCAAGGCTCTGGGTGGTGTGACGGTTTCCGAGCAGGGCAATGTGAGTCAGGTCCTGCAGGCGGTCGCGGAAGGTTCCTGTGAAGTCGGTACGGCCTATCTTTCAGATGTCACCGGCCATGAGGACAAGGTGGAAATACTCGAAAAGGTATCTACGGACCTGACCGGAGATATCACGTATCCCATAGGATGTATCCTGAATCATGAAAAAGACACGGAGGCTCAGAGGACAGCTGCGAATGCCTTCGAGACATACCTCCTGTCGACAGATGCAGCGGAAGTTTTTGAGAAATATGGCTTTACTTCTCTTTGGGGAAGTCATTAATATACGCTTATCTGCAGCCCCTTCGGGGCTGTTTTCTCTGTAAATGCCTATGAATGAGCTTTTTGAAACGCTGGCTTCCCTGGACTGGAGCCCCCTTTTTGTCACGCTAAGGACCGGCTTTTATGCAACCCTGGTCTGCTTTTTTCTCGGTGTCCTTGCGGCGAACGGGGTCATGCGCCTCGGCGGCCGGGCAGCGGCTGTTCTCGACAGCGTCTTTACCCTGCCCATGATCCTGCCGCCGACGGCTATGGGGTATCTCCTGCTCATCCTTTTTTCCCGACGGCGTCCATTCGGAGAACTTCTCTATGAGCGCTTCGGCATTTTGATTGTGCAGTCCCCGGCCGCGTGTGTCATTGCGGCATCTGTCATCGCCTTTCCCCTCATGTATAGAAATGCTATTGCCGCCTTCCAGCAGGTCGATCCGGACCTGATCCTTGCGGGGCGGACACTGGGCATGGGCGAGGGTGAAATCTTCCGGAAAGTGATCCTGCCCTCAGCCTGCCCGGGCATATTTTCCGGCATGATCCTGACTTTTGCGCGTTCTATGGGAGAGTATGGGGCCACGTCCATGCTGGCCGGAAATATTCCCGGCCGGACGGCCACCATCGCCCAGCGTATTGCCCTCGTCATTCAGAACGCCGACTACATGACAGCCGGCATCTGGGTCACTGTCGTCCTCATCACGGGCCTTCTCCTCATGTGGCTGGCCGGAACCGTATACAATCAGGTTTCGGGACGGAAGGGGCACTGGTGACTGCACCTTTGGAATCCGACGGGGGACAAAGTTCGCAGAGTTTGAACTTCTACCCACGAGGTGCATGCTGACGGGGGACAAAGTTTGCAGAGCTTGAACTTCTACCCACGAGGGGCATGCTGACGGGGGACAAACTTTTTTTATGAAACTTTGTGCGCACATAATAAAAAAATATGAGGGCTTCGAGCTCGACGCCGCCTTCACTTTCTCAGGAAACCGCGCGGCCATCCTCGGGGCGTCGGGTTCGGGCAAGACGATGACGCTGCGGGCGATTGCGGGAATACTCACGCCGGACGCCGGGCGTATTGCCTATACAGCAGGCCCGGCAGAAGAGGCAGGGCTTTCTTCTGAGGCTTCCGAGCGGGTCTTCTACGACTCCGATAGAAATATTAATGTAAAGCCCCGGGATCGGCATGTGGGCTACATGTTTCAGTCCTACGCCCTCTTTACAAATATGACCGTTGCGGAAAATATCGCCTGTGGCATACGAAAACGGGAAGAGAAGAAGCGCCTTGTTCCGGAACTCATGGAGCGTTTCGACGTCGCCGCCCTTGCGAACAGAAAGCCGAAGGAACTTTCCGGCGGGCAGCAGCAGCGGGTGGCCCTGGCAAGAATTGTAGCCAGCTCGCCGGATATTCTTCTTCTGGACGAACCCTTCTCTGCTCTCGATTCCTCGGTCCGCGATACGGTGGAGCGGGAAATGGAGGACTTCCTCGAGACCTATGAAGGCCTGCTCATTCTCGTGACGCATAACCGCGACGAGGCCTTCCGCCTGGCGAAAGAAGTGGCCGTCATTGACAGGGGCCGGGTCGTGGCCTGCGGGGGAAGGGACGAGGTGTTTTCCCATCCCGTTACGGTGGCGGCAGCAAAGCTTTCGGGCTGTAAGAACTTTTCGAAGGCCGTAAATGCGGGCGGAAAGGAATACGACTTCACCGACTGGGGGATTCGTATTATTCTCGAAGAAAACACACAGCCTTTCGATACGGTAGGCTATCGGGCTCACGACTTCATTCCCGTGTGGGACCCGGCGGACACAAGGGCAGGAATTCCCGTCCGTGTCCGCAGGATTTCGGAGACGGAGTTTGAACGGCAGGTCTATATAGAAGGCGAAAACGGGACGGTCATCACCTGGTCCGTCCAGCGGGACCTGATGGCGAGAATCGAGCGGGACGGGATGCCGGTGAAACTCTGCATTGACCAGAAGAAGCTGCTGCTATTGAATGAAAAGTAAGAAAGTCTTAATCTGGCTGTTTATAAAGAGTGAAGGAAAAAAGTTTCGATGTCGGGCTTTTTTATGATAGGAATGTGCTATGGAAAATGAATTCACCCATTTCGACGATGCCGGAAATGCAATTATGGTGGACGTTACGGACAAGTCCGTGACGGAGCGGGAGGCTGTTGCGGTCGGGACGATTCTTGTAAGTCCTGAGGTCATTTCCGCCATCGAGGGGAAGAAAGTGAAAAAGGGGGACGTCCTGACAGTGGCCCAGGTGGCCGGTATCATGGGGACGAAGCGGACGAGCGAACTCATTCCCATGTGCCACCTTTTGAATCTCACGGGTTCATCCGTCCGCTTTGAACTCGATCGGGAAAGGTCTGCCATTCACGCGGAGTGCACCGTAAAGACTTCCGGGAAGACGGGTGTCGAGATGGAGGCCCTGACCGGGGTTTCAACAGCCCTTCTCACCATATATGACATGTGCAAGGCCATTGACAAACGGATGACCATCACGGATATCCACCTAGAGGAAAAGCATGGCGGGCGAAGCGGGGATTTCTACTTCGACATGAGAAACTGAAGATTTACGCAAGCTTTTGCGGGTGATAGAATAAGGGCACTTACAGAGTTTTACACGGAAGGAGCAAATGCATGAACCTGCTTGAAGACCGGATTCGAAAGGACGGCATTTTCCGGCCGGGCGACATTCTGATTGTAGACAGCTTCCTGAACCAGCAGATGGACCCCGACCTCTTCGTCCTGATGGCAAAGGAGTGGAAGGCCCGATTCGGAGACCGGCACATTGACAAGATCCTGACGGTAGAAGCGTCAGGAATAGGCCTTGCCATTGTGGCGGCCCAGGTCTTCCATCTGCCCTGCCTCTTCGCAAAGAAGTCCCAGTCCATCAACCTCGACGGGGAACTCTATACGGCGGAGGCGGCCTCCTTCACCCACAAGAATGTGAACACGATCATAGTGCCGAAGAAGTTCCTGCATGAGGGGGACCAGATCCTTCTGATTGATGACTTTCTGGCGAACGGGTGCGCCCTGGAAGCCCTGATTTCCATTGTAGAGGAGGCGGGGGCAAATATCTGCGGCATCGGAGTCGCAGTGGAAAAGGCCTTCCAGCCGGGCGGACAGAAAATTCGAAGTCGCGGTTACGACCTGCAGTCCCTTGCCATTGTGGAGTCTATGACCGAAGACTCCATCACATTTCAGAAGAACGACTGGCTGACGAAGGAGTGATAGAATGCGCTCTCTCGAGGCCAATGAATGGGTATTTCTCTCAAGCATCATCTATCGGATTGAGGAGACGGCGGACGAAGCCGTCATGCGGCAGGAACTCCTCGGCCGCCTCAGGAATATCGTCGACTATGATAGTGCGGACTTCTACCTCATCAAAGAGACACCGGGAGAAAAAAACGTTCTGCAGAGCTGGAACAGAGGAGTACCTTCGGAGCCCCAGCCCGGCGGCCGCCTGTGGAGACCTGTTTTCTACAACTGTGACAGGAATTTTTCCGAAGAATACGATTCCATTGACTACAGCCGGGGCATCGTCTACAGCGGGAAGGCCGTCGTCTACCGGGACACGGACGTACTGGAGGACGAGGAGAGGGTGCGGACAGAGTATTTCAGAAAGGTCTATGAGCCCAACCGCTGGCACTACTCCCTTCAAATGGTCTTCGCCTATGAGGGGCATCCTTTAGGGGCTGCCACCTTCTACCGCCTGCGGGGACGGGAGGACTTTTCCTATGACGACGTCTTCCTCCTCGATACCCTGAAGGACCATATTTCCCTCCGCCTTTGGCGGGACAGGCTTTTTGAAGCGGAAGCAGAGAAACGAAAGAAGGAAACGGAGAAGAAACCGCCTGTTTCCGTGGCGGCGGAGCGCTACCACCTGACACCAAGGGAAGAGATGGTCCTCCGTCTCATGATGGACGGGAAAGAGAATGGGGAGATTGCGGAGGAACTTTCTATTTCCGTCAATACCCTGAAAAAGCACATTCTCGCAATTTACCGGAAAATCGGAGTCCGGGACCGAATCGGACTTTTCAAGGCCATCCGGGAGAAGGAGTTATAGAATAATATAAAAGCATCTGTTGCGGGATCCTGAAGTCTTGCATAAATCACCCTATAGTACCAGAAAAATGGAACAGAGGTGGCCTTGAAGGACTACCTCTGTTTTTTTATTATTCTCATAGGTAAGAGCAATGGGGCTGTACCTTAAAAAGGTGCGGTCCCATTTTCTTTTTTTTAAAGAAAGGAGAGTGGAGAATATGGACGAAGAACGGATTGCCGAGCACCCGATACTGGGCACCTATGAAAAGGGCCGGCTCGTGACATTTACGTATGATGGAAAAGAGATGCAGGGGTATGAGGGCGAACCCATTGCCATGGCCCTGCATGCCAACGGCGTCATGGTCCACCGCTACACGGCAAAAAAGCACACTCCCCGCGGCATCTTCTGCGCCATCGGCCGCTGTACAGACTGTGTCATGGTCGTGGACGGGGTACCGAATGTGCGGACCTGCATGACGCCTCTGAAGGAAGGCATGAAGGTGGAGACCCAGTACGGAGTGACGACGAAGAAGGAGGCCCTCGGATGAAACGCTACGATCTCATAATAATAGGTGCCGGTCCTTCCGGTCTTTCTGCCGCGATTGAAGCCGGAAAGCGGGGCATGTCCGTCATCGTCTTTGATGAGAACGAACGGCCCGGAGGACAGCTTTTCAAGCAGATACATAAGTTCTTTGGCTCTAAAGAGCACAAGGCCAAAATCCGGGGCTTCGTCATCGGTCAGCAACTCCTCGATGAGGCTTCAAAGGCCGGAGTGGAAGTCAAACTTTCCGCCACTGTCGTCGGAATTTACCCGGACCGGGAGGTCGTTGTCAAGATCGGTGAGGGCGTAGAGCACTATAAGGGCGATGCCATCATCGTGGCAACCGGGGCCGCGGAAAATATGGTGACCTTTGACGGGTGGACCCTTCCCGGAGTCATTGGGGCGGGTGCCGCTCAGACCATGATGAACCTCCACGGGGTAAAGCCCGGCAAGCGGATCCTCATGCTGGGATCCGGAAACGTCGGCCTGGTCGTTTCCTTCCAGCTCATGCAGGCCGGCTGCGAAGTTGTGGCCCTTGTCGATGCTGCTCCCCGGGTCGGCGGGTACGGGGTGCACGCTTCAAAGGTGGCCAGGACCGGAGTTCCTTTCTATCTCTCCCACACGATTGTGAAGGCCGAGGGGACGGACCACGTGACGGGCGTTACGATTGCGGAAGTGGACAGCCATTTCCAATTCATTCCGGGAACTGAGAAGCACTTCGACGTTGACACGATTTGTCTGGCTGTCGGTCTCTCTCCCATGTCTCAGCTCCTGAAGATGGCCGGCTGCCAGATGGACAATTCCGGCAAGGGCGGCGGTCAGATTCCCGTTGTCGATGAGAGCGGGGCGACAAGCGTTCCCGGAATCTACGCTGTCGGTGATGTGGCCGGCATCGAGGAAGCTTCTTCCGCCATGATCGAAGGCCGCATGGCCGGAATCAAGGCCGCGGAATACTTAGGATTTGAGGAAGTGAAGTCCGGAGACGAGGAGTTTGACAAAGAGGTCAAGGCTCTGGACGAACTCCGTCAGGGCATGTTTGCTCCGTCAAATCGTGGCAAGGTCATAGAGAAGACGGAAGAAGGCATTCCGATTTCGGAGAACCTCCTGAAACACGGGTTTGTGGCAGATGATGAAATCGAGCGCTTTCCAGGGGTCACGCATAAGCTTGGTATTCACCCCGTCATGGAATGCACCCAGAACATCCCCTGCAACCCCTGTCAGGACGCCTGTGCCAAGCACTGCATCCATATCGGAAGTCATATTACCGCCCTTCCCGCAGTGGAAGCCGACAGGGACTGCATCAATTGCGGCATGTGTGTGGCCTCCTGCTCCGGTCAGGCCATCTTCCTGGTCGACGAGGACACGGGAGACGGGCATGCAGAGGTGACCATTCCCTATGAGTTCCTGCCCCTTCCGAAAGAAGGAGATACTGGAAAGGGTCTTTCGAGAAGCGGCCAGCCCATTTGTGATGCGAAGGTCGTCCGGGTCCGGACATCGAAGGCCTTTGACCATACAGCGCTTGTGACGATTGAAGTTCCGCAGGACATGGCCATGAAAGCCCGTTTCTATAAGGCTGTATGAAGACTAGGTCTGCTTGTTCATTCGAATAGTGCTGCCCGCGGGGTGAACGGCCTGTCGACAGCTGAGGAGGTAAGAATAATATGAGACTTGATAGAAGTAAAGACCTGGGGCCCTGCCTTCCCAAGGAGGGCGATGACCGGATCATCTGCCGGTGTGAGGAAGTCACTCAGGGAGAAATCCGTCAGGCGGTACACGACGGAATGTTTACCCTGGCTGAGGTAAGGCGCTATCTCCGCTGCGGCATGGGCCTCTGCCAGGGCCAGACCTGCGGTAAGCTGGTTGCCAGAATCATGGCCACGGAGCTCGGTGTTCCGGTTTCCGAAATCGCCCCGGCATCCTCCCGAAGCCCCATGCGGCCTATTGAAATGGCCACCTGGGCAGAGGAGAAGGAAGGAGGGCAAGTATGAAGACAGCGGACGTGATCATCTGCGGAGCCGGCATCATCGGCTGTGCCGCAGCTTACTATACAGCGAAGAAGGGCAAGTCCGTCATCGTCATTGATGCAGATGAAATTATCGGAAACGGCGGATCTTCGAGAAACGGCGGCGGTGTCCGTCAGTCCGGCCGGGATCCGAGGGAGCTTCCCCTGGCTATGTACGGAGTCAAAAATATTTGGCCCACCCTTTCCGAGGAACTTGGTGTTGATGTGGAATATCACCAGGACGGAAACCTCCGCCTGGGACGAAACGAACGTCATCAGAAAATTCTGGAAGGTCTGACAGAGCGGGCCGTGGCCGTAGGGCTCGATGTGAAGATGATCAGCGGCGACGAGGTCCGGGCGATAAATCCCTGGCTGGCGGAGGACGTCACCTGTGCCTCCTGGTGCCCTACTGACGGTCATGCCAACCCCCTGAAGGCAACGCTTGCTTTCTTTAAAGCAGCCCGCCGTCTGGGTGTGACATTCTATTCCGGGGAGAAAGTTCTCTCCCTGAAGAAAGAAAAAGGGGCCCTCCGCTACGTTGTGACAGACCACGACACCTATAGTGCGGAAAAGGTGATTGTGGCCTGCGGATACGAGAGCCGGGCGATACTTCAGACTGTCGGTATTGACGTCCCCATGACGAAAGACCTGATTGAATGTCTGGTTACGGAGGCAGAGCCCCCCATGTTCAAACAGATGCTTGGCACGGCGGATGCCGACTTCTACGGGCACCAGACGGACCACGGTTCCTTCGTCTTCGGCGGAGCGTCCGGCTTTGAGGCCCAAAACCTGGACTTCGGCTGCATGACGACCCATAGCAATACGGCTCCGGCCATCTGCCGCGGAATTCTGAAGTGGATTCCCCGGCTTAGGGAGGCAAAGATCGTACGGACCTGGTCCGGCTACGAGGATGTCTGCGCGGACGGCGTTCCCGTCATCGATGCCGTTCCCGAAGTGCCCGGCCTCATCGTTGCCTGCGCCTTCACGGGCCACGGCTTCGGCATCAGCCCAGTTGTCGGACAGCTTTTGTCCCAGCTGGCCTGTGATGAAAAGACGATGCTGGATATCTCAGCCCTCAGGTATGACCGCTTCAAGGCCTGTGTCTGATTAGCCCGGAAATACGTGGAATACAGACAATACCCGGGACAGGTTGAAATAATACAGAACAAAAATCCTTCGCGTTCGTTCATTGGCGCGGGACATTAAAGGAGGATATATGGATTCGAAAGTTGATTTTCTCTATCTGAGTGAGCCGGATATGATCAGAGCCGGTGTCAAAGATATGGCTGCCTGTGTGGAGACCATGGAGGATATGCTGGTCCTGCTTCAGAAGGGGGATTATGTCATGGGCGGGGAGAACCACAACTCCCACGGCTGCATGATTCTCTTCCCCGATGATCCGAAATTCCCCGGCATGCCGAAAAATGCGACAGACCGTCGCTTCATGGCTATGCCGGCCTATCTGGGAGGCCGCTATCAGATGGCCGGAGTCAAGTGGTACGGCTCCAATGTGGAAAATAAGAAAAAGGGCCTTCCCCGATCCATCCTGATGATGGTCTTAAACGACAAGGACACGGGGGCACCGCTCGCCTTCATGAGCGCAAACCTCCTGTCCGCATACCGGACCGGCGGTATACCGGGAGTCGGGGCCAAGTACCTGGCCCGAAAGGATTCGGAGACCGTTGCCATCGTGGGCCCAGGTGTCATGGGAAAGACATCCCTGGCTGCCTTTGCAGTCACCTGTCCGAAGCTTCATCACCTGAAAATCAAGGGGCACACAATGGGGTCCAAGTCGACAGCCTCCTTCATAGAATTCGTGAAAAAGGAATATCCCCAGTTTGATGAAATCGAAGAGTGCGAGACGCTGGAAGAGGCGGTCAAAGACGCGGACATCATCAGCTTCACGACAACAGTCAAAACAGAACTGGCTTCGTTTCCTGTCATCAAGGGAGAGTGGATCAAAAAGGGCGCCTTTATTTCCATGCCGTCCGCAGCTAATTTCATCGACGACGACTTTCTCGTAAATGACTGCCGCTTTTTCGTGGACAATCGGAAACTCTACGAGGCCTGGGAGGAGGAGTATCCCTACCCGACCTACCCCATCATGGGCATCATAGGCTGCAAGTTCACGGACCTGATTCACGAAAAACGTATTACCTGGGATGATATTACGGATCTTGCCGATGTCATCACGGGAAAGAAGCCGGGACGGAAGTCAGATGACGACATCATCATCTACTCTGTCGGCGGCATGCCGGTCGAAGACGTGGCCTGGGGCTGCAGCGTCTACCGGAAGGCCAGGGAACTGGGCATCGGGGTGACACTTCCTCTCTGGGATGCACCGGAAATGGCCTAGTTGCTGAGATTCCTGAGGTTTTACATTATTTATGAATAATGTAAAACGTTAAGAAATACAAAGAATGGAAATGGATACGGAGGAAAGAAAAATGAGCGGACTCTCAAGAATCGAAGTAATCTGTGACATGGGAAAATTCACGGCCCTGAAGAAGACCTTAAGCGAACTCAAGGTGGGCGGCATGACCTTCACCCAGGTCTTAGGCTGCGGGGTCGAGAAGGGGACCAAGGAATACGAGGTCGATGAAAACTATGAGATGGAGCTTCTGCCCAAGATTCAGGTGTCCGTGACTGTGGCGACCGAGCGCGTGGACGAAATCACGGACAAGGTCATGAAGGCTCTGTACACCGGCCACATCGGGGACGGAAAAATTTTTGTATATAAGCTCGACAATGTAATCCGGGTCCGTACCGGAGATCAGGGGGAGAAGGCACTGTAGGAAGTCGTTTCTTCTACGGCCCGTTCCGGGAAGGGGGCAGGCAGCAGGAGTTGAAAGGATTCCGAAATTATGGAAGAAAAAAAGCTCGGCCTGAAGGACGTGATCTCCGTCTCTGTCGGTCTTGTCATTGCGACATCCTGTCTCGTGTCTCTGGGGCAGGGGGCCGGCACGGTCGGCATCATGTTCATTCCGGCCATGATCATCGCCTGTATTTTCAACATGATTTCCATGGCGACGATGGCGGAACTTAACGCCCTGATGCCCAACTGCACCGGGGGCCTTGCCCAGTATACCCTGGCGGGGCTCGGTCCTGTGCCCACCATGGTGCTTATGGTTGGAGGCTATCTCGTAAGTAATATTCTCTCCGGCGGCGTTGAAGCCTCGATTTTCGCCTATGCCATGGGGGAAGTTCTGGGACTTCCGATTCCCAACTTCTTCTGGACAGTCCTGGCGTCGGCTATTATTCTCGTTGCAAACTTACGAGGGGTGGATATGTTTGCCAAGGTTCAGGACCTCGTAAGCTACCTCCTCCTAGGCTCCATGCTCGTCATGGGAATTATCGGCATGTTCTGTCTCGGAACGGGGCAGGTTGTCGACCAGCCGGCAGTTCTGAATTCGGATCCGGCGACGATTGTCTCCATGACGGCCGTGGCCTTCTGGCTCTTCATCGGAGCGGAGTACGCCATTCCCATTTCCAAGGACGTGAAGAACGCCAATCGCAATGTTCCTCTTGGCATGTTCATAGGGCTGGCCCTGATCTGTGTCGTCCAGTCCGTCATGGTTCTGGGTTTTCGGAACTATACCCCTTGGGCTGACCTGGCAGCTTCTCCGGCTCCCCACCTTCTCTACGGCGATGCCCTTCTCGGAAAGGCAGGCCAGATCTGGATGGCCTTCGTTGCTGCTCTGGCCGTCATTTCCACCCAGAATTCGGCTGTACAGGGACTTTCCGCCATCCTTTCCGGTATGGCAAAGATGAATATGATGCCTCAGTTTTTCACAAAGCAGAACAAGCACCATGTTCCTTATATCGGTATGTGGTTCATCACGGTGACCATTGTCATCTGCGCCTGGATTTCCAATGACTCTTCGGACAAGATCGAGTTCCTGATTCTGGTCGGTTCGGTCTTCTGGATGCTGTCTTATATCTGCGCCCACATAGATCTCCTGGTCTTTCGTCACCGCCTGCCCCATGCTCCAAGGAATTTTAAAGTTCCCTTCGGGCCGGTGCTGCCCCTGATTGCCATTGCCGGTACGACCTACATGGTCATCAATATCTCTACGGACCCTGTCGAGCGGGCCAATATCTTTCTGGTCACAGGAATCATATTTGCCATTCTCTTTGTCTACTCCGTTGTCTGGATTAAGGTTAAGATGAAGATGCCGGTCTTCAAACCCGTCCCCATGGAGAAGGTCCTGGCCATGGAAAACTCTATGTTTTACAAGGTGCGGATCCGGAGGGGAATCTGGCACTGAACTTAAAAATGGCTCCCGGAATACAGATTCCGTCGATATTACACAAAAAATGGGCGGCACGCAATGCGTGC
>JAZASQ010000046.1:0-13471 GCA_036343235.1 Lachnospiraceae bacterium
TGCGCCCAAGCTCTTATATTATACTATATTTCATCCGAAAGTTCCTTACGGAATCTGAATAATCTCCTCCCCCCGATTTGGCACTTTTGAAAGCACAATTTTCCGAAAGCTCTCCTGCAATCAATCCTCTGCAAACTGTACCGACGGCTTCCCAGGGCGCTAATGTCCGCCATTACTCTGTTCCATCTTCACTTTTTAACATTCCCCTTACTGCCTTGTCGAAATCCGAATCTATAGGCTGGGTTTTGTTAAAGATATCATATTCGCCATAGGCCTTTTCAAGTGCCTGTTGGTGTGAGACTTTTCCATTATCCTTTAAGATCTTGTATTGACGGAATTCCAGAAAAGCGTTTACACTCTCTTCAAATTCCTCCATCGTAAATGTGTTCTCTCGTTCGATCAAATCTTCAATATAATCAAAATAGCCCGTGACAGCCCTTTCCAGCTGCCGGATCTGCTTTTCATCCAGATAATTCTTTGCCGTGCCCACATCCGATTTGAGGATCCGGCCATCGGGGGAATTCTTCCAAGTGGTGAGCCCCATATGCTCCTTTGTGTGGTCAGCCCGGCCGTAAACAATTTCCGCTGCCGTCTGGTTCGTTATGGCATAGTGGAATTTGTTCTGTATGGTAGCATAGAAGTGCTTTGCGACCTCAGAATCTTTAGAATAATCGATACTGCACTCTGCGAAAATGTCCGTGATCTGCTGCCATATCCGCCGTTCGCTGGCCCGGATGGAGCGGACTCTTTCCAACAGTTCTCTGAAGTAGTCCTTGCCGAAAGCAGTCTTTCCCTGGGCCAGTCGTTCGTCATCCAGCACAAAACCCTTCTGCATGTACTCTTTCAGAACCTTTGTTGCCCAGATCCGGAACTGCGTGGCTCTTTTGGAGTTCACCCGGTACCCGACGGAAATAATGGCATCGAGATTATAATAGTTCGTATCCTTGGTCTGAGTTTTGCCGTCAATGGCGCCATGCGGAGTGGTTGTTGCAATTTTTGCAACAACCACTTGTTCATCGAGTTCATGCGTTTCAAAAATATTTTTCAGATGTCTACTAATGCCTGATTTATCAACCCCAAACAATTCAGCCATCGCCTTCTGCGTTATCCACAGGGTCTCATCTTTGATATAGGCATTGACGGAAACATCGCCCTCGTCAGATCTGTACAAGACCATTTTCATTTGCTTTGAGAAATCGTCCATATTCGACTCCAGAATATCATTTCATTTCTTGCCCTCAACGATGGAGAAGGCTTATAAGAAGCCTTCCCTCAGCAATTATTATTGTTCCCATGAATGCCCGATCGGGAAAGAGTCTGTGCCGGAAGTCAAGTCAGGAACGCTGCCGGAGATTGTCCTGGAACTTTTGAACGATATCAATACAGTCAACAAGACCAAGGACCGGCTCGTGGAGATTACCTACGACGGGAAGATTGACGACACGGAGCTCAAGGACTTCGCTGCCGTCAAAGAGCAGCTGGAAGAGCTGTCCCTGACCGTCGATGCCCTGCAGCTCTGGGTGGATGAAGCAATCACAGAGGGGACAATAGACCCGGCGAAGCTGGAGAAGGCGTCGAAGAAATAATCCCGCAAATCAAATGTATATCTCCCTATGAAAAAACGGATTCCGAATCGGAATCCGCAAAATCCAAAAACGGATTAACCGGCGGCCTTTACTTCAGGGCCATAATCTTCGTATGGATAGCTTTCCGCATATAATGTTTCAGGAGCGATATCGATGTCTCCGTCGTTCCAGGCAATAAAGCCGTGAATTATTCGGAAATCGCCAAGCACGCGGTCATCATACAACGGCTGGAATGCGCTGCCTGTCTGCTCTCTCGCATCGAAAAGGCGCTTTTCTCCTGTAGAGAACTCCACCAGCATCATTCCATCTCCAATCAACTTGGCGTTGAGGACTTCTATATCCGATTCTGGTTCTCCCGCATAGCAAACGTCATTTTTAATATACATCCGGGTACTCCTTCCTATCACATTGGAGGAATCTTTTCAAAATGTTCCCCTTGAACAGCAAGATTCCAAGCAGCATAAGCTTCTTCTTCATGATAGCTCAGCCAACCAACAATGATATTGTACTGTTTTCTGGGCAATGACCCACCCAAGAGTTCACCATCCAAACCGATTGCAGCTTTGTAATCCCCGTAATACACGTGTACATGCGGTTTGTGATGCTGTTTATCATCTCGGAACAGCATATAGATTACCATTCCGCCAAATCTGGAAAGCTCTGGCATAATTTTCCATCTCCCACTAAAATCAACTCATTTAAGATTATTTTATCATGAATCGTACCTGTTCTCTACCATACTTTGCAAGCGAAAAAAAACACCGCCCGCAGAGACTATAGCTTTCTCTGCGGACGGTGTATTTCTGTAACTGTCTTACAGGAATTTTTTGAAGAAGACAACTTCTTCATGGTTGACTTCCCGGGCATAGGGCGACTTGATGCCGACATGGAAGACATGGCCAAGAGATCGGTCCGGATCTGCGAAGAAGCGATAGACAAAAGGTACGCCCTCTTCTGTCAGCTTCTTCACGAGGATCGGTGCCTGATCAAGAAGGAAGTCCTTGGGGCAGGTCATCAAAAAGGCCGGCGGAAAGTCTTTCGTGACATGGTTGTCGACGCAGACCAGGTCGTACTCTCCCGCTTTTCCGCCTTCCGGGAGATAATCCGCCATCAGGCCGGCGGTATCTTCATTGACTCCGGCAGCCGCTTCCATATGATAAGCCCCACAGTTCAGGGCAACCGCCCGGAAGGTCAGGCCGGGAACCGGATGGAATCCGGTGGCATCCAGGGAGACAAGGTCTTTCGACCCGTTCATTTCAGAGAGCTTTTCTGCATCCTTCGTGACGGAAAGCTTCCCCAGAGAGGCTGCAAAATCAGGATTTGTAAGCAGGCCACAGTAGAGACCCAGACCGTCCGCTCCCGCGGAATCTCCCACGCCGAAAACGTGATTGCAGTCCAGATGGTACCTGTCGGCATTCTCCCGAATCCAGTTCATAACCAGATTCATATCGACAAGGGGCGCCGGATATTGAAATTCCGGGGCCAGACGGTAGGTAAAATTGACAACGGCAAAGCCCTCCTGGGACAGGGACATGCAGTAGAACTGGTAGACTTCCTTGGATCCGTAGACCCAACCACCCCCATGAAAGCTGACAAGGACCGGCAGGGTCTCCTCCCCGGCCTGCGCC
Organism: Lachnospiraceae bacterium; assembly: GCA_036343235.1. Taxonomy (GTDB): domain Bacteria; phylum Bacillota; class Clostridia; order Lachnospirales; family Lachnospiraceae; genus RUG306. The sequence continues at coordinate 3,215 of JAZASQ010000046.1, forward strand.
GGCCGGTAGAGATCCAGGACCTGCCATTTGGCATCTGTTCCGTAGACGATATCATCGTAACGGATCACGTCATCCGGTGTCTGCAGGCCGGCATCTCTTTTCGCATCTCCTTCCGCGCATATACTGCGCATTTTGTCGCTGAGTTCTGACATTATTTTTACCTCTGAATTCTCTATAACTGTGGGAAACGTCCGGTGGGCGGGCCTTTCAGAATCCGCCCATCCGGGCTCTCTCCCCTCTCACGCGTGCTTGGCCTGCAGGTCCTTCTGGATCTCGGGCAGGTACCTGTCGATGTTCATGAACATGAGAATAATGAAGCAGGCAATGGCCACAATGGCGCCGAAATAGCCGTATCCGAAGCGGATGGCGGAAAGAGCGCTCTCCGTCTGGCTAGTGGCCAGGCCGTTGTAGCCGCCGAAGGCCAGGATCCAACCGGCGGCTGCGGAACCGAGGCCGATGCCCACCTTCATGCCGAAGGAAGTGCAGGAATTGATCAGGCCTTCGGACCGGATACCGGTCTTCCACTCGCCGTAGTCGACGATGTCGGCAGTCAGGGCAAAGATGCCGGACATGATGGGGCCCATGCCTGCGCCCTTGATGGCAGCCCCGATGAAGAGGAGGGGCACATTGGCACCGGCCAGCCCCATGAGGATGCTGCCGGCCGCCATGACCAGGCAGCCGATCATCATGGGCTTGCGCTTGCCGAACTTCCGGACAAGAGTGGGTACAAAGACATTGACGAGCATGGTCGGAATGCTGGAAAAGGACATGACGCTCATGAGAGCCAGATTTCCGAGAACGGAGTTGAAATAGTAGTAGCCGAGACTGCCGCTTGATACGACGCCGATGTAGAGGACGGCGAAGAGCAGGGCCTGCAGGTAGAAATATCTGTTCGTAAGGACGGCGGGCAGGGCCTGCTTGAGCGGAACCTGCTGCAGCTCGACCTTTCCGTTTGCATCCTCGCCAATGTGCTCCTTGCAGCCGAGGAAGCTGATGATGAGGAGGACGAATTCAATGGCCCCGTAAATGACAGCCAGGGAAACCCAACCGATCTTCGGGATCAGGAGAGGTGTAATGGCGTTGATGATGATCGTCGTAACGGAAGTCATGATGAAACGGAGCGACGCCGTTTTCGCCCGCTCCTGCACATCCAGCGTCATGCGGGAAAGCAGGGCGTTGTAGGGCAGGTTGTTTGCCGTATAGACGATGCAGTTCATGAAGATGTAGGTCAGGTAGGCGTAGACCAGCTTGCCCCCGTCGCTGAAGTTCTGAGGAACAGTGAAAAGCAGGATCAGAGCGATCATCATGAGGGGCGCCGTCCACAGGAGCCAGGGCCGGGCCTTGCCGAAGCGGCTCTTTGTCTTGTCGACAACGGCCCCCATGATGAGGTCCGTGGCCCCGTCGAGGACCCGGGTGACCAGCATCATGGTGGCGACAGCGGCGGCCGCGATGCCGGCCGTATCCGTGTAGAAGCCGGTCAGGAAGGCTCCGCCCAGCGCGACGTAGATGTTCGCGGCGCAGTCTCCCAGACCGTAGGTGAATTTTTCACCGATTGAAAGTTTACCTGTTTTTGCAGTGGTTTTCGTTTTTGTCAAACCTACAGTCCTTACAGCATCCATAAAAACCCCCTTGGTAAATACTGCATTTGAGAGGCGTTTCGCACAGCCTCTGTACTTTTGATACTATGCAGTATAATTCCATCGGGGGCTTTTTTCTTTCCACTTTATGCCGTGAAATTATCAATTTTTTGCACTGCGGGCGCCTTTCCGAAACTGAGTAGGGGAGACGTCAAAAACATCCTTGAAGGCAAGGGACAGCATACGGGAATCCGCAAAGCCGGTCTGCAGGGCGATGTCCGTCGCGGTCAGGTCCGTGTCCCGTAGCAGGTCCCGGGCCCGGTTGACGCGGTAGTTGATGACGAAGCGCTTGAAGGTCATACCCGTCGCCTTTTTGAAGAAACGGGAGAAGTAGGTGGGCGTGAAGTAGAATTTCTCAGCGACCTCGTCTTCCCGGATCTTTTCACTGTAGTGGCCTTCGATGTACTGAATGACCCCCTTGAGGCGCTCCATATTCTTGTCGTGGTTGACACTTCCCTGCCGGTCCGCAGGCGTATAGCCGTCTCTGCAGAGGAGGTAGAGCAAACGCGATAGAAGAGCCAAACGGTTCAGATACCCGTATGGACCTTCCGAATCCGTTTTTTCCCCAACCGGGCAGATGCCGGTGTGTCCATCTCTCTCATAAGTCTCTTCCCGCTCCCCGTAGTCGTCGAGCACATCGAAGATGGCCCGGATTTCAGGGGCAACGTGCGTCCGCAGAGGGGCGAACTCATATTCCCCATAGGTGGGCAGCAGAGCATTTACAACTTCCTCCTGCACGACGAGGACCCTGGCCAGAACCCGGTCCGCCGGCGGATTTTCGATAGGGACGGCTTCAATCTTGTGCACAGCGTTTGCATTGACAACGACGAGGGCTCCCGCCGGCACCTCAATCCTCTGACCGTTGATGTAGTGGATATCCGCGCCGGAAATGAGGGTGATCTCAAGCTCACTGTGCCAGTGAGGCAGGACATCCGGCAGGAGTCCCTCTCCCATCATAACATGATACACATGAAAGTAAGTCCTGTCCGGGTAGTCAAACTGCTGGTGGATGACCAGGGGCTCGCTCATGACGAAACGGCCTCGTTCATTTTTGCGATCAGGGCGTCGAGCTGATCTGGCGTCATGGCTCCGAAGCTGGGCAGGGACTTGAGGGGCATGTACAGCATCATGGCCTGGTTCATCTTTGCCGTAATGGCTTCGGCCGCGGCAGTTCCTTCCTCGGTACCGACGCCCAGGGCTGCAGAAACCTTTGCGATCAGTTCCTTCATGATGGGAGCTGTCTTCGGGTTTGCCAGCAGTTCTTCCGTGATGGTGTCGCCGGAGACATGCAAAGGCAGAACCTTTTCCGTCGTGAAAGCTATTTCCTTCTTCAGAATAATGTGATCACTGGCATCTCCGACAAGAAGCTCATACTTGCCGGACGGTGCGAACCAGTCATCCAGTTTTTCTTCAAAGTAGGACAGGTCGCGGGCGGTCAGCTTCATCTCGACGCTCTTCGTTTCGCCGGGTGCGAGAAATACCTTTCCGAAGTCCTTCAGTTCTTTGACCGGCCGCTCCGGCGTTCCGTTTCTGTCTGCCACGTAGAGCTGAACGACCTGGGCACCGGCGACTTTCCCTGTATTGGTGACATCGACCGTTACAGTAAGCGTGCTGTCGTCCTTCATGGAATCCGCCGAGGTGCGCAGATTCTTCATTTCAAAGGTCGTATACGAAAGGCCGTGGCCGAAAGCCCAGCGGACGGGCATCTCTTTCTTTTCGTAGTAGCGGTAGCCGACGAAGACGCCTTCCGCATACTTCACGGTTTTCAGGTCCCCGGGGAAGTTCAGGAATGAAGGGTTGTCGGAAAGCTTCATGGGAAAAGTCTCCGCCAGGTGGCCGGACGGATTCACTTCGCCAAACAGCAGGCGGTCCGTGGCTTCACCGGTCCCCTCTCCGGAGAGGTACATTTCCAGGACGGCAGCGACGTCATCTGCCCAGGGGCATTCAACGGGACTTCCGTTGTGGAGGACAACAACGGTCTTTTTCTGAACGGCCGCAACAGCCTCGATCAGGGCATTCTGGCAGGCAGGCAATTTCATGTCGTCACGGTCATAGCCTTCAGACTCTATGCTGTCAGGCAGGCCGGCGAAGATGACGGCAACGTCTGCCGCCTTTGCGGCGGAAACTGCAGCTTCGATCTTTGCCTGGTCGACCTCCGTGTCATCAGGCAGGAAGCCCTCGGTATAGGTGACGTTTCTGCCCTTCTTTTCCGCGCTTTCGAGGGCAGACTCAATCTTGAAGGAATTGATGTGGGAAGAACCGCCGCCCTGGAAACGGGGTTTCTTTGCAAAGCCGCCGATGTAGGCCACTTTTGCGTCTGCCGCAAGGGGCAGGGTTCCGTCGTTCTGCAGTAGAACAGCGCAGCGGCCGGCAAAGTCGACCGCCTTTTCGTGGTCGGCCGCCCGGTCGAAAACAGCGGTCTCATCGTGATGGTCGGCGTAGTCGTAGATGAGCTTCAGCATCCGGCTGACGCAGACATCAACCTGCTCTTCAGAAAGATCGCCCTTCTTTACGGCTTCCACAATCCGCGCATCGTTTGTCGCAGTGTTTCCGGGCATTTCGAGGTCGAGGCCGGCCCGAACCCCCTGGACCCGGTCGTCGACTGCGCCCCAGTCCGTGACAACAGCGCCCTGAAAGCCCCAGTCGTCGCGCAGCACCTTTGTCAGCAGCCATTCGTTGTCGGAAGAGAAGCTCCCGTTGATCTTGTTGTACGAGCACATGACGGTCCAGGGCTGGGCCTCCTTCACGGCTGTTTCAAAGGCCGGGAAGTAGATCTCCCGTATGGTCCTGTCAGAGACTTCCGAGGAAATGCTCATCCGGCGGGTCTCCTGATTGTTGAGGGCGAAGTGCTTGATGGAGGTCCCGACGCCCTTGGACTGGACTCCGTTGATATAGGCCGCCGACATCTTTCCGGCAACGACGGGATCCTCGGAAAAGTACTCGAAATTCCGCCCGCAGAGGGGGGACCGTTTGATGTTTACGGCCGGTCCCAGTACAACGGCCAGATCTTCCGCCTGGCACTCGTTTCCGATGGTTTCGCCCAACTCCCGCTCCAGGTCACGGTCGAAGGAAGATGCCGTTGCACAGCCCGCCGGAAAGCAGACGGCGACGATGGATTCGTTGACGCCGAGGTGGTCGGCTTTTTCGTTCTGCTTGCGCAGGCCGTGAGGGCCGTCGGAAACCATCGCGGCCGGGATGCCCAGGCGCTCTACTGCCTTTGTGTGCCAGAAATCAGCCCCGCCCAGGAGCGACGCCTTTTCCTCCAATGTCATTTCAGAGACGATCTTTGCAATGTCGCGTGCCATGTTTTCCTCCTTAAAAAAGAATATAACCCCATTGCGGAAGCCCCCTGTCCGCGTCCTTTTGCGCAGGCAGCCGGGCCTCCGGCTTTGTGTCTTTACTGCTTGCAATCATAGGAGCCGGGCGCTATTATTTCTATATGAAATCACAGAAAAATATATGAAATTACATGAAAGCGGGAAAAAAATGGCATCTTTTTGCATACGTATTTTTGTATGGGGGACATCATGGAAAAGAAGGTAAAGCTGGAAAAGGGGGCCCTGGTTGAGGCGGCTGCCCGGGTAAGGGATGTGCAGGACTTCTACCGACAGGGCCTGTTCGCTGCCCGCGAAGCGCCGGAAGGCATTAGTTCCGGGCGTCGGGCGGCGGAAGTTGCCTCCCTCAAGAACATTTTTCTCGGAGAGCCCGACCGCCTGGCCGCCCTCTATGAACAGGAGGAAGCTGAGGAAATTGCCGTCGGGGACCTTTCCGACAGCAGCGTGAAGGAGGCCCTCTACATCGCAATCAGCGGCATCACTCTCTACACCCGGGCCGCCATCGACGGTGGGCTGCCGGAAAACATCGCATACACCATGTCCGACTCCTACATCCGCAAAGCCGATGCCTGCGACGACAGCCGCCAGATCATCGGTCTCATGCAGTCGGCCTCCGTTGACTTTGCGTCCGCCGTGCGGGAATGGGGCCTCGGGAACGCCGGCCCTGTCACGAGGACCGTCCGGGCCTACGTCGACAGTCACCTGCACGAAAAGATCTCCATGGCCGATCTCGAGAAAGCTACGGGGCGTGCAAAAAACTACATCTCAGATGTCTTCGCGGCGGAGACCGGCATGCGGCCGTCCGTTTACATCCGCCTGCACCGCCTCTACCAGGCCGCCTATGAGCTCAAGTACACAGAAAAACCTGTGGCTGAAATTGCGGCAACACTCGCTTTCCCTTCCCACTCGGCCTTTTGTACAGCCTTTAAAAAGGTCTTCGGCTGCACCCCGCTGAACTTCCGCCGGCGGCAGGACATGGTTTAATCATCATCAATCATCAAGATCTGCGCAAAAGTCCCAAAGCTCTTCGATTACTGGACAAACAACTTCCGCAGATTCATAATGAACTGAAGGAACGCAGGAAGCATGAATGAGAATGATAAAACCCTATTGTTTTTATCCATCAGGTATAGGAGCACCCTCATTTGAAAGCAAAAGATCTGGCAAAAGAACTGGGGATTTCGGAAGCGGCCATCTCCCTGGCGTTGAACAATAAGCCTGGCGTCAGCACCCGTACCAGAAATCGAGTCAAAGAGGCAGCTCTTGCTGCCGGCATGGACCTTACCGGCCGACCGGTTTGCAGTGCCATCACCCCGATTTACCTCATATATTACAGGAAAAAGGGGGCTGTCCTGACAGATTCCTCCTTTTTCACGGAACTGACACGTGGTGTTGAAAGCGGCTGTGCGGAAGGGGGCTATCCTGTCCGGACGCTGAACATATACAATAGAACCAAGCTTGAACAGAGCCTCAGAAAAATCAGTAAGGACGGTGCTTCCGGAGTCATCCTGATGGGAACGGAAATGGAGCAGGACGACTTCGCCACGCTGGCTTTCTCAGATCTCCATATTATTCTGCTGGACAATCACTTCATAAGCTCCAAGGTAGATTCCGTACAGATTGCCAATGAAGACGGGGCTTTTTCGGCTGTGAACTATCTCATCCACAGGAAGAAGATCCGGCCCGGGTACCTGCAGTCGTCCGTTCCGATTACGAATTTCAGTGAGCGGAAGACCGGATTTCTCAGGGCCCTGGCCCACAACAATATGCCGGCCTCCGACCTCATCGTCCACAGCCTCTCCCCTTCCATTGACGGAGCGGCCTCCGACATGGACGAGCTCATCTGTCGAGGAGAAAAGCTGGCCACCTGCTACTTCGCGGACAATGACCTCATCGCCATCGGCGCCATCCGGGCCCTTAGGAATCACGGATATCGGATTCCGGAGGACATCGCGATCGTCGGCTTCGACGATATTCCCATGTGCGAATATACAGAGCCGCCACTTACCACAGTTCATGTCCCCAAAAAATATATGGGCCTTGTGGCCGCCCAGCGCCTGATTGCGACAAGCGGAGAAAAGACATACTACCCCGTCAATATCATGGTCTCCACGAACCTCGTCGTCCGAAATTCCATATAGTTTTCGTTTTACGCCAATATGAAACAGCCGGCAGGAACCTACCCTGCCGGCTGTCTTTTTTGCATATGGACTCGGGAAACGGCCTTTACCGGCCGAATGTTCAGGCAAACACTGCCTTTACCTCATAGCTGCCCTTTTTAAATTCCTGTGACCGCAGCTCTTCTTCCGTGCAGGAAACGCCGTTCACCGTGATATCTTTCAAAGATCTGTCCGGGCGAAAAGCCGCACGACCGTTGAAGGGAATCGTGAATCGATAGACCACGCTTCCGCCCTCTTTGAGCTCCCATCCGGAAGAATACTCTCCTGCAGGCAGCTTGGCGGAAGCTTCCGCTTTTCCCAGCCGCTCATCCGTGTGGGGGGCAAGCACAAGCCGGCTACCTCCGGGAGCCGCATCCTCCACCTTCAGGCCGCAGACATCCTCATAGAGGAAGCCGGCCACGCTGCCGTAGGCATAGTGGTTCAGGGAATTCATGCCGGTGCCTGAAATATGCCCGTCAGGCAGGAGGGAGTTCCACCGCTCCCAGATGGTTGTGGCGCCTAGGTTTACTTCATAGAGCCAGCTGGGATAGTCCTCGTTCAAAAGCAGGGTGAAGGCTTCCTTCGCGTATCCCGCAGCCGTTAATGCGCTGCATATGAAGGCCGTTCCCACAAAGCCCGTGGCCAGGTGGTCCTTCCACCTGTGGACAAGCTCCGCCAGATGGGCGGCCCCTTTCTTTTTCTCCTCTTCCCCGTTGAAAAGCCCGAAATGCAGGGCAATGACGTAGGCTGTCTGGGTGTCGCTCGTAAGGAGCCCGTCCGGAGTGAAGTAGGCCTTCCGGACCGCTTCCCGGACTTCCGATGAAATCCGCCCATAATAAGCAGCATCCTCTTTTTTGCCCAGCATTTTTGCGGCTTCTGCTGTCAGAGCGGCCGAATACATGTAGTAGACGGAGGCGACGAAATGCTTGTCCGTGCCGCCATCGCGGTTTGCCATGCCGGCCGTGTCCCCTTCGACGTCGAGGCTGAGCCAGTCCCCGAAGTGGAAACCGCACGTCCACAGGCGCTGTCCTCCGCAGTATCTTTCATCCGTATGAATAATGAAGTCCACCCACTGCTTCATATTCGTGTAGGCCTCAGCCAGCCACTTCCTGTTTCCGTAGTGCCTGTACATGGTCATCGGGATAATCGTTGCGGCGTCGCCCCAGACGGCGGCTCCGGCCTCTCCCCACAGGTCTTCACTGATATCGAAGGGAGGCTCGGCCATCTTTTCGCGCCCGACGGTCAGGACATCGGGAACGACGTAGGGGACTGCCCCCTCCTTTTCTCCCTGTTCGAAAGCCATGTCTTTTAAGTACTTGCGGAAGAAGGCCGGCGTCTGCATATGGTAGGAAGCCGTGTTTGTAAAGATCTGGGCGTCTCCGGTCCAGCCCTCCCGTTCATCCCTCTGGGGACAGTCCGTGGGGATGTCGAGGAAATTGTCCTTTTCGCTCCACAGGGTGTTTGCGATCAGACGGTTGACCTTTGCATTCCCGGTAGTCAGACGCCCCGTTTCAGCAATGTCGGAATAGAGGCAGACTGCCGTGAAGTCCTTGATGTCTGCATCCGTAAGGGTCATCCCGCTGACCTTTACGTATCGGAATCCGTAGTAGGTGAAGTGGGGCCGGATGGTCTTTTTCCCATCCCCTGCCGAAATATAAGTGAACCGCGCGTCGGCCGTCCTGAGATTATCCCTGTAAAAGCAGCCGTCCTGCAGCACTTCCCCGTATTCCAGGGTAATGCGGGTGTCTTCCGGCGAGTCTGCTGAAAACGTCACCCAGCCCGTCACTTCCTGGCCGAAGTCCAGGACCTGTTCCCCGGCCGGGGTGTGAATGAGCTCTTTCACCGGCAGCTTTTCATGGGCAAGGACTCCGGGGCCGGTCATGGCTGTCAGAGTTGTTTCGGGCGCCTCCGTAAGGCGGACCGGACTTACGTCCCGCTTCCCAGGAGAGGTAAGAGCCGCTTCCTTTCCGGCGTCGTACACTTCCCCGTCATAGATGCCGGAGATGACGACCGGGGACTTGAGGCAGGTCCAGCTTTCGTCCGTCCCGATTACCTGCTCTCCCTCTGCACCTTTCAGGATGAGATCTGCCAGAAGCTTGAATTCGTTTCCGTAGTATTCCCTGAGCTGCCCGTTGGCGAGGTAGCCGAAGCGGCCCTTGTACCAGCCGTTTCCCAGCCAGACGTCCAGCGTGTTCTCCCCTTCTTTTAAGAGGCCCCCGACATCAAATGTCTGATACTCTGTCCAATAGCGGTAGTCCGTGAAATAGGGAGTCAGGAACTCCTCCCCGACCTTCTGCCCGTTCAGATACGCTTCGTAAAGCCCCAGACCGCAGATATAGAGGCGGCCTAAAATAGGGGGCTCAAGCTCTTCTGCAGAAAGGGTAAATGACTTTCGCATGACCGGGTGGAGTTCCGATGTGAAAGAAGGAGCAATCCACTGTCCCTTCCACTCCCCTTCCGGGTGGCCGCCCTCAAAAGAGGCGACAGGGCTTTCCGCTGCATCCCCTGCGTCGTCTTCGGCCAGGACCCGCCAAAAATACGGTTTCCAGGGCACCAGGCTTACGTCCGGCGTGCAGAGGGATATATCGGCCCGGATGTCCTCCGGCGCCCCGTCACTGTCATAGCAGACAGTGGAAAAATCCGCAGTGTCCGAAATCTGCACCCGGACGGATTTCAGGAAACTTCCTTTCGCGTCTTCGTACGCCCAGGTCAGGGCAATGTTTTCGAGGGCAATGCCCAGCGGGTTTTCCTGATAGTTCGTCTTCAAACCGGTAATCTTCATGGTTTTCTCTTTCTATGAATAATTCAGACCGCCAGCTTTTCAGTAAGCCAGGGGGAACCAGACCAGCATTTCATCATCGTCCCCCTCCGAGGCGTCTGCGGCCTCGCTCCTATTGTCCCAGGCGAAGTAGGGAATGAGGCGGACGGGAACACTCTTTCCTTCCGCTGCCTTCACCCTGTAATAGAGTTCGCCTTCCGGAGCTTCGGGCAGGGTCTTCATGGTACCTTTCAGGGCCATGATCTCCCGGTCTCCGATCGTCACCATTTCCGGAGAAAAGGCGGCATCTGCGGATATGGAGAGCTGGTGGAGAGACCGGACCCCGTCCGGGCAGTCGGCGGTCTCCA
>JAZASQ010000047.1:0-13367 GCA_036343235.1 Lachnospiraceae bacterium
CAAGTCCCCTGTTGTGGGCCCAGGTATCCACGGCAAAGGCCCCCCGCCGGTCGCTGGCCGTCGTAATGACGGCATTTCCTCCCGTCAGACCGGCAATGGACTTCGAAAGCTGCACCGCCCCGCCTATGTGACCTGAAAGGACAGGAATAATGTAGTTCCCCTCCTCATCCAGCACGATGACGGCAGGATCGATGGTTTTCTTTTTGATGAAAGGTGCAATGGCCCGCACGGCGATCCCGGCCGCCCCGATGAAAATGAGGGCCCTCCTCGTATACCAGCTGTCCCTCGCCCAGGCAGCGAGAGGCTCCTTCCCCTCATTCTGCCCGATCCGGGTGACCGTGACAAGGTCGGAGAGCTCCTCATCCGGGCTTTCCGATCCCGAATCCAATGCCGCGGCCTTCTTCTCAAATGCCTCCTTCGACCGGACCGGAAGCAGTTCGGCGAGCCGGGGCGCGAGCCTTTTTGCGAGCGCCTCCCCCCGGTCCGTGAAGCAGGCAATGGCAAAGCCTTCCCTGCTCCCCTCCCGCACATCCGTGGAAAAGGAAGGGGCATAGAGCTTCGACCGCTTCCCTTTCGTATCGAGAAAGTCCCCGACCAGGAGCAGGGCCTGCTTTCCGATCCCGTTTTCTTCAGCCGCTTTCGCAAGCGTCCCGACCGTACAGAGGACGGTCTTTTCATCGGGCCAGGAAGCCCGGTAGACAACAGCCGCCGGTGTATCTTCCGCCAAACCGCCTTCTATGAGATGCTTCTGCACTTCTTCCGTCAAACCGGCCGAAAGAAAGAGGGCCATGGCCGCCCTGTGGCCGGCCAGAGAAGACAGGGCCTGCTCCTCAGGGACCGGCGTACGGCCGGCCTCCCTCGTGATGATCAGGGTCTGATTCCCGTCCGGCACCGTATACTCTGCATTCAATGCGGCTGCCGCAGCCGAGAAGCTTGAAACGCCCGGAATGACCCGGTAGGAAATCCCGGCTTTGTCGAGTTCCTCCATCTGCTCCCTTATGGCCCCGTAGATGGAAGGATCTCCCGTGTGCAGGCGGACCGTGATGCCAGGCTCCGTCTTCTTCATGGCGGAGATGATTTCCGGCAGAGTCATCTTTGAGCTGTCATAGATTTTTGCATTAAAGCGGGCGCCCTGCAGGAGGTCCGGATTTACGAGACTCCCGGCATATATAATGGTATCGGCCTGCTCTATGAGCCGCTGCCCCTTTACCGTAATAAGGTCCGGATCCCCCGGCCCCGCCCCGACGAAATATACCATCAAAAATTCCTTCTCTACCCGCACGCATTGCTCAGCGGGGGACAAAGTTCCAGAAAGACCTTTCTCTACCCACACTTAGTCCCTTAACGGGGGACAAAGTTCCAGAAAATCCCTACTTCACCCACATTTATTTCCTCGACGGGGGACAAAGTTCCAGAAAATCCCTACTTCACCCACATTTATTTCCTCGACGGGGGACAAAGTTCCAGAAAGTCTTTCTTTTACCCACAACCAATTCCTCAGCGGGGGACAAAGTTCAAAGTTCCCTTAAATCCACACTCCTCAAGGAAGATTTCTGCCCCATCCGTAATCCCGAACAACCCATGTACTTTTGAAAAAATAATCGTCCCAATCCGGAAATCCCCTGCTGCCTTCCTCTGAAGACGGGCATCGACAGCCTCTGTCACCCTTTTTGCCGTCTCTTCATATATCCCGGCACTTATCAGAATATCCGCAGCCGCGTCCGTCGTGGCACAGTTCATGAGCTTCTCAACCGTTTCCGCAGAGGCCCCGCAAAGGACCGCGTAGACCGAGAGAATTTCCATCCGGCAGTCCCCGTACATGGAATGGGTATTCATAAGCCCCCCGGCCAGCTTCACAAGTTTTCCGGCATGCCCGACAAGAAGGACATCCGTAAATCCCTCTTCCGCACAGAGGTCCAGGGCGTCTCCTATGAAGTTCGACACCTGAACGACCGGTATTCCGAGGGAGGCCATACCCGTCTTTTCAATATATTCTTCCCCGTAGTTTCCGGGGGTCAGAATGACTTTCTTATTGCCTTCCGCTGCTGCCTGGCGGAGAGAAACGGCAATCGTATCAATGAGGGCCTTTTCCGACATGGGTTCCACAATCCCGCTCGTTCCGATGATGGAGATTCCGCCTTCAATCCCGAGGACAGGGTTCATGGTCTTTTCCGCGACAGCTTCTCCGCCCTCCGCGGATATTGTAACAGAAAGCCCGCCTTCATACCCGGCTTTTTCCATGACCTCTTCGCAGGCTGCCGTGATCATCCGCCGGGGGACGGAATTTATGGCCGCATTTCCGACCGGCTGGTCCAGACCCTGCTTTGTCACCCGGCCGATGCCGGATCCGCCTTCTATAAGCACCCGCATTTCCGCACTGTCTCCGTCAGAAGCAGCGGAACTATCTACTTTTTGCACTTCTGCTGAAATCAGCAGCCCGTCCGTGGCATCCGGATCGTCTCCCGCATCTTTTCGGACCGCGCAGAAGGCCGTGCCCTCCTCCGTCATTTCAATGCGATCCGGCCGCACACTTACCATAATCCCCTTCGGTGTCTGCAGGGAAAGGGCTTCCATCCCGCTGCCGGAAAGGCCAAGCAGAAGGCCTGCCGCCCCTTTGGCCGCCAGGGCCGCCGCCGTTCCTGTCGTAAAGCCGTACCGCAGGTGCTTTCTTCCCTTGCGGACTGTCAGTTCAGAGCTTTGTAAATTTCCGTTAGAAGCATTTAATGAATTGTAAAATCCCCCCGGCAGGTAGACAGCCGCCTCTTCCCGGCTGATTTCAAAGAGGGCGGAAATCTTCTCCGCTGTCAGCATTTCGGAAGCTGTCCCGTATCCGGCCTGACGACCCTCCTTCAGCATCAGGACCCGGTCCGCCGCCTTCGGAAGCAGGGCCAGGTCATGGAGAGTCATAAGGATTGTGACGGGCTTTACATTATTCTCGCAGAGCTTTCTCAGGACACCGATGATTTCAATCTGATAGCGGACATCAAGGAAGCCCGTCGGTTCGTCGAGTATCAAAAGTTCCGGCTCCTGGGCCAGAGCCCTGGCGATATAGGCCCGCTGCCTCTGCCCGTCGGAAAGTTCGCCGATATCCCTTCCGGCCAGGGACGCAAGGTCCGTCATCTCCATGGCCTCATCTACCGCCGCCCTGTCTTTCTCCGAAAGAGATCCGAGCCGGCTCGTATAAGGATAGCGGCCCTCGGACACGAGCTCCCGCACGGTCTTCGGTTCCCGCTGCCGCCGGTCCGTAAACATGGCGGCCACATTCCGGGCCCTCTGACCGGCAGAAAAATCCGCCATATCCTGCCCTGAAAGAAAGGCGGCCCCTCCCATGGGCTTTAAGAGCCCGGCCAGGGTCAGAAGGAGGGTGGACTTTCCCGCCCCGTTCGGCCCGATGACGGCGACGGCCTCTCCCCGGTCCGCGGAAAAGCTCACTCCCGAAAGAACCGGCTTCTTCTCATAGCCTGCGCGCAGGGCATCAATTTTCAGAAAAGGTTCACCCGTCATTTTCCATCCATAAATTCACAGACTGCAGTTCCCGGCCGGATTGCCGGGTGACCGGCCATTTTACATCTCCCTTTCCCTCTTTCTCCCGACCATCATAATGAGGACAAGCGGGGCTCCGAGGACGGACGTCACTGTCGAAAGAGAAAGTTCCATCGGGGAAAGAAGCATGCGGGCCAGAAGGTCGGAAACCAGCGTAAATACAGCCCCCGTCAGGAAAAGAGCCGGAATCATGACAAGGGGCCTCCGGTCTTTCATGATGGTCCGCACTATGAAGGGGACCGCCACGCCCACAAAGGAAACCGGCCCCGCAAAGGCCGTAACGACACCGGAAAGAAGGCTGGAAAGTATAATAATCGCAAGCTGCAGCAGGCGCACATGCACGCCGACGGTCTCCGCGAAGCGCTCCCCGCTCTGGTAGGCCCCTATGGGCTTCGAAAGGGAAAAGATAGTGACAGAGACTATAGCAATCATGACGGCCGCCTCTATGGCATCCGCGGGAGCCGTCCCGGAAAATGACCCTAAAGTCCAGCCATGCAGATTCACGATGGAGGCGTCGTCAGCAAAAGAAATCAAAAAGTCCGTGCACGCGCTCATGATGTAAGACACCATGAAGCCCGCCACCAGAAGAATGCCCATGCTTTTGATCTGAAAGGATAATAATATAATAATCCCGGTTGCCAGCATGGCCCCTGCAAAGGAAAAGCCCACCATCTGGGCATTTGTCACATTCATGCCCTGCCCTGCGATCACGACCATGAGGATGCAGGCGGCAAAGCGGGCTCCGGAGGAAATGCCGAGAACGAATGGGCCTGCAATCGGGTTCCGGAAAAAAGTCTGCAGCAGGTAGCCGGCAATGGCCAGGGCGCCGCCGGAGAAAAGAGCCAGGGTCGCCCGGGGCAGGCGGATTTCCCGGATGATCTTCACATACTGCCCCTCTCCTCCCCGGCCGAACAGAATGCCGAAGACATCGGAAACCGGTATTTGAGCAGAGCCCATAGAAAGAGACAGGCAGAATACGATTGCAAGCAGTACAATGAGAACGATATAGACGGTTCCGTTTCTTCCGCTGTTCTCTCTCATACTCTGCAAAACGCCTTCCTTTCGGTGTTCCCTCACTCCGCTTTCCTTATATACTCGGCCCCCTCTTTCCCGTGAATCGTGAGATAGAGGTCATGGACCGTAGTCCCGGCCTTGTCGGAATTCTGATAGGCATCGGAGCCGGAAATGAAGACATTATTTTCCTGAACCGCCTTAAAATCCTGAAGCTGGGCATTTTTCTCTACGATATCGGACAGGGAATTCACTGTGTCGATGGCCCCGTCATAGACGATGATGTCAGCCTGAGACGCTGAGGCCATGTAGCTTTCCATGTCGACCTTCATCGTGGACAGGCGGTTTTCATCTGTCTTGATATCCGGATAAACATAGGAAGCCCCGGCTGCGGCAATCATCTTCGCCATGGCGGAATCCGGACGCGGACAGACGACAAGACCCTGACTATTGATATAAAAGCAGGCCAGAGTCCTGTCCGTAGGGCTTTCCTCCGCCGCCCGGACATAGAGGGCTTTTTGTTCCTCAAAGGCTTCTTTTGCCTCTTTTTCCTTCCCCAACAGGACCCCGTAGGCCTTGATCCACTCTGTCCGGCCCATGGGTTCATTCTCTCCGGAAGCCCGGTCTATGAAAACCGGTATATCAAGGGCTTCTAGCTTCTCTATGACCTCGGGCTTATGAAGGATCATGAGGTTTTCAACGGCCAGGTCACAGCCCCCCGTCAACAGGGTCTCATAGTCAGGGGCCGAATACTTCCCCGTATAGACAAGACTTCCGGCCTCCATGGCCTCTGCTGCCTCCGGAATCTTCCACTCCTCCTGCCGGATGCCGGAGTAGGCCACCTTCTCCAGGCTGCCCGTATCCACAAAACGGCTCATGGAGGAAGATGACGCCACATAGATTTTCGAGAGTGGCTGCCGAATGATGATTTTCTCCACGGAAAGTCCCTCCGGTACAGCTGCCTCCTCCGGCACAATGAAGTATTCCCGTCCGTCCGTCACATCGATTTCCGCATACCCGCCTTCATACTTTTCGATGGAGAAACCGGTGGCATATTCCGGAGTCTCTGTCGATATGAGTTTCAGCGAAGGAACGGAAAGTTCTGCCGTTTCGGCTTTTCCACAGGAAGAGATAAAAAGCGGCAGAATAAGAAAAAAGAGACAAAATATTTTCAGATGCACGCTATGCTTCATTATTCTTCTTCACCAGAAAGGAAATCAGGTCACTGTAGTGCTCCGGCACATGGGGCCAGAGACAGTCCGTACAATTCTTAACTTTCTTTCCCGACTTTCCGGTGATCATCTCAAACGTCCCCGGGCAGTCGTCATAAGGATACAGAGGACAGTAGCAAAAGAGACAGTTGAAGCCGCTCTCTCCTTCTGCCCCGCTGTGGCAGGGAAAATACCTGCACTCACTGTTGCAGAAGTACTTAGAGCTTGCTTCCATACTGTCTCTTTTCTATATCCCTTATTAATTTCAAAAAACTTACTCGGCCTTTTCGAGTGTCGAGTCGTCAAACTCGATCACGTAGTCAATCTCGTGGGGCTCGCTCATGGCCGTCGTATCGGCCGTGACGGAAAGACCCTTGTCAATGGCCTCCACCGGGAGCGTAAACATGGACTTGCCCGAAGAAAGATCGGGCTCATACTTCGTCCCATCCACGATGGCATAATCATATTTGTCTGACGAAAATTCGACGTCCGCCGTAATCTTTCCTCCCTTGACATGGAGTTTCAGGGGAGAAGTGATGGAAGCCCTGCCCGAGCCGCCGGTCAGCTCCGCCTCAATCGTATAGTCACCGTCCGCGAGGGCCTCGGTATTTGTATGGTCGGCCTCGCCCCCCTTGTCCTCTGTACTGCTCGATGCCGCGCTCATTCCGGGGACGGAATCCCCCTCTACGGGGTTTTCGACCTTGACCTTGTGGTCATACCACTTGCCCTTGGTCCCGATCAGGGCCAGGTCGAATTCCTCCCCGACCTTCTCCACCGGCACGTCAAAGCCGTTGACCTCTTCGGAAGTCCCGTCTTCATAGTAGACAGTATTCTTTGTGGGCTGCAGCAATTCGGCCCCGTCTTTCTGGGCGTCTTCCGCCGTCCCGACAAAGAGATTCACTATTTTCTCCGAAGGAAGACTGATATGAACAGACATCGTCCCGTCTTTCACGGTCAGCAGAGCCTTGCCCTCGTTTGCCTCATTGACCTTGAACATGGAAGAATCCGTTGTGAAGTCGACAATATAGCTTCCGTCGGCCAGAGCATTTTCGCTCTTTCCGGCTTCCTCCGTATTGTCCTTCGAATCCGTAGAGGACGTACTTCCGCAGGCCGCCAGCGAAAAGGCGAGCATCATGACAACAAGTCCGGCAAGTATCCGCTTTTTCATTACAAAATTCCTCCTTACTGGCCGATGGCCGCCTTTGCATGGGCCACATAGATATCCTGAACGGCAGGGATTTCACCGAGACCGCCGATCTGACAGGTCACGTCATCGAAGGCTCCAGCCGCCTCAAACTGACTCTTCCAGGAGTCGTCGTCATTGCCGGCCATATCGTTGTTCGCATGGTCCCCGGCAACGACCATCAGGGGTCGGAGAACGACTTTCCTGTACCCCGCCTCTTTAATTTTTGCAATGACAGCTTGACATTCCGTATCTTCAGGCTTGCCTTCCACCGTACCGATATATACGTTTTCGTAGCCAAGCCCGCTCATGGTCTCCTGCATCTGGTCATAAGTGATGTTGGCTGTATGGCTTGTGCCGTGCCCCATGAAGACGAAGGCGGTCCCGGCAGCCTTTGCCGCATCAAGGCTCTCAAAGCCGGCCTCTTTCACGGCCTGCTCTGTAATGGCTTCCGCTACGGCCTTCTTGTCATCGTTTGTCACGGTCCGGTCTTCCCCGACTTCGCCGAGCAGGGGTTCGGAAACTGTCACGGATTCAAAATCCCCCTTGTGGGCCTCCACGACCTCACAAAGCTCATCATATTCGGCTCCGTGCATGAGGTGGGTCGGCTGAACGAAAAGATTCTTCACCCCGTTGTCCTTCGCCCGCTCAAGAGCCTCATCCATATTGTCAATCTTCTCCCCGTCCCGGGCATAGACATGGTTTATTATGATCTGGGCCGTAAATGCCCGCCGTACGGAATAGTCCGGAAAGGCTGCGGCCAGGGCCTTTTCCACGCCGCCGATATCCTTGGCCCGGCTGTCATTGAAAGAAGTGCCGAAGGAAACGACAAGCAGTTCGTTTTCCCCGATTCCGTCCTGATTCAAAGGGTCATCCAAAGAGGCATCTCCTGTATCCCTCCCGAAATAATCGGGGTCTGCATTCTCACCGGAAACAAGAGCCTTCTGGGTATCCGTCAGGGCATCCCAGGCAGCCTTCGCTTCTTCGCATTGTTTCATGGTGTCGTCCGTAGCATCCTGTACATAGATAGCATCAATTAAAGCCGCCACTTTGTCGGCTGCCTCCTGGTCGGAAGCGGATTTGTTTCCGCATGCGGCCAGCAGGGCACCGGACACCACCAGTGTCATTACCAATGATAGTACTTTTTCCCGCATAAAAAAATACCTCCCGCCATAAAGGCAAAAGGCATTGTTCCACAAAGGAACCGTCAGCTTATACTGACGATTGATGTGATACCAATGCCGGTTTCTCGCAGCATCTGATCCCGATTCCTCAGGCAGGTCTCCCGGCTGACAGCAGTAGAAAAACCTTCCCGGCAAAATGCCAGTGGTAAATCCTTCCTACCATAAGCTGATCACGGTGACGAGTTCGCGCGGGATTTTACACCCGCTTCCCTATTCTCCGCCTACTATTACTTCAGCGGCACCTGAAGAACCATTCAGTTTTCACTCTTTGACTTTTCCAGCCTTCCTTTCGGCCTTCTTCGCTTCCTTCTCTTCCTGCTTCTTCTTGTTCTCGGCTTCAGCCGCCTTGGCTTCCTCGGCAGCCTTTGCGGCGTCACCGGGCTTCTCGGAAGCGGCTATGGCATCCATCTGCATAGGAATACGGCAGTTCTTGTTGTTGCCGAACTCGACGATGATGGTATTCTGGTCCTTTCGGATATCGATGACGGTCCCGTAGAAGCCGGAGGTCGTCAGGACGGTATCGCCGACAGCCAGGGAATCCTTCATCTCGTTTTTCTTTTTCTCTTCCTTCCGCTGAGGCCGGATCATGAAGAAGTACATGAATGCGAAGATGATGACAATCCAGACAATGAGCATGAGGCTGGAGCCGGCCGTGGAACCGGACGCAGCCGATGTGAGAAGAAGTGACATGAGTGAAAACCTCCTATACTAATGTAAAGCCTGTCAATTTCGTAAAAGGGAAATAAGCCTTCCCGTATTTTTACGGACCAAACTTTCCCTATTGTAGCGAAACAGACCCTTCATTACAATAAATTTTCCATAAAGTTTTTAAAAGCCGCAGTCCTTCAAATATCCTCTCCGGCCTTCATCTTCGCTATGAACTCGTCTGCAAAAGCATCGTAGTCGTGGGCCTCTATGGCACTGCGGATCTCCGTCATCATGTGGTTATAAAAATTGAGATTGTGCAGGACCAGAAGCCGCATGCCCAGCATTTCCTTCGCCTTCAGAAGGTGGTGGATATAGGCCCTCGAGTAGGACCGGCAGGCCGGACAATTACAGCCCTCTTCTATAGGCCGGTGGTCCAGCTCGTAACGGGCATTTAAAAGATTCATCTTCCCGTGGTGGGTGTAGGCGTGTCCGTGACGGCCGTTTCTGGAAGGATAGACGCAGTCGAAGAAATCAATTCCCCGGCGCACGCCCTCTAAGATATTTTCCGGTGTTCCGACGCCCATGAGGTACGTAGGTTTTTCCTGGGGGAGGTGGGGAACCGTTTCATCCAGAATATGGTACATCTCCTCATGGGTCTCTCCGACCGCCAGCCCGCCGACTGCATAGCCATCGAGGTCCAGTTTGGAAATTGCATCGGCATTTTTTATCCGGATATCCTCAAAGACCGCGCCCTGATTGATGCCAAAGAGCATCTGGTGCGGATTGACGGTATCCGGAAGTGAATTGAGCTCAGCCATCTTTGTCTTGCAGCGGACAAGCCACCGCTCCGTCCGGGCCACGGACTTCTCCACATAATCCCGGTCCGCCCTGGAGGAAGGGCACTCATCAAAGGCCATTGCAATTGTGGAGCCCAGATTCGATTGAATCTGCATGGACTCCTCGGGTCCCATGAAAATCTTGTGCCCGTCAATGTGGGAGCGGAAGGTCACGCCCTCCTCCTTGATGTGCCTGAGGGTAGCAAGAGAAAAGACCTGGAAACCGCCACTGTCAGTAAGGATCGGCCCGTCCCAATTCATGAATTTGTGAAGGCCGCCATAGCGCTTGATCAGCTCGTCCCCGGTCCGTACATGCAGGTGGTAGGTATTCGAAAGGACGACCTGAGTATCGATGCAGTGAAGGTCATCAGTCGAAACGGCGCCTTTTATAGCGCCTACCGTGGCCACATTCATGAAACAGGGCGTCTGAACGGTCCCGTGAACCGTCTCCAGAGCGCCCCTTTTTGCCCTTCCGTCTGTTGTAATCAGTCGGTAGTTTTTGCTCATAACCTGTTCTGTCTATATTTTCTCTGTCAAATACTATCTGAAGTGAAATTGCACGCAATACGTGTATTAAATTCCGTCCTTTGCCTCAGCGGCTCTGTCTTTTCCGTACTGTTTCCATATAAGCCTTCACGTCGGAAAGCCTCGAACCCTGCCCGTCAAGAAGAAGATCTGCTACCGTCAGCGCCGCCATACATTCGACAACGACAACGGCCCGGGGAACGATGACCGGGTCATGCCGGCCCTTGATAACAATTTCCGTATTCTCCCCTCCCCGAGTCACTGTCTCCTGGACAGATGAAATGGAAGGCGTCGGCTTCACGGCAGCCCGAAAGACAAGAGGGGAGCCATCGGACATGCCGCCGAGCGTACCGCCGGAGTGGTTTGTTTTTTTATGAATAATATTTCCACCCGCAGAATCTCGTTCGTTTTCAGGTACGGGCTCTGCCATAAATGAGTCGTTGTTTTCGGACCCGGTGAGACCTGCCGCCACAAAGCCCTCCCCGATTTCAAAACCCTTAACGGCCCCGATGGAAAGGATGGCCTTTGCAAGATTTGCATCCAGTTTTTCAAAGACGGGTTCCCCGATACCGGCCGGAAGACCTGTGACAACACACTCGATAATTCCGCCTGCAGAATCCCCTTTTGCCTGCAGCTCTTTTAAGTATGCTTCCGCCTTCTCTGCTGCTTCTTCATCCGGCATATAGAGGGGATTTTCACTTACGACGGAAAAGTCGGTTTTTGTGGCTTTCACCGGCCCGATAGCCTTCGTATATGCGCGTACGGAAATTCCGAGTTCGGAAAGAATCTTTGCAGCTATGGCACCGGCCATAACCCGGCCGGCAGTCTCCCTTCCGGAAGATCGGCCTCCGCCCCTGTAGTCCCGGATACCGAACTTGGCATCAAAACCGTAATCCGCATGCCCGGGCCGGTAGACGTCCTTCAGATTCCCGTAATCCTTCGAATGCTGGTCATTGTTTTTGACCATCATGGAAATCGGAGTTCCCTCAGTCACGCCTTCAAAGACCCCGGACATCAGAATGACGGTGTCGCTCTCGGCCCGCTTCGTCGTATAAGCGGACTGACCGGGCTTTCTCCGGTCCAGATAGGGCTGGATATCCTCTTCGGAAAGAGGAAGGCCGGCCGGAACCCCGTCAAGCACGGCTCCGATCCCGTAGCCGTGGGACTCGCCCCAGGTCATCACGCACAGATTTTTTCCGAACAGAGAACCGCTCATACGCCCCGCCTGCTTAAACCAGCTGATGAATCTTGATGACGTTGGGCTTGTCCACCTTGACCGGGCCGTTCATCATCAGGGCATAGCCCTTCTCGTAATTGATCTTGAAAGAACGGACTTCGTTCGTATCGTGGTTCAGGGTCACATAGTACTGATTGCCCGGCAGTACGACCAGAGACTTGGGAAAGTCACCGGATACCGGAGTCGACCAGGCGTATTCCAGGGTTCCGTCCTCGGTATTTCTCTTCAGGAAGGCGACTTCATTGGCCGCATCGATGGTGACCAGAATATAGGTCTCATCCTTATTGAGCTTGAAGCAGGAGGACTCGGCCGTAGGAAAATCCTCCCCCATGACACTCAGAGACTGGACCAGCTTGAACTGGGGCTCGTCCCCTTCCACAGAGTAAGAATAGACTTCCATCTGATTGTTGAGCTGGGTCAGGACATAGAGGAAGCGGCCGTCAGCGGTGAAGCCCATGGACCGGGGCCCTGCATCGAGCTCGCAGCGGATGATGTCCTCGAGTTTTAAGTTTCCTGCCTTGTAGTCAATCCGGTAGACCTTAATCTGATTGAGGCCCAGGTCGGCTGCCAGCAGGAACTTTTCATCGGGTGAAAGCTTGACTGATGTGACCTTGGGATGATCCAGCCGGTGCTCATTCGTTGAAATGGCAATGCCCTGGTGGAAGATGCCGCAGGCGATGTCCCCGATTGAACCGTCGGGATTCAGCCGCATCATGGTGACCCGGCCGTCGTGATAGCCTCCGACGAAGAGAAATCTCCGCTGGGAGTCCACCTCCACGTAGCAGCCCCGCATGCCACCAATCCACTGCTGGTTGATTTTCGTCAGGTCCCCATTCGCATCGATGGAGAAAGCGGCCACGCCTTCGTCCGCGATGGAATAGAGGAACTTGCCGTCATGTGAAATGCAGAGGTAGGAAGGATTGTTGATGGGGCAGACACTTCGCTCCGTCAGAAGTCCCTTGTCCGGATCCACATCATAAACATAGATTCCGACACTGTTTGCATGCGTATAGGTACCTACATAAGCCACATACTTACCGGATTTCTTTCCCATTTCATGTGCCTTCTTTCATTCTGAGAATATCGCCGGCTTCCGCTCCGGCGCCGGGTCCGATGAAAATATCCTGCTTGGGATGGGGAGCAGAGTCCATTTCGTTTCCGTCACCATCGAGAAGCCGTGTGACTTCTACTATAACATTTTTCCCGTCGGGTTTCATTATTTCTATCGTATCCCCGACGGAAAACTTGTTCTTCTGAGTGATGTGAATGAGCCCGTCCCTATCTGTATCCAGAACGGTTCCCAGGTAGGTATACTTTTTGATATAGGTGTTGGAGTCGTAAATCTGACTCTCATGAGTGGGCTTGCCGAAGAAGAAACCGGTCGTGAACTGGCGGAAGGTACACTCTTCAATGGTTTTCCGGTAGGTTGCCCGATTTGCCTCGTACTTCTCTCTCGATTCATAGAAGTCGTCAAGAGCCTTGCGGTAAGTCCTGGCCACCGTTGCCACGTAGAGTGCGTTCTTCATCCGCCCCTCTACCTTCAGGGAATCCACCCCGGCATCGATGAGCTCCGGCAGATAATCAATCATACAGAGGTCCTTAGAGTTAAAAATATAGGTTCCCCGCTCGTTCTCCTCTATGGGAAGAAACTCCCCGGGTCTTGTCTCCTCGGAAATATAATACTTCCACCGGCAAGGGTGGGTGCACTCCCCGTGATTTGCATCCCTTCCGGTGAAGTAGTTCGAAAGCAGGCAACGGCCGGAATAGGAAATGCACATGGAGCCGTGAACGAAGGTCTCAATCTCGAGGTCATCGGGGATATGCTTCCGGATGTCCGCAATCTCCTCAATGGAAAGCTCCCTGGCCGTCACAACCCGCTTAGCCCCAAGGTCATACCAGAAATTGAATGTTCCGTAATTCGTATTGTTGGCCTGGGTGGAGATGTGGATGTCGAGATTCGGCGCCACGCGACGAGCAACGGAAAATAGC
>JAZASQ010000048.1:0-13060 GCA_036343235.1 Lachnospiraceae bacterium
CACTTCGGTCCGAAGCCGATCAGGTCCTCCCGGTGGGCTTTCAGGAGGGCGGCCTTCACAAGGTCATAGTTTTCCGGCTTTTTGTACTGGATCAGGGCCCGCTGCATGGCCTTTTCCCGCGGGCTTTTCGGGACGTAGACTTCCTTTCCCGTGCGCGGGTCGAGGCCGGTATAGTACATTACTGTCGAGAGGGTCGAAGGCGTCGGGTAGAAGTCCTGCACCTGCTCGGGCGTGTAGCCTAAGTCCCGGATGTGCTCGGCAAGTTCGATAGCGGATGCTAATGTAGAGCCCGGGTGGGACGACATCAGATAGGGTACAGCGTACTGCTCTTTGCCGGTCAGGGAATTCACGCGGGCATAGCGGTCAAGAAAGGCCTTGTATACTGCGTTTTTCGGCTTCCCCATGAGGGCGAGAACCTGGTCGGAGACGTGCTCCGGCGCCACCCTGAGCTGGCCGCTGATGTGGTACCGGCAGAGCTCCTTCAGAAAGTCGTCCGAGGCGTCGGCCATGACATAGTCAAAGCGGATGCCGGAGCGGACGAAGACCTTCTTCACACCTGGAATCTTTCTGAGTTCCCGGAGGAGTTTTACATAATCCATGTGGTCGACCTTGAGATTGGGACAGGGTTCGGGCCACAGACACTGGCGGTTTTGACAGACGCCCTTTGTCAGCTGTTTTTCGCAGGAGGGAAAGCGGAAATTTCCTGTGGGGCCGCCCACGTCGTGGATGTAGCCCTTGAAATCCGGATCCTGCGTCATTCCTTCAGCTTCCCTGATCAGGGATTCGTGGCTTCTCGCCTGCACGACCCGGCCCTCGTGGAAGGTCAGGGCACAGAAAGAGCAGCCCCCGAAACAGCCCCTTGTGGAAGTCAGGGAAAATTTGATCTCGGAAATAGCCGGCACTCCTCCTGCTGCCTCATAGGACGGATGGGGCGCATTCATGTAGGGAAGCTCGTATATGTCGTCCATCTCCATGGTCGTAAGCGGCGCCTGCGGCGGGTTTACAACGACATATGTCTTGTCGGGATAGGGCTCTGCCAGGGGCTTCCCGGTGATGGCGTCCGTATTCTGCTCCTGGGTGAGAAAGCTCCTGGCGTAGAAGCGCTTGTTGGAAGAAATCAGCTCCCAGGAAGGCAATATGACCGGGTCCGGCACGACAGACAGATCCTGTGTTTTAAAAACGGTTCCCCTGATGAAAGTGATATCTTTGACATCGATGCCTGCTGCCAGAGCGTCTGCGATTTCCACGACACTCTTCTCCCCCATCCCGTAGGAGATGAGGTCAGCCCCGGAGTCGAGAAGAACGGACCGGCGCATCTTGTCCGACCAGTAGTCGTAATGGCCGAGCCTCCTCAGCGAGGCCTCAATGCCCCCCAGGATAATGGGCGTTTTCTTATACGTCCTCCGGATCAGGTTCCCGTAGACAATGGCTGCCCGGTCCGGCCGTTTTCCGGCAAGGCCTCCGGGAGTATAAGCGTCGCTGTGCCTGCGCTTCTTGTTTACGGTATAGTGATTCACCATGGAGTCCATATTGCCGGAACTTACAAGGAAACCGAGCCTCGGCTCTCCGAGAATGGCAATACTGCCGTCATCCGTCCAGTCCGGCTGGGAGATGATGCCGACCCTGTATCCCCGGCTCTCAAGGACCCTGGAGATAATGGCCGGTCCGAAAGAAGAGTGGTCGACATAGGCATCCCCTATGACATACACGAAGTCGCATCGGTCCCAGCCCCGTTTTTCCATATCCGCCCGGCAGATGGGCAGAAAGCCGTTTTTATTATCCATGAACGTTCTGCCCTCCTTCCCGCAGCAGCTTTTGTCCGTAGTGCTTTTACCGCCCCATATTCATCAGCGTCTGCAGGGTCTCGACATCATCGGCATTGACCCGCATATTGGCGGTCTTCTTCTCGCCTTCAGGAGTCGTAATCGACATTTCAATGACCGTCCCTTCCCGTACGTCTCCCCGGGCCGAAGCGAAAAAGGCAACCACCTTGGGGTGGTCCGCCTGAAATTTCTTAAAGCGCTCGCCGATTTTCATCATATCCATGGGATTGAATGCCATAGTTCTGCTCCTTTCAAAACGCTGCCCTTATGGTAACATAAAGATGCTTACCTGTTACAGGTCATTTTTCATTTTCACCTGAAATGGTGTATGATAGCCGAAGCGCTATTGTTTTGAAAAGAGGTTTTGACATGACAAAAGAAATGGACTTTCGCCCCAAGGGGGTCTGCTCCCAAAATATTCATATTGAACTGGACGATGAGGGCGTTGTGAAGGAAATCCGCTTCCTTGGAGGCTGCTCGGGCAACACCCAGGGGGTGAGCGCCCTCGCAATAGGCCGACCGGCAAAGGAAGTTGCCGAGTCCCTCCGGGGCATCCGCTGCGGCTTCAAGGACACATCCTGCCCGGACCAGCTGGCAGAGGCACTGGAGCAGATGCTGGCGGAGTGACATATGCGTATTGCGACAAGGCTTACGGGAATTGAAAAAGAAGGGAAGACCATTCGAATCTTCACGGATGCTGTGGAGATCCGCCTTCTTTTTCTGACGGATGATATATTAAGGATCCGGGCCGGTTTCGACGGGGATTTTGAAGAAGCTTCTTATATCCTGACCATGACCGCCTGGGAGGACCGGCTGGATGGCTTTCTGGGGAATGAGCGAAAACGGATTGAAGCCGCGGACTGCCGCCTTGTGGATAGTGCGGGAGAAGTGAACAGACTCGCCCCGCAGTTCACCGGGCTTCTCTCATACCCTCAGGGGGTATCTGCCGAGGGTCTTACATTAGTCATGGGAGAAAGGCTCACCGTGGCCGTGTACCATGACCCCTTCATGCTGAAAATATATGATTCCGACGGAACCCTGCTGCACGAGGACATTCCCTACATGGGATATCGGGCAGACGAGAACGGGCGGCGCATGCACACGCAGGTACAGGAGTCCGAGGACCACTATTACGGCTTCGGAGAGCGGACCGGGAACATTGATAAACGGGGCGATTTTCTCCGGAATGCGCCGGGAGACACGATGGGATATGATCCGGAAAAGACGGACCCCCTCTATAAGCACATTCCTTTCTATATCCGCCTGAATGACCGCACAAAGAAGGCCAGCGGGTATTATTATAATAATACATACGAGTGCGACTTCGACATGGGGCGTTCCCACTCGAATTACGTCAAGCACCACAGCACCTATCGGACAGACGGGGGCGACATCGACCTTTTTTTCATTGCGGGACCGGACGTAAAAGACGTCATCCGCCGCTACACGGACCTCACCGGAAAGAGCGCCCTGCTGCCCAAGGCGGCGCTCGGTTATCTGGGCTCCTCCATGTACTATGCCGAGCAGCCTGTCAATGCGGATCGGGCCATCGAGCATTTCATAGATACAGCTGACAAAGAAGGCTTCCCCATTGACGGCTTCCAGCTTTCAAGCGGCTACTGCAATGTGGAGACCTCTGAAGGCCTGAAGCGGTGCACCTTCACCTGGAACCATGACCGCTTCCCGGACCCGAGAGCATTTTTCTCTGCCATGAAAAAGCGGGGCATCACAGTCTCCCCCAATGTCAAGCCGGCCATGCTCCTCAGCCATCCCCTTCACGATGAGATGGCTGAAAAGGGTCTTTTCATCAGGAATGCGAAGGAGGATAAACCCGCAGTCGGCCTCTGGTGGGGCGGTCTCGGGAACTACGTGGACTTCACGGACGAAAACGCAAGAAATGTCTGGAAGGACTGCCTGAAAAAGTCCCTGATTGAACAGGGGACTGTGTCCGTCTGGAACGACAACTGCGAATACGACGGACTTGTGGATCAGGGAGCCAAAGTCTCGTACGAGGGCCGCGGAGCGACGGCAGGGGCTCTGAAGTCCGTCATGGCAAACATCATGAACCGGATGACCATTGAAGCTGTTCACGAAGCTGTCCCTGACGAGCGCCCCTTCGCTGTAACCCGGAGCGGCTGTGCGGGCATCCAGCGCTACGCCCAGACCTGGGCCGGCGACAACCGGACCTGCTGGGAAGCCCTGAAGTACAACATCGCGACCATTCTTGGCATGGGCCTCTCGGGCGTTGCCAATATGGGGGCAGATATCGGCGGATTCTACGGACCGGCCCCTGAAGAAGAGCTCTTTGTCCGCTGGGTGCAGAACGGCATCTTCCAGCCCCGCTTCTCCATTCATTCGACGAACACGGACAACACGGTGACGGAGCCCTGGATGTACTCGGGCTCAAAGGAACGCATCCGGAGGGCGATTGCCTTCCGGTATACATTATTCCCCTATCTCTACTCCCTCATGTACCGGGCCCACGAGACGGGCCTGCCGATGATGGAGCCTGTATTTCTGGCCTATCCGGACGACCCGGCCGTTTACGGCGAGGGCATCGACTTCCTCGAGGGGGACGGTCTATTCGTTGCAAACGTAGTTGAGCCCGGTGTGAAAACCCGCCGCATCTATTTTCCTGCGGGCCACACCTTTTATGACTTCTATACCCGGGAGGGGTATACCGGCGGACGGGCCTATGACATTCCCGTCACCCTGGACTCCGTTCCCCTCTTTCTCACGGAAGGCGCCATTGTGCCGCTTTCCGGAAATCACATGACGAATGTAAGCACCCAGGCAGTTACGGACCTTTCCCTTGTTCTGGTTCCGGCCGGGAGTTCTTCATTCGTATACTACGACGATGACGGGCATTCCATGGACTATGAAAAGGACGGCTTCCGAAGGACGGAAATCACGATGACGGACAGGACGGCCGACAACTGCGGATGTGAGGATTCCGCTGCGGCGGCAGGAGCGGCGGCTTCCGACGGCAGCGTTCATGCGGATTCCGCTGCAGAGCTTTCCGGACCCGCCAACACTGTCACGGTTTCCTTCCGTTCCACCGGAGCCTATCCTTCAACGGTTGAAACCATGCATCTCGACATGGTACACAGGGAAGGCGCTCCTTATTTCGTGAAGCTCGGGGACCGCATGCTTCCCCACTTCCTGAACCGGTCCGAATATGAAGCAGCTCCGGAAGGCTGGTACTACAGCATGTCAAAGAAATCTGTCGAGATTTCCTACCCGAACCCGAAGGCGGACTATGATGTCTTCGTCAGCTTTGAGCCTGTGGATTTAATCGGGATGTGACAGCCTGCTTCTATTCTATGAACATGCCGGTGATGTCCGGCTCCGGCGCTGCAGATTTGATCGGAAAGCGTCTTGGTTTTTTCCTCCGTTCGCGTTATAATACGATTCACCGCGAAAAACAGGGAGAGGGTTCATATTTTTTTAAGGAGAATCAGATATGCCGAACAGAGCGGATCTCATTATGGGCCTCAATCAGGCCATGAAGGGCGACAAGACCGATGAACTCGGAAGAGAGTATGTAGAGGACACGAATACCCTGAAGACCGGAGCTGAAGGCGGGATGAAGGAGGTCAGTGTCATGATTGACAAGGGACACTTCAGCCAGATTGCTTCCGGTATCATCCGCTACTATGTGACGGACCGCAGGGGGATTGAGGAAGGAAATGACCTCATCTTCAATGAGTCTGAAGGAGGCTTCAAGACCACAGGCCACCGCCTGACGAAGCGGGTTCTGTCCGTCAAGTCCTATTTGGATGTGCACGGACTCAAGGAAGGATATTATATCGTGTCCTTCTGAAAATCTGAAAATCTGTATACGAAAGTTCGGGGCCGCGCTTACGCGCGGCCCCGTTTTTTATTGTCCCAATATTGCCTTCGCCAAATCCAGTTGGGAATCGTCAACAAGGATTTCATAGGTCGTCCGTTTGCCCCCGAGAGAATAGATATCCGCAAAGGCGCTATAGACCGTAGCTTTGATGGAATTGGCCTGCAGACGGATGACCATCTTCTCGGCTTCTTTTTGGGAATTGACGGTAGCGGCTATTGCCTGGGCCATAAATTACCCCTCTCTTTCACCTGTCAAGTCATTACAACACAATACAACACCTGTGTCCCTGTCAGGGTCAGAACTTCACCACAAACTCCGTCCCGACGCCGGATTCGCTCTTCATGGTGACCTCAGCTGAGTGTATTTCTGAGATGTGCTTCACGATAGCAAGACCGAGACCCGTGCCCCCGTTCTCTCTCGAGCGGGACTTGTCCACCCGGTAGAAGCGTTCGAAAACGTGCTCCTGGTCCTCGAGGGGGATCCCGATGCCGGTGTCTTTCACAATCAGTAACGGATGGCTCTCGCGAATGGTCACCGTCACGTCAACGGTGCCGCCCGGACGGTTATAAGTAATGGCGTTCTGGACGAGATTGATGACAAGCTCATGGATAAGCTCCCGGTCCCCGCTGATGCCGGCCGCAGAGCCCTTGAATGTCAGGCAGACTGACTTCTTCTTGGCGTTAACCTGCAGCTGGTCGCAACAGTCCTTAGCCACGCTGTAGAGGTCGAACGGCTCGAACGGCCGCGGGGCTTCGTTGTGGTCCATTTCAGAGAGATGAATAATATCATTGATGAGGGAAAGCAGGCGGTCCGCGTTATGGCGGATCTGCTGCAGGGCTCTCGTCTCGTCCGCTCCCTGGACCATATTATTCTCAATGAGCTCGGTGTAGCCGGAGATGGCAGTGAGAGGAGTCTTCAGCTCGTGGGAGACACTTGCGGTGAAGTCCTGGCGCGCCTTCGCGGCAGACAGGATGTGGACGTGCTGAGAGCGGATTTTCCGCACGAAGGGCTCGAGCTCGCGGTAGGGGGCCGGGTACATACTGTCGTCAAGGTGCTCAGCCATAGCGTTGATGGGCTTGATGAGGCTGGCTGTCAGAATCTGCCCGAGGATGATGCAGCCGATGAGGATCAGTGCTGAAATGGCCCCGATCATGGGAAGGACTGCCGCAAAGACACTGCTCATGCTGTCAACCTTCGTCGAAACCCGGAGGACGGTCCCGTCTTCGAGGCGAAGGGCATAGTAGAAATAATTGACGCCCATTGTATCCGATTCCCTGGCCGACTCTCCTTCGCCGGTCTTCAGAGCATCCTGAATCTCAGGCCGGTCCAGATGGTTTGGCATGGAATCGGCTTCGGCATCCGTGTCAAAGAGAACATAGCCGTCATCGTCAATCCAGGTAATGCGCAGGTCCTCGGAACTGAAATGGTTCAGGTTGCGGACATCGGCACCGGCCCGGCTGCGGTCCGTCCCGGTATAGGCGTCCTGAAAGACCTCTGTCTCCTTAAGGAGCTCCGTCACTACTTTGAGGTCCTTCTGCACCCGGCGGCCGAAGTTTTTATATGACACATATTCTATACTGACGGTTGTGGCCAGAATCGCCACCAGGGCAATCACCGCCAGGCTGAGATTGATTTTCTGCTTCATCTCAGTCTTCCACCGCCTCAGCCCCTATGCTGTAGCCGACGCCGCGGACTGTGCGGATCTGCTTCCCACAGGGGCCCAGCTTCTGCCGCAGGGTCTTGATATGCATGTCGACTGTCCGGGTCTCCCCCTCGAAGGTGGAATTCCAGACGACCCGCATGATGGCATCCCTCGAGAGGACCACGTTTTCATTCAGCATGAGATAACGCAGGAGCTCGTACTCCTTCAGGGTCAGCTCCACAGGCGTCCCGTCAGCTGTCACGACGTGGCGGTCATGGTCCAGCATGATTTTCCCGATGGAAATCTGGTCAGGCGTCTCCTTCTTCGAGCGCCGCAGGAGGGCCCGGACCCGTGACAGGAGCTCCATGACGGAAAACGGCTTCTTGATGTAGTCGTCAGCCCCCTCGTCAAGACCCCGCACCATGTCCATCTCCGTGGTCTTGGCTGTCACCATGATGATGGGGATATTTTTCGTCTTGTTCTTCTTTCTGAGTTTCCGTACAATCTTGTACCCGTCCTCGTCCGGCAGCATGATGTCGAGAATAATGAGGTCCGGGATGATTTCCTTCGTCTTTTCATAGAACGTCGCCGCATCGGGAAAGGCTTCAACGATGTGGCCCCCGTTCTTCAGGGCGATCGTCTCGATATCCCGGATGCTGTCGTCATCTTCCACTACGTAGATCAGAGCCATTTTCTATTCCTCCCGCAAAAATTTCCGGACTGACTGCAGCCCGCATCAGGCTTTCTAAAAACCGCCTAATCCGGCTTCCGCTGCAAACTTTTGTCTGGCAGGGAGCCGGCGTCTTACATTAGTCATAAGGCGGGAAGAAAAGGCTCTGCCCGCCGGAAAACATCTATGGCAGAATATAAATCCTCTTCAGCCTCATATACTCGTCTTTGAAGTGCTGGTCGCCCGTCTTCACGTGCTGATTCAGGTACTCGTGGGTGTCCATTTCCCCGCTCTGGATTTCGATGACCGTCACAGCCACATTCGAGCAGTGGTCGGAGACGCGCTCGTAATTCGTCAGGATGTCTTCGAGCAGAAGCCCTGCTTCCATGGAGCAGACGCCGCTTCTGAGGCGCATGATGTGCCGCTGCTTCATTTCCATGACAAGGTCATCTATGACTTCCTCGAGGGGCTCCACGTCGGAGGCGTGCTTCAAGTCGTTTTCAAGGAAGACGTTCACGGTCAGGTCCAGGATGTCGCGGACCGCGACGCCCAGGCTGTTCAGCTCGACCTGGCCCTTGTCGGACATGGTCAGGCCCTGCTCGTGCAGGCTCGTGACGGCGTCCGTGATATTGATGGCGTGGTCGGAAATCCGCTCGAAATCGGAAAGGCAGTGGAGCATGATGGAAAGGAGCTGGCTGTCCTTCGTCGTCAGGTCGCGGCCCGAAAGCTTGACAAGGTAGGTCCCGAGGACATCCTCGAAGTGGTCGGCCTGCTCCTCGAGGGCAATGACCTCCTGCACCTTTTCTTCCGAATAATCATTCGTTGTCTGCATGGCAAGCAGCATGGCCTTTTTCGAAATCCTGCCCATTTCGTCACAGGCTTCCTTGCAGAGCTGGATGGCGAACGCCGGCCGGTCAAGGAAGCGCTCGTCGAGGGCGGCAAGGGCCGGATTTTCTTCCTTCTGCTTTTCTTCCTTCTTCGAATCCCGGACCGTAATGGTGGCCAGCTTCACAAGGCCGCCCGCGAAGGGGAAGAGGACGATGCAGGCCCCGATGTTGAAGAGACTGTGTACCACGGCCACACCGGCCGCAGTTGCCTGCTCCGTAAGGAATCCGAAATGAACGAAGTGATTTATCAAATAGAAGACAATCATGAAGATTGTCGTTCCGATGAGGTTGAAAAAGAGGTGGATGAAGGCAGCCCTCTTTGCGTTCTTGCTGGCCCCGACGGAGGAGATCATGGCCGTCACACATGTCCCGATATTCTGGCCCATGATAATGGGGATGGCCGTTCCGTAGCTTACGACGCCGGAAATGCAGAGGGCCTGCAGGATACCGACAGAGGCGGACGAAGACTGGATGACAGCTGTGAGAACCGCACCGACAATCAGGCCGAGAAAGGGATTCGAAAAGCGGGTCAGCATGCCGGTGAAAGCCGCGTCGTCTTTAAGGGGCGCCACGGAAGAAGACATGGCCTCCATACCGAACATGAGGACTGCAAATCCAAGGAGAATCGTACCGACATTCTTCTGCTTACTGCCGTCCTTGCCCCCCATCAGGAGAATAATGCCGACAGCCGCAAGAATCGGGGTGAAGGACGAGGGCTTCAGGAGGCTCAGCAGAATATTTGTGCTGCTGATGCCGGTCAGGGACAAAATCCAGGACGTGACGGTCGTACCGATATTGGCCCCCATAATGACCCCGACAGCCTGGTTTAAGTTCATGATACCGGAGTTTACGAAACCGACCACCATGACAGTTGTAGCTGAAGAGGACTGGATGACGGCAGTGACAAATACGCCGAGCAGTAAAGCCATGAACCTGTTCTGGGTCAGCTTCTCGAGAATTTTTTCCAGACGGCCCCCGGAAAGGCGCACGAGGCCGTCACCCATGGTCGTCATGCCGTAGAGGAAGAGGGCCAGACCCCCGATCAGGGATAACACTCCGAAAATGTCCATGAAAATTTCCTTATCTGTTCGAAAACGGTCCCAGGTGCTGCACAGCAGACCATGACTGCTGCCCTCCTGGCCGGGGCTGCCCTCCTGGCCGGGCCTGTCCTCCTGGCCGGGCCTGCCCTCCTGGCCGGACTTGTCCTCCTGGCCGGGGCTGATGTCCTCCTGGCCGGGGGTGTCCTCCTGGCCGGGCCTGTCCTCCTGGCCGGGGCTGCTGCCCTGACAAGACAGGGTTTCCGCGCCGCTTCGCGTTCTGTTTTCAGGATTTTACACAATTTTACAAAAGGAATTCTACAGGAGAGTGCCTCTCCGAATCAAGTAGGTAATGTAAAATGTATGTAAAACATCTCAGCCAGTCCTGCGCGCTCTTATCGTAAGGTTTGTGTAAAGTCCGGTGCAATTCTTTGCCAACAATTTACAGAAGTCTTACCGGTCCTGCGTTTCAGCTTTTACATTCAACATCTATAGTAGAGATATCCTTACGATGAAATAGCATTCTCCGGCAGTCCTGCAGGGACGGCTTCCGCTGCCCTGACGGGGCAAATCCGCCGGAAAGGGGAACACCATGAATAGCATCTGGACTTATCTTGAAGGAAAAAACTGGAAGGCCTCGTCGAAATTCCGGGCCTTCCTTCTCATAGAAGCCGTGATTTTCGGCCTTATAGGCTTTGCCGTCTGGGGCGTTGTGCAGTTCTTTGCTTTAAGCTCCGTAGATTGGATGATCTGCTTCATCGGCTATCCGGTCATCGCCTCCTGGTTCGTGGTCTTCATATATACCATGAACCGGGACTTCACGGACGGGGTGCCGGAGTAAGTAAAGGCGCAGCAGTATTTTTCTACTGCTGCGCCTTAAAACTTAACGCCGGAAGAGAATTCTCCGGATATCATTTCAATATTTCTCCTTTTGCTGCCGCTCTTCTTGCAAGCACTAGCAGAAAAAAGGAGAACTGTCTCCGGAATCTCTCAACGTTTCTCTTTTTCATCTTGCCCTTCCTGCCTGCAGGCCCTGCAAAAAGAGAATTTTCTTCAGTATTCTCAGGGTTTTCTCTTTCCTGCCTTGCCCTTCCTGTCTGCAGGTCCTGCAAAAAGAGAATTTTCTTCAGTATTCTCAGGGTTTTCTCTGTGCTGCCCTGCCCTTCCTGCCTGCGGGCCCTGAAAAAGGAGAGTTTTCTTCAGTATTCTCAGGGTTTTCTCTTTCCTGCCTTGCCCTTCCTGCCTACGGGCCCTGCAAAAAGAGAGTTTTCTTCAGCATTCTCAGGGTTTTCTCTTTCCTGCCTTGCCTGTGCTTTTCAACTCATTAGGCCGCGATAGATTTCCGCAATTTCATCCTCTGAGAATATGATTGGCGTCGGATAGCCCTTGGCCTCGGCCGCTGCGAAGGCCACCATGGAAAGAATGTCTTCTTCCCTGATGCAGTCGAAATGCTTGGGGATTGCGAACTTCGCATCCAGACGCTCAATCTCCTGCAGGAAGAGATCAGCTTTTTCTGCCTGACTGAGCCCGCTCCGGTCCGTATTGAGAAAAGATTCCTTCCTCCTGCTGCCGGCCGCCTGATAGTCAGCCGCTGCATCAAAAAGTCCGGCAAGCTGCTCTGTCACCGCATTTCCATACCGTCGCATGATGACCGGAAGCAGGGCCGCCATGACCTGACCGTGGGGGAGGTCATAAAAACCCGAAAGGGGATGGCCGATAGCGTGGACATAGCCGACGCAGTTTCTCGTGAAGGCCGCCCCGGCCTTAAAGGAGCCTGTCAGCATCTTCTCCCTGTTCTTGATGACGCTTCCGTCGTCGTAGGCTGCCTCCAGGCAGTTTAGGATAATGCAGACCGCACTTTTTCCATAGCCGTAAGCGTTCTTCAGACCATAGAGATTTGTACAGGCTTCCACGGCGTGGGTCAGGGCATCCATTCCTGTCTGGCCGGTAACAGCCGGCGGAACGGTAGCCGTAAGACGGGCGTCCAGGGCACAGGCCCTCGGAATGAGCCTCGGGTCATTGACAGAGTACTTGTGATGGTCCTTTTCGTCAATGACTACAGCGGCAAGGGTGGCCTCCGAACCGGTCCCTGCCGTGGTCGGAACGGCATACAGGGGTACAGGCTTCCTCTTCAGTTTCATGCTCCCATGCATATCCGGCACGGAAAGGCCGGGATTTGTGACCCGGGCCGCAATCAGCTTGCCACAGTCCATGGAGGAGCCACCGCCAAAGACCACAAGGCTGTCACAGGCCGTACTCTCATAAGCAGCCACGCCCTCTTCCACATTGGCCACCGTGGGGTTGGGAATTGCCCCGTCCCAGACTGTAGTCCGGATGCCCATTCCCGCCAATTCCCGCAGGAAGCCGTCAACAAGGCCGTGCTTCGTAACGGTCTTGCCGCAGACGATGAAGACATGCCGGCAGCCGTCCTGGGTAATCCGCTCCGCCAGCCGCCTCAGGGCATCCTGCCCCTTGTATGCGTCCGGCAGGGGCAGACGTATTAGGCCCAGCATCCGCTCCTGGGCGTATTGATAGATTCTTTCCGTTTGCAGTTTCATAGTGTTTGCCTCGCCAAAAATAATTTGTGAGTCTATATTAGCACATTCTGCAGCAAATACCGCCCATATCACTCCGCACGTGACCTCAAATTCATATGTCAGGTCTCTTTTGGCAGCTTCCATTGCAAATACCGCCCATCCATCTACCTCGAATTTAAAAATCGAGTCGCAGGAATGCAAGTTTTCTGCATATGCCGCCCATCCCGGACAGTTTCCGGAAGACTTGTTTCTTCTTTTTGGGCGGTATTTGCCCCAAAGCACGCTAACAGCTACTTACCTTCACAAAAGGGTCTTCAGGCATGGGCGGTATTTGCTACAAAACACGCTAACAGCTACTTACCTTCACAAAAGGACCTTCAGGCATGGGCGGCATTTGCTCCAAAACACGCTAACAGCTACTTGCCTTCACAAAAGGGCCTTCAGGCATGGGCGGCATTTGCTCCAAAACACGCTAACAGCTACTTGCCTTCACAAAAGGGCCTTCAGGCATGGGCGGTATTTGCTGATATGCGCACAAATTGCGACCCATGAAGAAAACAGGCCGGGGCGCCTATTGCGTCCCGGCCTGCGTCATTGCAGGAACCTGTGAA
>JAZASQ010000049.1:0-12841 GCA_036343235.1 Lachnospiraceae bacterium
CATTATAGTAATAAAATTCATCGGTGAAGTAAAGTTCATCTTTTTCATTCGTACCATGAATGTTTATTCATTATGGATAGGATTTCCTCATGACACTTCTTACATACGAAATCTTCCGGACCGTCCTCGACTGCGGATCCTTCGCAAAGGCGGCCGACACCCTCCACCTGACACCTTCCGCGGTCTCCCACTCCATCGCCTCGATGGAGGACGAGGTGGGCTTTCCATTATTCATACGGCTTCACGGGGGCGTCCGCCTGACCCCGTCCGGCAAGGAGATTGCCCCTTACATCAAGGAGCTCCTTTCCGTCGAGGAGAATCTCAACCAGCGGATTGAGAAGATCAAGGGGCTCGAGGCCGGCTCCGTCAAGCTCGGCACGGTAAACACGGTCTGCACGGCCTGGATTCCGAAAATCCTGAAGACCTTCCGCAAGAACTTCCCCCACATCACGACGGAAATCTACCAGGGCTCCTACACGGACGTCATCAACTGGGAACGGAACGGCACCATCGACATCGGCATCATCTCCGAGGCCGGAAACGACGGTCTCCCCTTCACGCCCCTCTACCGGGACCCTCTGGTTGTGGCCGTTCCCAAGGGCTATATGCCGGTCGGCACGGAAACGATTTCCCCTGAGGACTTAAAAGACCGCCCCTTCGTCATCCAGTCGGACGGCAGCGACGAGGACATCCTCAGAGTCCTCCACTCCTTCGGTCTCACGGTCCGGGCCCACTGCCGCATCATAGACGACCAGTCCCTCATGGCCATGGTCGAGTGCGGCGAGGGCGTTTCCATCATCCCCGCCCTGCAGACGGAATCCGTGAACGCGAAA
Organism: Lachnospiraceae bacterium; assembly: GCA_036343235.1. Classification (GTDB taxonomy): domain Bacteria; phylum Bacillota; class Clostridia; order Lachnospirales; family Lachnospiraceae; genus RUG306. Next base: position 834 of record JAZASQ010000049.1, read on the forward strand.
GTCGACTTCTTCCCCCTCTTCCCCGAGCAGTATCGGACCCTGGGGATCATCACAAACACGGGCCGCATGCCCTCCCCTGCCGCCGAATCCATGAAGGACACGATTTTCTCCTTCGTTGCCGGTCTCGGACGTGAACCCGTCATCAAACATAATTACCGGAATTGAATTGTATGCCAAATTGGGCTATTATTAGGAAAACAATCTGTTTTCTCAGGAGGTCCATATGGCAGCGACAGCCAAAACAAGAAAAATCGGCGCAGTCTCATTTGATCTCGACCATCCTTTTTTCGGAGAAATGAAAGACGGCATGGAGGACGAGGCCGAAAGGCTGGGCGTCTCACTCGCCTACCGGGCCTGTGATTTCAGTGTCAAAAGCCAGCTTGATGCCGTAGATGACATCGTAAAGGCTGAAAAGATCGAGCTCCTGCTTCTGACCGCCTCGAACGACCCGGCCATCGTGAAAAAAATCGCCGAGCTCGACAAAAAGGGCATTCCCGTCGTCACTGTCCACTCCGACATTCCGGATTCCAAACGCAAAGCCTATGTCGGCGCTGATTCCTATAAATCCGGTACCATAGCCGCCGGTCTCATGGGCCGCATGGCTCCCCCCGACAAGTCCCTCGAAGTCGGTATCGTGACGGGGGACCCCCACGTCTTTGCCCACAACGAACGTATGCGGGGCTTCAAAGAATACCTTGCCCTGAATTTCCCGAAAATCACGGTTGACGCCATCGTCGCCTCCGAAGACGATGACTACCGCTGTTACGAAGACGTGCAGAAAATGATTGCGGACTTTCCCATGATCCGCGGCCTCTTCTTCACGGCCGGCGGCGTCTACGGCGGCTGCAAGGCCCTCTTCCAGCTCACGACCCGCATGAAATTCCACGTCATCACCATGGCGGAGGTCCCTTCCACCCTCGACTTCATGAAGAAGGGCGTCATAGACATGACCGTCGTCGAAGACGCCGAGAAGCAGGGCCGGGTGGCCATCCGCGTCGCTTCAGAGGTCCTCTCCGGCCAGGAAGTCGACGAGCGCATCCTGACAAAGAACGCCATCCGCACGAAAGAGTGCCTCTACTGATAGAGGGTCAGGAACCCATCGTCAAAATCGCTGCCGCCCGCACCAGTACTGACAAAGAAGGGGTCTGACCCCCTATCATCCAGTGTTGGTGCGGGCGGCAGAAGTTATCAACAGTGGTACCTGACCCCCCTATCCCTGCTCCATGACCTGCTCCATGAGATCGGTGATGGTATCTTTGCCCTCTTTCGTGACAGACGAATAGGGAATCAGGATGTCGTCTCCCTTGAGGCCGAGTGTCTTTCTCACCATGGACTCCGCCTTCTGCCTCTCCGACCGCTTCAGCTTGTCCGCCTTCGTCGCGATGACGACAGGCTGGTAGTCAAGGTAGCGGATGAGGTCCATCATGGCAATGTCCTGCTTCGTCGGGGCGTGGCGCATGTCGACAAGCTGGAAGATATACATGAGCCGATCGGACTCCGCGAAATAGCGCTGAATCATCTTGCCCCACTTCTCCGTCACTTCCTTCGATGCCCTGGCATAGCCGTAGCCGGGCAGGTCGACTAAGTACATTTTCCCGTTGATCTTGTAAAAATTGATGGTCTGGGTCTTGCCCGGCTCGGACGATGTCCTCGCAAGGTTTTTCCTCTCCAGCAGGGTGTTGATGAGCGTCGACTTGCCCACGTTCGAGCGCCCGCAGAAGGCGACCTCGGGAAGGGTGTTCTTCGGAAGGGTGCTGGTCAGACCGCAGACGGTTTCCAGTTCCGCTTGTGTGATTTTCATAGAGTTCTCCAGTCAGAGAAAACAGGGGCTGCACGCGCTGCGTGCAGCCCCTGCCTCATATATAAATCCTTCAGGCACTGGCCTTTTTCTTCGCCAGCTGGTCCTCGATTTCCGCTATGTCGGCATCGTTCTTGTCGACGAAAAGCGTATTGTTCTCCACCATGTCTCTCGTGATATTGAGACTCTTGATGGAGTCGTCGGAAGGGATGCGGTACATGTAGTCCATCATCGTGGATTCCATGATGGCCCGGAGGCCTCTCGCCCCGGTCTTCCGCTCCAGAGCCTTGTCCGCAACGGCGGAAAGGGCGTCATCGTCGAAGGTAAGCTTAACCCCGTCCATATCGAAAAGGGTCGAATACTGCTTCACAAGGGAGTTCTTGGGCTCCGTCAGAATGCGGATCAGATCTTCCTTCGTCAGCTTGTCGAGGGCCACATTGATGGGCACCCGGCCGATGAATTCGGGGATGAGGCCGTACTTGATGAAATCCTGGGGAAGAGCCTCCTTCAGGAAGGCGCTCTCGTCCACATCCTCTATGCGGCTTGTCACATCGGCGTTGAAGCCGATCTGCTTCTGGTCGAGGCGGGCCTCAATGATCTTGTCCAGGCCTTCAAAGGCTCCGCCGCAGATGAAGAGAATATTCGTCGTGTCGATCTGGATGAGCTCCTGCTGGGGATGCTTGCGGCCGCCCTGGGGAGGAACGGACGCCATTGTCCCTTCGAGAATCTTGAGTAAAGCCTGCTGTACGCCCTCACCGGACACATCCCGTGTGATGGAGACGTTCTCGGACTTCTTCGTGATCTTGTCGATCTCATCGATATAGATGATGCCGATCTCAGCCTTGGCCACATCATAGTCCGCGGCCTGAATGAGCTTCAGGAGGATGTTCTCGACATCCTCGCCCACATAGCCGGCCTCGGTCAGGGTCGTGGCATCCGCAATCGCAAACGGCACACCGATGATCCGTGCGAGCGTCTGTGCGAGCAGGGTCTTGCCGGAACCGGTGGGGCCGAGCATGAGCACATTCGACTTCTGCAGCTCGACGTCCGTCTTCTTTCTGGACTTGATCCGCTTGTAGTGGTTGTAGACCGCGACGGAAAGGACCTTCTTCGCCTCTTCCTGGCCGATGACATAGGAGTCGAGGAAGTTCTTGAGCTCCTGGGGCTTTAAAAGATTGATGCTCCGGGCCGGGTCGGGCGCGTCGTCCCTTGAATTCTGCCGGACGGGCAGGCCTTCCTCCTCGGCGAAGGAATCCGCAAACTCCTCATCGATGATCTCGGAACAGATATCCACGCATTCATCGCAGATGTAGGCCCCGTTCGGTCCCGCAATGAGCTTTCGCACCTGGGACTGGGGCTTGCCGCAGAATGAGCAGCGGATACGGTCATCGTTCTTCATATATTATTTGTCCTTCTTTTCAGTCGTGTCCTCACGCCGTGAAACAATCTGATCGATGAGGCCGTAATCAAGGGCCTCCTGGGCGCTCATGTAATTGTCCCGGTCCGTGTCGCGCTCAAGGTCCTCAATGGGCCGGCCCGTGTTCTGGGCAAGGAGCTCGTTCAGCCGGTGCTTGGTCTTTCGGATATTCTCAGCGACAATCTCGATTTCCGTCGCCTGACCCTTGGCACCGCCGGAGGGCTGGTGAATCATGATCTCGGAATTCGGAAGGGCGAAACGCTTGCCCTTGGCCCCGCCAGCCAGGAGAAAAGCCCCCATGGAAGCGGCAAGACCGACGCAGATCGTCGAAACGTCAGGCTTTACATACTGCATGGTGTCATAAATGGCAAAGCCGGAATTGACCTCTCCTCCGGGGGAGTTGATGTAGAGGTGGATGTCCTTGTTCGGGTCCTCGGACTCCAGGAAGAGGAGCTGGGCTACGACCAGGGAAGCTGTCTGTTCATTCACTTCCTCTCCGAGGAAAATGATCCGGTCCTTCAAGAGGCGGGAGTAGATATCGTATGACCGCTCGCCGCGTGAGTTCTGTTCAATGACATAGGGAATTGTAGCCAAATCGCTCACTGTCCTTTCCGTTTTACATTATTATGACTAATATAAAACCCCGGGACCTCACGGACTTGAACGAAATCCGCGATGCCCCGGAATTTAACTTATATTGCTATTTCAGACCTGAGCCCCGTTGTCGGCCTTCTTGGACTTCTTTGCAGGCTTCTTCCCGGTCTCTTCAGCCTCACCCTCGGCGTCGTCTGCCTTCTTGGCAGCCCGCTTTGCCTTGGCGCGCTCCTTGGCATTGTCCATGATGAAGTTGACAGCCTTGTCGATTGCGATCTGCTCCTTCAGAGACTTCTTCTGGTCATCGTCTACGGTCTTTGCGACTTCGTCGAATTCCATCTTGTTCTGCTCAGCGACTTCGCGGATCTTGTCATCGACATCCGCATCGGTTCCCTCAAGGCCTTCCTCTTTCGCAATGGCTTCAAGAACAAGGGAGGACTGAATGCGGGAAAGAGCGTCGGGGCGTATCCGCTCCTTGAAGGAGTCTACGGTCTCGCCCGTGAACTTCATATAGTCGTTGAAGGAGATGCCGGACTGGGCCAGAGAACGGGCATAATCATTGATCATGGAGTTCATCTGGAAATCCACCATGGCATCGGGGATGTCCATCTTCGAATCCTTGATGATCTTCTCGATGGCTTCGTCTTCCTTCGTCCGCTTTGCCTGGTCTTCCTTGGTCTTCGTCAGACGCTCTTTCACGTCTGCCTTGTAGGCATCGACGTTCTCGAAGTCCGTCGTATCGGTGACATATTCATCGTCAAGCTCGGGGATCTCCTTGGCCTGGACTTCATTGACCTTTACCTCGAAGAGGGCTGCCTTGCCGGCAAGGGAAGTCTCCTGATAGTTCTCGGGGAATGTGACGTGAACGTCCACCTCGTCGCCGGCCGACTTTCCGACGAGCTGATCCTCAAAATTGTCAATGAAGGAATGGCTTCCGAGTACGAGCTTATGATGCTCGGCCTTGCCCCCGTCGAAATGAACGCCGTCTACGGAGCCGTCGAAGTCGATGTCCACGGTATCGCCGTTCTCAGCTGCGCGGTCAACGGTAACGGTGCGGGCATTTCTCTCAAGGTTCTTTTTGATCTCCTCATCCACTTCCTCATCGGAAACGGTCGTGTCAATCTTCGTAACCGTGATTCCCTTGTATTTTCCAAGCTCTACAGCAGGCTTTACAGCGACCTCCGCCGTGAAGATGAAGGGCTTGCCCTTCTCGAGCTGAACGATATCCACAGTAGGCTGGGATACGATTTCAAGACCGGACTCGTCATAGGCCTTGGGGTATTCCCGCTGGATCAGGTCGTTGCCTGCGTCCTCATAAAAGATCTCGGGACCGTACATCTTCTCGACCAGCTGCCGGGGAACCTTTCCCTTCCGGAATCCCGGAACACTGATGCGGTTCTTCTGTCTCTGATAAACTCTCTGGATGGAAGTTTCCAGCTCTTCCGCAGGTACTTCTATGGTAAGCTTTGCCATATTGTGTTCCAGATTCTCAACCGTAACGCTCATAATTCTACTGTTTCCTCCAACAATTGATAATATAAAACTGTGGCAGGTCGTGCCCGCCGAAAGCACCAGCCGCTGCTGCGCGGCTCATGCCAATCGTAGCATTTGCAATAGTCCACAGCGACAGTCGTAGATTATATCATAAAAGTCAACCTTTGTCACCCGCGACTTATGTGGTCTGAAAGACGATTTTTCCGGCCATGGACTTTGCATCCTCTTCAGACGAAATATAGCTTATGATGGCGAGTCCGAAGGCTATGGCCGTCCCCATGCCCCGGGACGTGATGACATTGGCGTCGGTGACGACTTCCCGGTCCGTGACGGGATTGGCCCCGCCCAGGGAGTCTTCCATGCCGGGATAGACGGTGGCATTTTTTCCGGCCAGAATTCCGGCAGATGCGAGGACAGTGGGACCGGCACAGATGGCGGCAACCAAGCGGCCGCTGTCATGGAAGTTTCTGATTTCCGCCAAAACATTGGGCTCCTGCTTGAGGTTGCTTGTCCCCTTGAGGCCACCGGGAATGACCAGGGTATCATAGGAGGCAAAGTCCGTCTCGCTCATCTTCTTGTCCGCCATGAAGACGATGCCGTGGGAACCCGTCACCTGCAGGGAATCCCCGAGGGAAATCATATCCACGTCGCACTTCTGCCGCCGGAGAAGATCCACAACGGTCAGGGCTTCGACTTCCTCGACCCCGTCGGCCGTAAATACACAGATTCTGTTCATGTGCTTCTTCCTTTCGTTTTGTTTCTATACTAAAATAATGAAAATAACTGATATAAATCCGGGAGCCTGGTGAGTGCCGGACGTCCAGTGGACGTCTGCTTTCCATCCGACCGGAGCGGGAGCGGAAACAGGGCGGAAATCACGAGGCTATAAAGCCCTGCGGCAATTGCTGCACCGAACAGGAGGTTTATTCATGGAAATCGAACTGAAATTTTTGTGCGCGGCTCCGGTCGACATTGAGACCTGGCCCCATACGGAAATCGAGCAGGCCTATCTCTGCGACAGCCCTGTCGTCCGGGTCCGGAGAGACGGAGACCGGTATTTCCTCACCTATAAGTCCTCCGGCCTCATGGCCCGGGAGGAATATAATCTCCCGCTCGATGAAAGTTCCTACGCCCACCTCTTAAAGAAGGCCGATACGGAACCTCTTTCAAAGACCCGCTACAGAAAGCCCATCCGCCGGACCTTAAACGGGGTGGAGAAGGACTTAACGATTGAGCTTGACATCTTCCACGGCCGCCTCGCCCCCCTTGTCATGGCCGAGGTGGAATTCGAAACGGAGGAAGACGCAAAAGCCTACGTTCCCGAGGCCTGGTTCGGCCGGGAAGTGACCTGGGACAAGGGCTACCACAACTCGAACCTCATTAAGGACGGCCTTCCGGAAAATTTCACTTCCCCCTGAGGCGGGAAGTCTCATACCTGGCCCGGGTGCGGACACAATTCTGAAGGTCCCGGAAGCGCTCCTCAATGGGTCCGTCGTCAATGGAGATATCAATGGCCGCAGCCATATTGTCTATGATGAGGTCCGTGATGTCGTCGCAGAGGACCATGTGTTCCAGGGTCTCCTCCCGATCGACGAAGTCGTCCTCATCAAGAAATTCCATCATATAGTCCTGGGCGTTCTTTTCGAGTGCCCCTTTTTTCTCTTCGTTTTCCAACGCTTCAGTTTCGCTTTCTATGTGCGGACAGGCTCCTGAAACACTGCCTGTCAAAAATTCCTGATTATGATAATATAAACCCCGAAAGACTTCAAGTTTTAAGACCGGCCGTCCATAGCCGGAAAAGGACCTGCATTATGCTGCAAAAAAAAGAGCTTCTGTCCCTGGGCTTTTACAAAAAATCCCCCTTCACGGGCAGCCTCGGCACCCTCCGCTACCGGCTGGAGAAATCCGATGTGCCGGAGGAGACCCCGCTCGGACCCTATGTACCTGAAGAGACTCAGAAGGAAGATGTCTCTGACGGGGATGCGCCGTCCGATGAAATTCCCATGAAAACAGTACTTCTGCTTACGATCTGGCCCGGCCCCTATGCCTTTGATACGACTTCCGACGAACTCAAAAAAAAGGCCATCTTCGAATTTTCCGAAGAAGGCCTCTCTGCCGTCACTGATTTTCTGAATGGAAAAGCCGCTGAAATGAACGGAAAATAAGGTTCTCCTGCCGGCAGCTGAATTCAATGATCCATGCCTCAGTCCTTTGATTCAATCATGAGAAGACGGCCGCTGCGGAAGGATATAGTCTCCTCCTCTTCCTTTGCCTCATTGCTGACTGCCAGGGTCGAAAGTCCGTGGAGAACAGCCTCGGAAAGGGGATACTTGAACCCGGAGAGGGTCAGGCCGGCCACCGGTTCCCCTATGGGGAAGAAGGACACATAGGTCCCGAAGAAGTCCTCTCTTCTCATGGTATAGGTACCGGGGAAGTACATCCGGGCCCTGTTGTGCGGATCCATGAGAATAATATCTTTTCCGTAAGTATATCCCATGCCCAGAATTGAGAGATTGCCGAGGACATGGTCCAGCCGGGTGCCCGTCCCGCCCAGGATATAGATTGTCCCGGGCCCGGGATAGAGCTCATTCGCCGCCTTCACGGCCGCTTCCGTATCCGTGTCGTCTTTGACCGGATTCAGGCGCCGGATTTGAGTCCCGTATTTCTCCGCTGCGGCATAGGCTTCTTTCACTGCCTCCTCTGAGGCAGAGTCGAAGTCCCCGATGATGAAGTCCGGTCGGATTCCAAGCCGTTCCGCGGCTTCCAGGCCCCGATCCGCCGCGATGATTTTCGCCCCGGGATTCTGCTTCAGAGCACCTTCGGCGAAGTGGTCGTCAAGAGTTCCGCCGGAAAAGATAAAAATCACATTAGTCATGGGATAAAAGGAAACGGCGCCAAAGGACGCCGTTTTTTCGAACACAGCAAACTGTCTTGCCGGCTGATCATGAACCGGAAAACCGTTATTTCGCGTTTATGATATCAAGAAAGGCCTTCGTGTTTTCGGCAATGGTCCCGTTCTCGGGAGAGAAAACGGCGGACCCGGCCACAATGATATTGGCTCCGGCGTCCATGACCCGCTCGACGTTTTCGAGAGTGATGCCTCCGTCCACTTCAATGTCCGTCGACAGGCCTTCTCTTCTGATATAGGCAGCCATGTCCATGACCTTGTCCACGGTATAGGGAATCAGTTTCTGGCCCCCGTAGCCGGGATTTACGGTCATGATGAGAACCATGTCGAGCTGAGGCAGAACATAGTCAAGCACATTCAAGGGGGTCGCAGGGTTCAGGGCCACAGAAGCCATGACCCCGGCTTCCTTGATGAGCTCGACGGTCCGGTCCAGGTGCTTCGTGGCCTCGGCGTGAACGGTGATGATGTCAGCTCCGGCTTCGGCAAAAGCCTTGATGTAGCGGTCCGGCTCCTCAATCATCAGATGGACGTCGAGAATCCGGTCCGTCACACCCCGCACACATTTCACTACCGGCAGGCCCACGGAAATATTGGGCACGAACATGCCGTCCATGACGTCGATGTGGACGTACTGGGCACCGGCCTCATCAATGGCGGCAATCTGTTCTCCCAGACTGGCGAAATCAGCAGACAGAATGGATGGAGACAGGCAGTTCATGGCTTCTTCTTTCTGTAAGGCATAAATTCCCGGCCGGATTTCCCGAAAAGTCAATTCTTCCGGCCTCTTCTATCAAAATCACTCAGTACCTCTTCTGAGCGGCCAATTCTTCATAGATACTGCAGTAGTTTTCATACCGCTCAGCAGCAATCGTCCCGGCCTCTACCGCCTCTTTCACGGCACAGCCCGGTTCCTTCAGGTGGGCGCAGGAAGAAAAGCGGCACCTGCCTGCAAGGGAAGCCATCTCGGGAAAGGAGAGAAAAAGGTCTTCCTTCTCAATATCCGAAAGGTCCAGGGAACCGAAGCCCGGTGTATCTATAATGTAGGTCGAAGGCCCCGCCACATAGATAGAGGAGGCGCGGGTCGTCTGCTTGCCCTGCCCCGTCTTTTTCGATACCTCTCCGGTTTCAGCCGCGTCCGTCCCGGAAATCAGATTCATGAGGGAGGACTTGCCCACCCCCGAGGGGCCGGCAAAGGCCGTCAGCTTTCCACTTAGAAATCCGATGAGGGCATCCTTCCCCTCTCCCAGTTTCGCGCTGGTCACAAAGACCGGATATCCGGCCTTTTCATAGATTTCCGCAAAATGCCCGATAGCAGCTTCTTCCGTGATATCAGCTTTGTTGAAGCAGAGGGCAGCCGGAATCTCTTTCCGGTCCAGCATGATGAGGAACTTGTCACAGAGGAGAAAGTTCGGGGCTGGATTTTTCCCGGCGAAGACGATGAGGACCTGGTCCACATTGGCCACAGGGGGCCGGCCCAGGCAGTTTTTCCTGGGGAGGATTTCATCGACGCTCCCCTCCACGTCCTCCGTATTCGTAAGCGAGTATTCAACAAGGTCGCCCGCCGAAGGCCTCAGGCCTTTCTTTCGGAAAATGCCCTTGGCCCGGCACTGGACGGTCTCCCCGGTCTCCTCGGAATAGACATAGTAGAAGCCGGCGACTTCCCTTATGATTCGTCCCAGCATGCCCGTCACTGCTTCTCGAACTTGACGGACATGGAGCCGGTCGTCCCGCTGGCTGTCGTCCATTCGAGCGTACCTGTCTCCGTGGAGATGCCGTTGGCGCTGATATTCTTTGTACCTTCCGCGGCTGTCACCTGCCAGGTGTCAACCGGAGACCCGTTCAGATCGATGAGAACATAAGTCGTATCCTCCCCGTTCTGGGCTTCGATGGTGCCGGAATATGTGTAGAGCACTGTCTCCATCCCCATGCTGACCGTAACGGATACGGCGGAGCCTGCATCGACGAAGGAGCCGGCCGAAGGATTCTGCTTGATGACCTGACCGAGAGCCACGGTGTCGGAGTATTCGGTCTTTACGGCAGCCGTCAGACCTACAGCTGCAAGAGCTGCTTCCGCATCCGCCTGATTCAGGCCTTCGACGGGAGGCACCTTGACAGCCTCCTGGCCCTGGCTGACTACGATGGAGATGGTCTGGTCCTTCTGCCCCTTGCCGCCGGCCTTGGGGTCCTGGCTGATGACCTGACCCTGGGCCACGTCGGAGCTGTAGGCATAGGTCCGGTTATATTGGAAGCCGTTGTCCTTCAGGGTATTGATGGCGGCGTTTTCATCCATGCCGACCACGGAAGGAATATCGATATCTCCCTTGCCTGAGGACAGCCGTACCGTAATCGTCGTATTCTTCTCGACCTTGACGCCGGAATTCGTGGACTGCTCGGCCACAAGGCCCTCGTCGTAGCGGTCAGAAGCCATGGCCTCGCCCTCTTCGTACCCGAGGCCCACATCGTTCAATGCCTTCTTTGCATCCTCGGGCGTCATGCCGAGGAGGTCGGGTACGGGAATTCCGTTTGCGTCCTCTTCAATGGCGGAATCCGTAGTGACTTCCTCCGTCGTTGTGTCGGCCGGCGTTTCTGTAGGATTTCTCTTGAATCCGAAAAGGCCGAAAGCGCTGCCCACGATATAGATGACGATAGCGGCAATAACGACGGCAGCGGCAATGCCCATGACGGTCATGGCCTTCTCCATGCCGGGATTTACCTGTCCGTCATCATCGTCCTCATCTTCCTCGTCCTCGTCATCCGCTTCCTCATCGGCATCAGGGCGGGAAGGGGCCGGTCTGGCGGATGTGCGGCTGTCCCGGGCATCGATGTGGTTTGCTTCCTCCTGAATCTGGGAGAGCTCGTCTTCGGAAATAACCCGGGTCCGGTTCGCTTCCGAACCGTCCGGAATCGTAACGAAATCTTCGTTGGGATTGACCAGGGCCTTCTTCAGGTCCACGAGCATGTCGGACATGGTCTGGTAGCGGCGGTCCTGGCTCTTCATGGTTGCCTTCTGAATAATGCGCTCCACCGCGACAGGCAGGTCCGGAGCATAGGCAGAAGGCGGCGTCATCTCCCCCTGGATGTGCTTGATGGCGATGGCGACCGCCGTATCCCCGTCATAGGGAACCCGGCCAGTGACCATTTCGTACATGACGATACCGAGAGAATAGATATCGGATGTAAATGTGACAAAGCCGTTTCTGGCCTGCTCGGGCGAGGCGTAATGGACGGAGCCCATGAGGTCGGCATTGATGGTATTACTTGACGCCGCCCTCGCAATGCCGAAGTCCATGACCTTGACATTGCCCTCTTTTGAAATGATGATGTTCTGGGGTTTTATGTCCCTGTGGATGATACCCTTATTGTGGGCGGCCTCAATGCCCCGGCCCACCTGGATGGCGATGGAAAGGGCCTCGTTGTAGGAAAGGCGCCCCTTCTTTGATATGTAGGTCTTCAGGGTAATGCCCTCGACATACTCCATGACGATGAAGTAGAGGTTGCCTTCTGTCCCCACATCGTAGATATTGACGATATTGGGATGCTCGAGTCCGGCCGCCGCCTGGGCTTCGGCCCGGAACTTGCTGACAAAGGTCTTGTCCTCGGCGAACTCGGGCTTCAGGATTTTCACGGCCACCTGCCGGCCCAGGGAATGGTCCTTCGCGACATAGACGTCGCTCATGCCGCCGGCCCCGATCCGGTCTATGATTTCGTATCTTCCGGCGAGCCGGATGCCGCTTTCAAGGCTGTTTGAATTGTCCATTTATAGCTCCACCTCGTCTGAATCTGCAAAAGGGAAAATG
>JAZASQ010000050.1:0-12790 GCA_036343235.1 Lachnospiraceae bacterium
ATCACCCAGCACTTTTTCATCGAGACCTCGAATTACGGCATCGCCATCGTCCCGATTTCAGCCATCACCTGGATTTATAAGTACTCGACCCTCCACAAGTTTCTCTGGCATGTGTCGGCGATTTCCTACACTCTATACATCACGACAAACCACCATCAGGTCATCCGCTGTCCCAAGAATATCAAGTCGGATATTGACGGCGTCATGGACTACCTGGCCGAGGCCAATCACTCTATTCTCGTGGGCTTCAACGAAAAGAACCGTGAGGCCGCCCGCCGGATGGAGGACAGTCACACGGTTCTCGAACAATTGAAAAAATTCTGGGGGCAGAAGCTGTAAGGTATTATATTTGCTTACCCCCTGCTGCCGGCAAAGGCCGACCGGAAAAATTATCCCTGCTGCTTCTGCAGCAGATCGCGGATTTCAGTGAGAAGGACCTCTTCCTTGGTGGGAGCAGGTTCTTCTTCTTTTTGGGCTTCTTTCTGCAGATGGGCCATCTTCTCGGCTGTCTCCCGCATGCGGTTCAAGACCTTCACCATGATGAAGAGGACCAGGGCCAGAATCAGAAAGTTGATGACAGCAGCAATGAAGTTTCCGATGGTGATGCTGGCGTCCCCCGCATGAATGACCACGGAGGTCAGGGAATCCGTCTTCACAAAGATTCCGATGATGGGCATCAGAATGTCATTTACAAGGGAGTCAACGATGGCCTTGAAGGCAGCGCCTATGATAACGCCGACTGCCATATCCATGACACTGCCCTTCGTTATGAACTCCCGGAATTCTCCCCAAAAACCTCTGCTTTTCTTCACTACATCGTCTGTTGTCATACGACACCTCCCCTTTCTATTTCATTAATAATAATGTAAGTTCTTGCTCAACGCACCTCCGCCGGCTCTGCTGCACAAGCATCCGGTCTTGCTTTCCGAACCGGCGGCCCTGTTACCCGGGCCGCCGACAGGAAACGCATCGGGTTTTTACGGCCCCTATAGTAGCACATCCATCCCTTTTTCCCAAGCAAAACCGGGAGGTTTGTATATTGCGATATTCTTTCCTTAGTTTTATAGTTATTGTTTGTTGATTAGTTATTTTGGCTGTTTATGGCCTTTATATAGATTGTTTGGTAAAACATCCGATGAAAACCATTCGCAAGATTTTTCTCGACGACATGAAGCAGCTGGTCTCCTCCTTCTTCATCATCGTCATCATCCTGGGCATCACGGTCATTCCCGCCCTCTATGCCTGGCTCAATATCTACTCCAACTGGGACCCCTACGGAAACACGGCCGGACTCAAAATCGCCTTCTACTCCTCGGACGAAGGGATTACCGAAGACGGAGTCACGGAGAATGTCGGTGATGAACTGAAGAAAGAGATGGAAGGAAACGACGCCATCCACTGGGTCTTTACCGACAGTGAAGAGCAGGCTCTCTCAGGGGTCCGCTCGGGCGAATACTACGCAGCCATTGTCATAGAGTCCGATTTCACCTATCGGATCATGAATTTCTTCAAGGCCGGGGTGGATAAGCCTGCCATCCTCTTCTACCAGAACCAGAAGAAGAACCCTGTAGCAACGAAGATCTCCGACGCCGTTGTCGAGAAGATCCACAAGTCCCTGAACAAGAAGCTGACCGGCGTCATTGTCGGCCAGGTCTTTGACACGGCCAATTCCGTTGAAGTGGAAATAGAGTCCGCCGGCGGCATTAAAGGCATTGTGACGGACATGGACGATCTCAACGATGAGATCAAGAGCTATCAGAAAACGATCAATTCCGTTGTTGCCGGAAACGAGGTCCTGCTTGATGCCATTGGCGAGGGAAAGGCCGATGCAGCCCAGGCCGGCCAGCGGATTGATTCCACCCGGGCCTCCCTGGATGAGACCGGAGATCAGATCACGATGACCGAGCTCACCCTTGACTACTACATGGACAATGTCAAGATCACGCTGGATACGGCGGAAAACCACCTGTCTGCCATTCAGGCCAAACTCCGTCAGGGGGAAATGAGCGGAGACGTGGGACAGATGGGGGCCGCTGTCAGCTCTGCCGCCCTTGACCTGAACGCTCTTATGGACGACATCGACGCCCTGAACCAATCTGTCGGAAGGACCTACCTGCCCTCCGGAGATGAGATAACCCCTTTCCTCCCCAAACAGGAAGAAATAGAAAAAGCTGCCAGTGCCTGCCATAAAGTCTCCGCTACCCTCACGTCTTCTTCAGCAATCCTGGCGGATATTTCAGGCAAGCTGAAAGACGTCAACAAGCAGGAAAATCTGGACAAGGCCTATCAGGTACTTCTGGATGCCGGTAAATCGGCAGCCCGGATCACATCCGCTTCCGCCATTGCCATGCAAAGTGCAGCCGATACAGCGCAGAGCGCAGCGGAAAACATAGGCAATCTCTCGAACCCGGACCGCACGCCCGAAAAAAAATATGTTTCCGATGACGACTGGAAAAAGCTGCAGGAGAATGCCAGGGATACGGCTGCAGCCGTACAGGACTCTGCAGACGCCATGAAAGCCCTGGCTGCCTCAGCGGAAGCCGAATACAAAAAAATTCAGGACTCCAAGCCCCAGACGGAAAAAGAGATGTCTGATGCCCTCGAGCAGATGGCTTCTCTCGCCGATACGGCTTCCTCCACCCTGAGCCAGTATGCGGACCGCTCCGAAAATGCCGGAGATACTTTGGACCATATTGCCCAAAACTATTACTTCTACATTCAGGCAGCCCGCCAGGCAATCCGCCAGACTGCCGACCAGATCGATTCCACTCTGACCGCCTATTACAACAGCCTCGCAGCCCTGCGGACCCAGTTCAACAATGCGATTGCCACAACAGCCGGCGATACGGCAGTCACGAACACAGTCCTGGCAGAGAAGCAGGCCTCCGATAAAATCGAGGCCATTCTGAAGGAACTGATGGGAACAGAGTACACGTTCGAAAACGAAATCCGGCCCAATGTAGACGCCTGCCTCGAAAGTCTGACAGATGTAGTCGGAAATATCAGCAACCTCCTCAACTCCCTGTCCACTACGGTTTCCGGTATGGGAAATGTCTTTGACGCCCTGCAGATTTCCCTGACCAGCGCCCAGGACTCCCTGACAAAGACCTCGGACCTTCTGGGCCTCATCTCCGACCGCCTGACGGAAATGACCGGAAAAGTCGAGGACGTGGAGCACAGCCAGGAACTCACCATTATTATGAATACCCTGTCCGGCGACCCGGAAAAGTATTCGGAATTTTTCTCCGAGCCGGTCCAGATTGAGGACAATGTCATCTACCCGGTCGAAAACTACGGCTCGGCTGTCACCCCCTTCTACACGACCCTGTCCATCTGGGTCGGAGCCCTTGTCCTGGCCGCCATCCTGAAGACAAAAGCCAAGTCTTCAAAGTATCCGGGAGCCACCCAGGCCCAGCTTTACTTCGGCCGCTATATCACCTACTTCATCCTGTCCCAGGCCCAGACCCTGGTGACTGTCCTTGGCGACCTCTACTATTTCAAGGTCCAGTGCCTCGATACCTTCCTCTTCTGGTTCGCCTGCGCCTTTACGTCGATGGTATTTTCCCTTCTCATCTACTCCCTGGTTCTGGCTTTCGGAGATGTGGGAAAGGCAATTGCAGTCGTCATGGTCGTCATACAGATTGCGGGGTCGTCAGGCACCTACCCTATTGAGCTCCTGCCTGATTTCTTCCAGAAGGTCTACCTCTTCTTCCCCTTCCCGTACGCCATCAACGCTATGCGGGAAACCATCGGGGGCCTTTACGACGGGGCCTTTGCCCTCTACCTTCTGGAACTTTCAGTTTTCATTGTCGTGGCCCTGGTCATCGGCCTCCTGATCCAGAGACCCTTCCGCAAGCTCAATAAGTTCATGATGCATCGGATGGAAGACAGCCGGCTGTTCTAGTCTTACGAATAATGTAAAACAAGAAGTTTTTCTGCAAATGTAATGTTTAGCGGAATGCACGGAGAACTATATTAGTATGGACGAAGAAAAAACCAAAGTCCTTGAGAGTATGGATGAAGCGCAGTCTGAAGTCACTGAAAGTACGGATGCGGCAAAGACTGATGTCCTCGAAAGTCTGGACGATATAAAAAAAACTCAGGAAGTTCTGAAAAAAGATTATGAGACCAAGTACCGGGAGATTCAGGCCTACGAGGAGAAGCTGCATGCGGAAAACCAGCATCGGATCCGGGTCGGCATCCGCTTAAACCCCATCATTCCCCTGATCTTCCTGGTTCTTTCCTTCCTGAATTCGGATTCGAAGCTCATTTTCCTGATCCTATGGATCATCTCCCTGTTTGGAATTGCCGGCTACCTCATCTACGTCGAGTACACGGACTATCTCCTGCAGGAAAAGATGAAGGAATTCGGCTTCCGGGATGAGGACGAGAAGAATGACGTCCTGCTCGGCCACTCCGTGGCGGCCGCTTCGGATGCGGTCATTGACCGAACTGTAGAAATCGACGAAAAAATTGAGGAGACGAAGCAGGACATCCGCGACCGGATTGACACCCGGAAGTCTGCCGCCAAAGAAATCATTTCCGAAAGTGCCGAAACGACAAAGGAAATCATCGGCACCGGAACCGAGAAAGCCATTGAAACTCTGGGAACCGGCAAGGACAAAGCTCTGAAAAAGCTGGGAACAGGTAAAGACAAGGCTTTGGAAAAGCTGAGCGGCAGGACAGAAAAGATTCTGAATCACCTGAAGGAAAAATTGTCCGACAAGGACAGCGGAGACGACAACAATGCTTAATATTTTCCGCATATTCGCGACAGACGCGAAACGAATATTCACAAACGTGGTGGCCATCATGGTGGTCATGGGACTCACCGTAATCCCCTGCCTCTATGCCTGGTTCAATATTCTCTCGAACTGGGACCCCTACGGGCCTTCCGCCACCGGAAATCTCCCTGTAGCTGTCTGCTCCGAGGACAAAGGGACTACCGTTGACACGATTGAGGTCAATATCGGTTCCCAGGTCATCGACAACCTCAAGGCAAATAACTCCATCCACTGGGTCTTCACCGACTCCGGGGCTGACGCCATTGAGGGTGTGAAGAAGGGAACCTACTACGCTGCCCTCGTGATGGACGAGGACTTCTCCAGGGACATGATTTCCTTCCTGGGCGGAGACCCTTCCCATCCCCATATGGATTATTATGAAAATGAGAAAAAGAACGCCATCGCCCCGAAGATCACGACAACAGTCAAGACCACGGTTCAGTCCGAGGTAAACAAGACCTTCGTCGGGACCCTGGCCGATTCGATTCTGCAGCTTTCCTCCTATGCCATCTCGGAAGACCGCCAACAGTCCTTTACGGAAGCCACGGTCTCACGCATGCATACCTTGGATACGGACCTGGCCACGATTGAAGCCATCCTGAATTCCTACATCAGCCTGATCCACACAACGGACTCACTGATGGCGGCCGCTTCCTCCATGACGGACGAAATGGACTCCATCATCGAATCCGGAAGTCTGGCCATAGATTCAGCCCAGAGTGCAGCTGAAGCCGCCACGAACACAGCAAATACTGCCAGCACAATGATAACAGGTTCTCTCCGGAAATCGGCAACGGAAATCCGGTCCATGTCCGATGCGGTCACGAGCCTCTCCATCAAAACTTCAGCCTCATCAAATACGATTGCAGCCAATATTGCCGGCATGAAGACGGCTCTTTCCGCCATCCAGTCCGCTGTCAACCAGTCGATTGCCACTACAGAACGAATAAACGGCGGAGACTATTCCAGGGATATAAAGCAGGTCAACGCCGACTTTGACGCCCTGAATTCGGACCTTGACGCCATAGAGCAGGCGGCGGGCAAGACCTCTTACGACGCCTCAACGGAACTTTCGGCCTTTGCCTCTGATCTTGACGTCACCGCCGACAACGTGGACGCCCTGGCTGATACATATGAGCAGATTGTAGAGCCCCAGATGAACGGGATGCTCTCTTCTCTCCGCTCCTCCCTCGACGAGGCCGAAGACCTTTTAAATATGTCCAGCAGTTCCATCGACTCCGTCGCCGGCATTCTGGGCAACTATCCGGCCATGATGGGCATGGGGACCGAATCCCTTGAAAAATCCCGGGACCAGGTGGCGGCAATGAAGACAGCTCTCGAGGAAATGATCGGGAAGATAAATTCGGCCACGACGAGCGAGCAGTATCAGAACTTCCTGAACATTCTCCACGAAGACCCTTCCGTCATTTCAAGCTTCGTCACCTCGCCTGTGGACGTGACGGAAAAGCCGGTCTTTGCTGTTGCAAACAACGGCTCAGCCACAAGCCCCTTCTACGTCGTCCTTTCCATCTGGGTCGGAGCCCTGATCCTGATTGCCCTGATTCATACAAATGTGGAGCATGTACGGGGGGCCAGGAAGATTCATACCTACCAGGAGTATTTCGGAAGATATCTGGTCTTCTTTGCCATCGGCCAGGCCCAGACCCTGCTCACGGTTCTCGGAGCTATCTACTTCTGCGGCATTCAGATGAAGCATGCCTTCCTCTTCTGGTTCGCCTGCTCCGTGACTTCTTTCACCTTCACCCTTCTGAACTTCTCCCTGAAGTACGCCTTCGGGGTGGTCGGAGAAGCTATCTCCATTGTTCTCATGGTCATTCAGGTAGCCGGTTCCGGCGGCACCTTCCCTGTAGAAGTCCTTCCGAAGCTCTACCAGGTTCTCTACACCTATATGCCCTTCGCCTACGGCATGAATGCCTGTCGGGAGTGCATCGGAGGCATGTACGGAGCTGACTACTGGATCTACCTCTCCGGCCTGGGCACCTGGGTCGGTGCCTCCCTCTTCATGGGTCTCGTTCTTTCCATCCCCATGAAGAAGCTGAACGAAATGATTGAAGAGGCCAAATCCAAGGCAGATATTATGGCATGAGAAAGGCGGCCCGTAGGGGCCGCCTTTCTCATGCCGGACAGGCCGGCGGGGAATTGCCCTGTATGGGGCAATTTCCCGCCTTTTTCAAATTTGTCACCCCTGCTTCTCTACCCACACTGAGGCAAATCCGTCCCGGGCGAAGAAGGTTCCGTTTCCGTCAGGTCCTATTGTGACTTCCTCCGGGCGGTTGTGAAGGGCGTCAATAAAGATCTTCCCTGCAAACTGCTTCCCAATATACATCTGTACCTGCTGGTCGTACTTCGTCGAAAGAACGACAGCAAAGCCGCCTTCATTCGTCCAGCTGATGCCGTGGGCATCGTAGAAATAGTCATGGCGCGGACCGGTCATCTTTGTGTGCCGGATTTCCATGAGCTTATCTATTGTCTCCTTCAGCCCCGGAATATTGTCATGGGCAATGCCATAGTAGTCTCCGTAGAAGACGCAGGGGTAGCCCTCCTCGCGAAGGAGCAGCAGGCTGTAGGCGTGGGGTTTGAACCAGGTCCCGACGAAAGAGCAAAGTGCCTGACCCGGCTGAGTATCGTGATTGTCTACGAAGGGCACGCTGTGGGTCGGGTCCGTCTGCACGAGACTGCCGTCGAAGGCCTTTCTGAGGTCCGAGTGCTCCCCGTCGCAGGAGATGTGGTAAAGGTTCATATGAAGGGGGACGTCGAAGAGGCTCATGTCCCCATTCACTCCATGTAGATAATTCTTGAGTACATTCACATCCGGATTCCAGTACTCGCCGACAGCAAAAGCATCCGGCTTTTCCATGGCCTCCCGCATGGCTGGCAGCCAGTCCCGATAGAAGTCATCTTTGATGTGCTTGACTGCGTCAAGGCGGAATCCGGTAACCCCGATTGTCTTTACATACCACTTTCCCCAGGCCGTGAGCTCATCTATGACCTTCTGCTGGTCGAAGTCGATGTCCGCGCCCATGAGATAGTCGTAATTTCCGTTTTCCGTGTCGACATCACTTTGCCAGCCGTGGCCTTTCAGGAGGTAGACAGCCCCCTTCTTTCTATTGTCGTCCCAATCCACCCCGTCGAAGCAGGAAGAGTCCCATATGAAGTCGGAATACTTGCCTTTGCGGCCGGGAAAGTTGAAAACTGTCCATGCCTTGATGGTTTCTTCTCCGGAAACAGGCAGGGTGCGATTGTTTCCCGCGTACTCAGTGGCGGAGAGTTCCTCGAAGCCATCGGCCCCGATCATATGGTTCAGGACTATGTCCGCATAGACATCAAGTCCGGCCTTCTTCGCAGCGGCCACAGCCTTCACATACTGCTGCTTCGTCCCGTATTTCGTCGGAACAGAGCCCTTCTGGTCGAACTCACCCAGGTCGTACTTGTCGTAGACAGCATAACCGACGCCCTGGTCACCGAAGGCACCCTTCGTGGCAGGTGGGAGCCAGAGACCTGTGAAACCTGCCCCTGCAAGCGTCGCAGCCTCCCCGTCAATGAGCCGCTGCCACAGGCTGTGGTTGCAGGGAAGGTACCATTCAAAGAACTGCATCATAACGCCGTGTTCATGCTTCATATTATTCCTCCATTCCCGGAGCAAAAACGACTGTTTTCAAAGTCTGTCACCCCTTGCCGGTGGAGCCGAAGCCTCCCGTGCTGCGGGCAGTGTCGGAAAGCTCGTCTGTTTCTTCAAACGTAACGGGGAGGAAGGGCATGATCACAAGCTGGGCAATGCGCTCGCCTGCCGTAATTTGGCGTTCCTCGGAAGAATCGTTGTGAAGGGGAACCTTAAGCTCACCCCGGTAGTCCGCATCGATAACACCGACGCAGTTGGCCGGCCGCAGACCTTCTTTTGTGGCAAGGCCGCTTCTTGCAAAGACGGCTCCGAAATAACCTTCCGGAATTTCCATGGCAAGTCCGGTACCGACCAGAACTGTCTGACCGGGTGCAATCACAGTTTCATCTGTCGAATACAGATCATATCCTGCTGCAGCGCTGCTGCCCCGGGTCGGGATAATGGCATTTTCATTTAAACGCTTGATTTTCACTTCTCATTTCTCCTGTTGTCAAACTGCTTTGCGTCATTTCTTTCGGCGGCCGTTTTTCTTCCGGACACTATATCCGAAAGTTCCGAGTTTCCTGCCTAATGAAAAGTAGGTTCCGTGGGAATAAACAATCGGGTGAGCCTCCTCGAGATGGAAGGTTCCTTTCTCATCAAGATATGAACTGTCACAGTGAACCGCTGCAACTTCCGCAAGAAAAAGAGTGTGGCTGCCAAGGGGCCTTTTTTCAACAACCCGGCACTCTATGGAGACCGGGGATTCTTCGACATATGGGGCTTTGACTTCCGTCCCCGGAACCGGAGTCAGGTGACACTCCTTCCACTTGTCAATGTCCCGGCCGCTTTTCACGCCACAGAAATCCGTGGCTTTGGCCAAGGCTTCATTCGTCAGATTTACCGTGAACTCCCCTGTCTCTTCTATCATATGATAGGAGTAGCGCTCCGGGCGGACAGAAATCGAAAGCATGGGAGGGTTCGTGCAGACGGTACCTGTCCAGGCCACAGTGAAGAGGTTTATATGATTCTCAAGATCCCGGCAGGCCACAAGTACTGCAGGTACAGGGTAGAGCATATTTCCGGGCTTGAAGCCGATTTTTTCCTCTGACATTTCCGCTTTCTCCTGCCTATCTCTCTGCCTTCATCTCCCGCTTCATCGCATACATGTACTCGTCAGCGCGGCGGGCGACGTCATCGAAGTTTTTGTCCGTTCCGGACGTAAAGACAGCGACTCCGCTGGCAATCGTGAGATGGCCCTTTGTCGGCTTGTCCTTTCGTCGGTCGTAAGCTGCCGCCTTCTCTTCCAGTTCGTTCACAAAGGAAGCGCCCTTATATGCATTGTTCCCGGTCAGGATGACAGCAAACTCGTCGCCTCCGGTACGATAACACTCCCCGTGGGACGCAAAGGTCAGGGTAATGAGGTCAGCCGCGGCACGGATATACTTGTCCCCTTCCAGATGGCCGAAATGATCATTGACCTGCTTCAGGCCGTTTAAGTCCATGGAAACGACAGAAAAGACTTCCCCATTCTTCAGTCTGTCCGCCGCCTCGGTATAGGCCTGGCGGCTGCCAATCCCGGTCAGGGAATCCGTCAGAGCCTGGTGGCGGTAGTATTCAGCCTTCCGTCCTTCCTCTATGCTGCTTGCCAGGTCGCTCATGGAAATAAAGGCCGCAATGATGAGGTATACCGTGAAGCCTGTCCGGCTGATCCGGTCAGCATGGAGCTGTCCGTTGATATTATAGAGAATCATGTCAAAGGAGCCGGAAAAGCCCACAATTCCGAACCCCACGAGATTCAGAATGGTCCTCCGCCCCCGACGTCCGTGCTTGAACTCATTGAAGACGGCAATGATCATATAGAAGATGGCTGAGAAAATAGCGATGTGGGTGAGAGGCACCGTCTGTTTAAAGTCAGCAAGTCCGGCAAAAGAGGCAATGAGGCAAAAAGTCACATTGAAGGCATAGTATGCTGTCAGGACCCGGAAAAAATACCGATCCGATTTGAAAAGAGTCGTCTTCACATAAATAACATAGGGGTAGGCAAGCAGCATCAGGCTGATAAAGGAAATGGCGCTTGCCGCCGTATGATTGGAAGCCAAAAGCTCCGAAGCGTCAGTTTCGAAGAAGGACCAAATGCCCACCAGCAGGGAGGCAATACCGACATAGAAAAGCGGGTCAGCCAGATGGTTCTTCAGGCGCAGCTTCATTACCGTGAAATACAGGATCATGTAGATTCCCAGCATGCAGTCAAAAATAGCTGAAATGGCCGAAGTCAGAGAGTTCATGATGAGATCCCGGTAGATTCCGGCGTCAGTCCCGGTCAGAAAAAAGGGAGCATCGTCCTTCACGCTGTCATAGAGAGGGACGAGTCTCACATTCACGGTCTTTGACAAGCTGGAAATCGTGACGATATTCCAGAGAGACCCCGTTGTATCCCCGAGTATGGTCTTCTTCGCCTCCAGGCGGTAAATCGGTGTGCTGTCCGAATAAATATAGACATTGTGGTGGCGGGTCTGGAAGGCAAATGCCTTGCCGTTTTCTATGATGTCATTCGCATCGAATGAATAATATTTCGTCCCGTCAGCATCAACCGACTTCGTATAGGGTTCAATCCGTACAGGTGCCTTCGAAAAGTCGACATTCGTAGCCATGATCGGCCGACACCAGCCCCAAAAAAGGCAGAGTGCCAGACCAACAGACGCAAGCAGAAAGATCATCACATATAAGCTTGTTGCCAGAAACTGACCTCTGTCTTTTTTCATTAATTTTCTCCGCCTGCAGAATTATCTTCATCAGGCTTCTGCATATTCTGCTCGCGCTCTGCTTCCAGCTTTGCCGCCGCTTCCTTGGACTTTGCAATGGAGCGGAAAAGTACAATCAGGAAGATGATTACAAAGACAATGACAACGCCAACAACTATGGCTGTATTCAAACTGCTTTCGTCGTCCGTCACGGACATAATGCGGTCGGCGGAGTCCTGGAAGACCGTGGAAAGATATTCCGTATCGGTAAGGTCAGAGCCATAATAATAGTCGAAATAGTCGGCCATGATTTCAATGGCCTGGGCGTCCATCAGAACCTTCGCCTTGTTGCCGCCCCGGTACCAGGTGCCCCAGTTGCCGTTCCCGTCATCAAAGAAGAGGACCAGAAGGTGCTGTTCATCCGTAAAAAGCTCCTCATAGCGCCTCTCCAGATAGGCGTCAAAATCAGCTGTTGTCGGCGCGGTATTTCCCTCAATATTGTCCGCAATGATGAGGTAGGGCTGAACGCCGGTGGCATCGTAAAAGTACTGCATGCCGTAATTCACGTCGTACTCAGAGAGGTCCCAGTCGGCATCATTCTCAAAGAAGGCTGTCTCATTGACATTTGACTTCGAAAGCTTTTCCCGTCTTTCCGTCGAGAGCTGGACCTCATTCGCTGTGGGGCCGCTGCTGCCCATCTGAGCGGGAGTCGATACCATGTCCGCGGAAATGGCCAGCCCCAGGAAGAGAATAATAAGAAAGACCACAATAATGCTGGTCAGGCAGCCACCGCCTGTCACCCGGTGGCTGTAACGTCTGCGGAGATAGCCGTAGCCATAATCGTAGTCATCATAATAGCGCCTGCGCCACCAGCGCCGCCGGGGCGGAGGAGGAGGCATGCCGGGACCGGGACCATATCCGGGGCCGTACCCGGGACCACCCGGACGCGGTCCGCCATAGCCGGGGCCACCAGGACGGGCACCGCCATAGGTATTTCGGGAACTGCTGTCCGAACTGCCCCTATAGGAGGCACGGCCGCCACCGGTCGTGTAGCTGTTCCCGGAACTCCTGCCGCTTCGTCCGCCAGAACCGGACGAATGATAATGGCCTCCTCCTGACGAGGAGTGTGAACCGCCGGATGAATGGAAACTTCCCCCGGACATACGTCCGCTGCTGCTTCCTGCACCGCTTCTGCCCATAAAAGCCTCCTCCTCTTATCTCACAAACCCATATGAGAATACAAATACAATCTTGTTCTTCTATACAAAATAGTTGGCAGCCAGGAACCACACAAGAAGAACATCTACAACAAACGAAATCACAAGGAATATGACTGCCGTGTATTTTCCGAATTTCTGATTGGCATTTTTCAGCACGTCCACCCGCTTCCCGGTCCCGCGGACCATGGCCGAAAGGTTTTTGAAATGGGCGATGAACATGAGGACAGTCATGATGATGAAAGGCCAGCAGACATACGGTCCGAAAAGAAATCCCGAAAGAATGGCGAATGTCCCCGGAATCAGAACGGCCCCGGCAGAGAGGTATTTCGCCGCAAATGTCACATACATGCCGACAATCATGGAAAGAAGGCCCGCCGCCGGCTGCACCATAAACATGGCTGCGCAGGTGCATGAAACGCCCAT
>JAZASQ010000051.1:0-12343 GCA_036343235.1 Lachnospiraceae bacterium
ATTGACGGATATTCCATGCTTTTCCGGGCCTTCTACGGGATGCCCTCGAATCTGACGGACAGTGAAGGCCACCCGACAGGGGCCGTCTACGGCTTTCTTACCATGCTCTTTCCCATGCTGAAGGAGGAGAAGCCGGATGCCCTGATTGTGGCTCTGGATTCGAATGCCCCGACTTTCCGTCACGAGATGTTTGCGGAATATAAGGGGACGCGTAAGGCCACTCCGGAAGAACTCAAAAGCCAGTTTCCTTTGATCAGAGAAGTCCTCGGCGCCATGGGTATCTGCATGTGCGAAAAGCCGGGCTACGAAGGCGATGATATCCTTGGCACTCTGTCTCGCAGGGCCGAGGAGAAGGGCTATGATGTCACAATTGTTTCCGGTGACCGGGACAATCTGCAGCTGGCCACGGACAGGGTGAAAATCTATATGCCCAAGACCAAGGCAGGCCATACAGTGACGGAGCTTTACTATGCCGACGACGTGAAGGCAGCCTATGGGGTGACACCTCAGGAATTCATCGACGTCAAGGCCCTGCAGGGAGACACTTCGGACAATATTCCCGGCATACCCGGAATAGGGGAAAAGACGGCCCAGGCCATCATTCAGCAGTTTCACTCCGTTGAAAACGCGCATGAGCACGCGGCGGAGGTGAAGCCGCCCCGGGCCGCGAAAAATCTCGTAGAATTCTATGACCAGGCCCTGCTTTCTAAAGACCTGGCTACCATCCGTACGGACGCTCCGGTTACGGTGGAGGAGGAGAAGGCCGCCCTTGGCAATATCTTCACGGATGAAGCCCTGGAGCTTTACAAAAAGCTGGGATTCCGCCGCCTGCTCCATTACTTTTCCGACACGCAGGATGAGAATAATGTAAAACAGGAAGCCGGTACGGACCTCCCGACACCCGAGAAGGCGGAGGGGATGGCTGCGGCAAAGGAACTCCTTTCCTATTTCCGGGAAGCTGCCACGAAAGATGCCGTCGGAATCACGCTTGTTTCCGATTCCCATGGCACCTACGGCTTTGCCATGTCCGACGGCAAGAGGGCGGTCTACCTGCCTGTATTTTTCGACTTTACAGAGGAGGCCGCAGCAGATTCTCTCTCGGAGCTATTTGCGTCCGGCGGGAAATTCGCAAGTGACGACTTAAAGAGGGACTTTCACTTCGCCTTACCGGAAGCAGACCCGGCCGGGGCAGAGGATGTGACAGTCCTTGCCTACCTCATCGACCCGCTTCCCAAAGAGTATCCCTTTGATGCCCTGGCTCAGACTTATCTTCACATGAGCCTTCCTTCCTTCGAGGAAATCTGGGGCAATACAAGGGGGCTGAAGGAGCCTTTCTCCGATACGGAAAAAGCTATGAAACTGGCCTGCAGCCGGGCGGAAGTCAACCGCCGCCTGCTTCCTGTTCTTCTCAAGGAAGTGGAAGAGCAGGGCATGGCTGAGCTCTACAGAAATATTGAACGCCCCTTGTGCTTTACATTATTCTCGATGGAAAAGCAGGGCATTTATGCGGACCCGGAAATTCTGAAGGAATACGGGGCCAAGCTTGATACGGAAATCGCCCGTCTCGAAAAGACCATCTATGAGGCGGCCGGTGAGGAGTTCAATATCAATTCTCCCAAGCAGCTCGGGGTAATTCTATTTGAAAAGCTGGGCCTGCCCGGGGGCAAGAAAACGAAGACCGGATACTCCACGGCAGCGGATGTGCTGGAAAGATTAGCACCCGATGCCCCGATTGTGAAGGACATCCTCGACTACCGCCAGTATACAAAACTCAAGTCCACTTATGCGGAAGGCCTGCTTTCCTGTATCGCAGAAGACGGCCGCATCCATACGACCTACCAGCAGACCGTGACGGCGACAGGCAGGCTTTCCTCGACGGAGCCCAACCTGCAGAATATCCCTATCCGCATGGCCCTGGGCAAGGAAATCCGCAGGGCCTTCCTGCCGGAAAAGGGATGGACCTTTACCGACGCTGACTACTCCCAGATTGAACTTCGGGTTCTCGCCCACATGTCCGGGGACGAAAACCTCATAAATGCCTATAAATCCGACGCCGATATCCACAGGGCCACGGCAGCCCTGGTCTTTCATAAGGACCCTGCCGATGTCACGGACTTGGACCGCCGGCGGGCAAAGGCCGTAAATTTCGGAATCGTCTACGGCATTTCCTCCTTTGGCCTCGGAGAGAATCTCCACATCAGCCGGGCGGAAGCCGAGCAGTATATAGAAAATTATTATCTGGCCTATCCGAAACTGAAGGAATACTTAGACCGTCTGGTGGCAGACGCGAAAAAGGCCGGGTATGCCCTGACCATGTTCGGACGGCGGCGCCCCATTCCGGAGCTTGCCCAGAAGAACTACATGCAGCGGCAGTTCGGTGAGCGGGTGGCTATGAATTCTCCGATCCAGGGCACGGCGGCCGACATTATGAAGAAGGCCATGGTGGGCATTTTCAGGGCTCTCATGGAAAGAGGACTGAAGTCCCGTCTTCTCCTGCAGGTTCATGACGAAGTCCTGATTGAGACAGCGCCCGGAGAAGAGGAAGCTGTCCGAAAGGTCCTCATCGATGAGATGGAACATACAGTAGAACTTTCCGTCCCCCTGGAAATCGACATAGAGACCGGGACAAACTGGTTTGATGCCAAGTAATCCGGCTTTCATACAGGTACTTATTTACTGCAGATGGATGTCAGACATATATGCCAATGAAATTTATAGGAATCACAGGCGGGGTCGGGGCCGGAAAGAGCCTGATCATGGATTATCTCGAAAGAAAACCGCGGACGGCGGTCCTCTATTCCGACCGCTTTGCCGGGGAGCTCGAGAAGCCGGGCCAGGCCTGCTATGATTTGATCCGAAAGACCTTTCCTGACCCTGCCCTCTACAACGCGGACGGGACAATGAACCGACCGGCCTTTGCCGCCCTGGTTTTTAGGAAGCCGGCGGCCCTCGATGCATTGAATTCCATAGTCCATCCGGCGGTCCGGGAGGCCATCCTTTTTGATGTGGCAGAAAAGCGGGGTAGCCGGCAGGTGGACTTCTATTTCCTGGAGGCTGCCCTTCTCATAGAAGGGGGTTATGACCGCATCTGCGACGAGCTTTGGGTAGTCACTGCCTCCCTTGAAGCACGGCGAAAGCGTCTATCAGAAAGCCGGGGCTACAGCAGGGAAAAGATTGACAGCATACTGAGCCGGCAGGAGAGTGACGAGGTTTTCCTGAGCCGGGCAGACCGGGTCATTCATAATGACGGTACGCCGGAAGAGGCCTATGCTCAGGCGGACAGGTTCCTTGCTGAAATGGTGCCTTAAGTGGAATGATTCTGAAATAATTATTTATGCATTGCAATATCATTAACGGGGTTAGTACGGGAGAAAGACGATGATTGAAATCGCGGAAGAAAAGACCAGGGAAGAAGAGAAAAAGCATGACAAGGTGACGGACATCCGGGCCATTGAAGCCCCGGACGCTCACGACTTTGTCTTCGGCCTCGACATCGGGACGAGAAATGTGGTCGGCACCGTAGGTTATAAGACGGAGGACGGCTTCCATGTTTCAGCTGAGGTCTCCGTTCCCCATAAGACACGGGCCATGCTGGACGGGCAGATTCACGACATCCAGCGGGTGGCTGACACGGTGAAAGTCGTGAAGGAAGAGCTGGAAGAACGCATGCAGTTTCCCTTAAAGGATGTCTGCATTGCTGCCGCAGGCCGTGTCCTTCGGACCGTCACGACCCGGGTCGAGATGAATTTCGATGAGGAGACCGTAGTCACGGGAGAGGACTTAAACAACCTCGATCTACTCGGCGTGGATCAGGCCCAGAGGGATATTTCCGAGGACAACCCCCGCTATCACTTCTACTGCGTGGGCTACTCCGTCATGAAATACTACCTGAACGGGGAACTCTTTTCCCACCTGGAGGGCCACAAGGCGAAGAAGATTGAGGAGGTCATCATTGTGACCTTCCTGCCGGAGGACGTTGTGGACGGCCTCTATTCCTCCGTCGAGCGGGCAGACCTTTCTGTTGCGAATCTCACCCTCGAGCCTATAGCTGCCATCAATCTGGCTATTCCGGAAAACTTCCGCATGCTGAATATTGCCTTAGTCGACGTGGGCGCCGGCACGTCCGATATCTGCATCACCCGGGACGGCTCCATCATCGCCTATGGAATGATTCCCCACGCCGGGGACGAGCTGACAGAGGTCATCGTTCAGGCCTTCCTCTGCGATTTCGATACGGCGGAGAAGGTGAAAATTGACTCGACAATCAGTGACACCGTTACCTATTCCGACATTATGGGAATAGAGCACACGGTTCCGGCTAAGGACGTCTGGGCGCTGACGGATCCGGTCATGGAGAAGATTACGGACGAAGTTTCGGCGAAGATCATCGAACTGAACGGTGACAAGTCCGTAGCAGCCACCTTTGTGGTCGGCGGCGGCGGCAAGGTCCACAATTTCTGCCTGGCCCTGTCAAAGAAGCTGGGCATCGCGAAAGAGCGTGTGGCCCTCCGCGGGGAAGAAGTCATGAAGAATATCGACTTCGAGCAGACGGATATTGCAAAAGACCCCCTGCTTGTCACCCCCATCGGCATCTGCCTCAACTACTACGAACAGAAGAACAACTTCATCATGATCCACTTCAACGGGGAGCGGATGAAGCTTTACGACAACGGTAAGCTTCGCATCGTGGACGCAGCTCTTCAGGCCGGTCTTTCCACGGACGAGCTCTTCCCGAGAAGGGGAAAGGAAATCCGCTACACTGTGGACGGAGAAGAACGTATGGCCGTCGGAGGTGCCGGCGAAGGGGCCCGGATTACCATGAACGGGGAACCGGCCGCCCTGAATACAAAGCTCCGGCAGAACGCGGAAATCGTGATTGAGTCTTCGACAGCCGGGGCTGCTGCAGTCCTGCATCTCGGAGACATTGACGAGTTCAGGAATTCGACCCTTTCCTTTGTCATCAATGCTGTCACGGTCCGCTGCCCCAAGTTCTTCGAGGTAAACGGGGTGTTGGAGCCTGCCACCTACGAGATCAAAGACGGGGACAAGGTGGAAACCAGGTCCTTCTACACAGTTTCCCAGATTGCTGAGTTCATGGACGTGACAATTTCAAAGGACCACGAAATCCTCGTCAACCGCATGCCTGCCGACATGAACACCCTGGTCTACGAGAACTTCAACGTTGAGTGGACCATTTCCGGCTATGGGGACGAAAGCAATGAAGAGCCGGAGGAATATACAGAGCTTTCTGCTTCCGCCCCCGGGGCAGAGGAGACCGGAGGGGCTGCGGCTATAGAGACAGAAGCAGACGCAGGAAGCTCAGAGACGGTCGAAGAGGGCACGGAAGAAAAGACGGCAGGTACCGGAGCAGTATTTTCCGCTGACTCCGACCTGGGTCCCACCAGACCCAACACCAAGCGGACAGAACCCCTGCCTAACGCAGGCACTGCGATCAGCATTACCGTAAACGATACGCCGGTGACTTTATCCGGGAAGGATTCCTATATCTTTGTGGATATCTGGAATGTCTATCCCTTCGACACCCATTCCGGGGGCGGCCGGGCCATTGTGACGACCATCAACGGAAGCAAGTGCGGTTTCTCAGATCCCCTCCACGACGGAGATATCGTAAAGATTTACTGGGAATGATTTTTTAGAAAGAAATACATGGACATATTCAGCATCGGCTCCGGCTCAAGCGGAAATTCCATCTGTGTGGGCGGGGATTCAAGCCACATCCTGATTGATGCCGGCCTTTCAGGCAAACGGATTAAAGAGGGATTGAACGGGAAAGACTTAAAGCCTGAGGAACTTTCGGGCATCCTCATCACCCATGAGCATGCGGACCACGTGTCCGGGCTCGGGGTAATGGCTCGCCGATACAGCCTTCCCATCTACGGGACTGCCGGCACCATCCGGGCCATCCGCCATAATTCCTCCCTGGGGGAAATTGATGACAGCCTCTTTCATGTCATCGAACGGGACGTGGATTTTACCGTGGGTGACCTCTCGGTCCATCCCATTCATGTCTCCCATGACGCAGCCGACCCGGTGGCCTATATCTGCACGGACGGGAGAAAGAAAATCGGGGTTATCACGGACCTGGGCAAATACGATGACTACACCATCGGAAACCTGAAGGACCTCTCCGTCATCTTTCTCGAGGCTAATCACGACGTCAATATGCTGCAGGTGGGCCCCTATCCGTATCCCCTGAAACAGCGGATTCTATCAGACTCCGGCCACCTTTCGAACGAGTCGAGCGGGGATCTTCTGGGCTGCATTCTCAACGATTATGTTGAGCATATATTCCTGGGTCACCTTTCAGCCCAGAACAACTACCCGGAGCTGGCCTATGAAACGGTCCGCCAGGAGGTGACATTGGGGGAGAACCCCTATAAGGCCTCGGACTTCAATATTACGGTTGCCCGACGGAGTGAGCCCTCCGAAAGAGTAGAAATCTGAAAGCGGTTATTTTTTTGCCGGTCTGCCTGCAGGCGGTCCGGCATTTCTTCTGCCTTCGGGTTGCAATATTTCCCTAAATAAGGTAAAAATGTACGAAGCGTCTGTTGTCAGAGTATTTTTTGCAGGAGAGAGACATGGCTGAGAAAAAAGAAAAAGTCGTCATCACGGTCGTCGGCAAGGACACGGTCGGCATCATCGGAAAAGTCTGTACGAGCCTGGCCGGCCACGGAATCAATATCCTGGACATCTCCCAGACCATCGTCTCGGGCTTCTTCAATATGATGATGATTGTGGATATGACAAATTCCGACATCACATTCTCGGACTGCCAGAAGGAACTTGATGCGGCGGGAAAGGACATAGGAGTCGAAATCCACTGCCAGCGGGAAGAAATTTTCGACATGATGCACCAGGTCTGAAAGGCCGGTCAGGGGCTTTATATTCGTTATATGAATGTAGTAAAGCCTGCTAGAAGGAGAAAAGCGTGATTACCAGCAAGGAAGTCATGGAAACGAACCGCATGATCGGAGAGCAGAATCTCGACGTGCGGACGATTACAATCGGTATCAGCCTTCTCGACTGCATCGATTCCGACCCGGACGCCTCCTGCGACCGGATTTACGAAAAGGTCACCCGGACGGCAGAAAACCTTGTGGCGACCGGGGAGAAAATCGAGCGGGAGTACGGCATCCCCATAGTCAATAAGAGAATATCCGTCACTCCAATTTCCATCGTGGGCGGAGCGTCCTGCCACATCATGAGTGACTTTGTCAAGTTCGCCCGGACCCTGGACCGGGCGGCCAAGACGCTGGGGGTCAATTACATTGGTGGCTATTCGGCCCTTGTGAGCAAGGCTATGACCTCAGCTGACGAACTTCTGATTCAGTCCATTCCCGAGGCCCTCTATGTGACGGAGCGGGTCTGCTCCTCCGTGAATGTGGGCTCCACCAAGACCGGGATCAATATGGACGCGGTCCGCATGATGGGCGACGTCATTCTCGATTCCGCAAAAAATACGAAGGACATGGACTGTGTGGGGCCTTCGAAGATTGTAGTATTCTGCAATGCCCCTGATGACAACCCTTTCATGGCCGGCGCATTTCACGGAGTAACGGAAGGGGATGCCTGCATCAATGTCGGCGTCTCCGGTCCGGGCGTCATGAGAAAGGCTTTGGAGTCCTGCCGGGATTCCGATTTCGAGACCCTGTGCGAGACCGTGAAGAAGACGGCCTTCAAGATTACAAGAGTCGGTCAGCTTGTGGCCAAAGAAGCCTCGAAAGAACTGGGCATTCCCTTCGGCATCATTGACCTTTCCCTGGCTCCGACCCCGGCGGTGGGCGATTCCGTGGCCGATGTCCTCTGTGAGATGGGGCTTGAATATGCCGGGGCGCCGGGAACCACGGCAGCTCTGGCCCTCCTTAATGACCAGGTGAAAAAAGGCGGCATCATGGCGTCTTCTTCTGTCGGCGGCCTTTCCGGTGCCTTCATTCCGGTGTCAGAGGATGCGGGCATGATCAAGGCAGCGGAAGCCGGAGCCCTTACTATTGAAAAGCTTGAAGCCATGACCTGTGTCTGCTCCGTTGGGCTCGATATGATTGCCATTCCCGGCGATACGCCGGCTACGACAATCTCCGGCATCATTGCAGATGAGATGGCTATCGGCATGGTGAATCAGAAGACGACGGCGGTCCGGGTCATTCCGGCTATCGGGAAGAAGGTCGGCGATTCTCTCGAGTTCGGAGGTCTTTTCGGAAGAGCTCCGGTCATGCCGGTGAACACCGCTTCCTGTGCGGGCTTCGTCAACCGGAAAGGACGGATTCCTGCCCCGGTTCATTCGTTCAAAAACTAATATCAGTATCTGTCATCGGATGCGGCTGCGCTGGCATCCGATGTTTCATGTATAAAGCATCAAACAGTAATTGGAGGTTTCTAACCAATGATACAGGCATCAAACATTTCCCTGCGGTTCGGCAAGAAGGCCCTTTTCGAGGACGTGAATATCAAGTTCACGGAAGGCCGCTGCTACGGCATCATCGGTGCCAACGGGGCCGGCAAGTCCACCTTCCTCAAGATTCTTTCAGGCAAGCTGGAGCCCACGAGCGGAACTATCTCCATGGATCCGGGCCAGCGGCTTTCCATCCTGGAGCAGGACCAGTCCAAGTACGATGAATTTCCCGTTATTGACACCGTCATTATGGGAAACCAGCGCCTCTATGACATCAGCAAGGAAAAGGATGCCCTGTATGCGAAGACAGATTTTTCTGATGAGGATGGTATCCGGGCCTCGGAGCTTGAAGCTGAGTTTGCCGAGATGGACGGATGGAATGCGGAAGCCGATGCGGAGACTCTGCTGAACGGTCTCGGTGTGGGAGAAGAATACCATCATCAGATGATGGGAGACATCCCCTCGGCTGTAAAGGTCAAAGTCCTTCTGGCCCGGACCCTCTTCGGAAACCCGGATGTCCTCCTTCTCGATGAGCCCACGAACCACCTGGACCTTGATGCCATTGAGTGGCTGGAGGAGTTCCTCATCAACTTCGAAAACACGGTTATTGTCGTATCCCACGACCGCTACTTCCTGAACAAGGTCTGCACGGATACCTGTGACATTGACTACGGCAAGATTCAGGCCTATGCCGGAAACTACGATTTCTGGTACGAGTCAAGTCAGCTTATTCAGAAGCAGCGGAAAGAGGAGAACCGGAAGAAGGAAGAACAGATCAAGGAATTGAAAGAGTTTATCGCCCGTTTCTCTGCCAACGCATCGAAGTCCAAGCAGGCGACATCCAGAAAGAGGGCCCTGGAAAAAATCGAGCTCGACGACATCCGCCCTTCATCGAGAAAGTACCCCTACATCGACTTTCGGCCCCAGCGGGAAATCGGAAATGAAGTTCTTACTGTAGAAGGCCTGACGAAGACCATCGACGGGAAGAAGGTCCTTGATAACATCTCTTTCGTTGTCGGTCGGGAGGATAAGATTGGTTTTGTCGGCGGAAACGAGCTGGCAAAATCCACCCTTTTCAAAATTCTGATGGGGGAAGAGGAGGCTGACTCCGGAGATTTCAAGTGGGGCGTCACGACTTCACAGTCCTACTTCCCCAAGGACAATTCAAAAATTTTTGATTCCGACGATACAATTGCGGACTATCTCACGATGTTCTCCGAAATCAAAGACGCGACCTATGTCAGGGGATTCCTTGGCCGCATGCTCTTTGCAGGCGATGACGGGGTCAAGAAGATGCGGGTCCTTTCCGGAGGCGAGCGGGTCCGGGTCCTTCTTTCCCGCATGATGATTGAAGGCTCGAATGTTCTGATTTTCGACGAGCCGACGGACCACCTGGACATGGAAAGTATTACCGCCCTCAATAAGGGCATGCAGAAGTTCCCCGGGGTTATTTTGTTCTCGTCCCGTGACCACGAAATTGTGGAGACTACGGCCAACCGCATCATCGAGTTCCTGCCTGACGGGACCATGATTGACAAGGTCACGACCTACGACGAGTACTTAGAGGCCGATGCCGACGCCAGAAAGCGAACCGTCTTTGCCGTTTCCGAGGACGAGGATCAGGACGACTGAGTGCGGGAATAATATTTTTGCCGGGTCAGCCGGCGGCATGAAAACTATACACGGTTTTTTATATTTGCAGGCGCAGGTTTCCTTTTGGGAACTGCGCCTGCTTTGTCTTCTGTTTTGTACAGTGTAAGGGGCGGTTTCGTGTTGATTTTTGCTCCTGAAAAACCTATATTAATTAATCAGAGGCAATAGCAATGCGGGAGTAGTGCGGGCTTTTTTCAGGGAACCGGTATCTTTCGGCCGGGGCTTTGAAAGACGCCTGAGGCTTATTTCTGCGCTGCTTTTGACTATTGGTTTATTTAAAGGTTTAGGAGGACTATCAACATGGCAAGAAAAATGAAAACCATGGATGGTAACGAGGCTGCGGCATACGCATCGTATGCCTACACTGAAGTTGCCGCCATGTACCCGATCACTCCTTCATCTGTCATGCCTGAGCATGTCGATGAGTGGGCAAATCAGGGCAAGAAGAACATCTTCGGCCGCACCGTACAGATTACGGAAATGCAGTCCGAGGGTGGCGCAGCAGGTGCAGTTCACGGCTCCCTTGTAGCAGGTGCCCTGACCTCTACCTATACCGCTTCCCAGGGTCTTCTTCTTATGATCCCCGATCTGTACAAGGTCGCTGGTGAGCGTCTCCCGGGCGTATTCAACGTATCCGCCCGCTGCGTAGCTACCCACGCCCTGAACATCTTCGGCGACCACTCCGATATCTATGCATGCCGTCAGACCGGCGCTGCAATGCTCTGCGAGTCTTCTGTACAGGAAGTTATGGATCTGACACCCGTAGCTTACTGCGCAGCTGTCGAAGGCCGTCTTCCCTTCATCAACTTCTTCGACGGTTTCCGGACCTCCCATGAGATTCAGAAGATTGAAGTATGGGATGACGAGCAGGAGAAGAGCCTCATCAATATGGATGCTGTCAAGGCTTTCAAGGCAAACGCCCTGAACCCCAATCATCCCCGTGAAATGGGCTCCGCTCAGAACCCTGATATCTTCTTCCAGACCCGTGAGGCCTGCAACACGGCTTATGACGAGATCCCTGCCATCGTTGAGAAGTATATGGACAAGGTCAATGCCATGATCGGCACGGACTACAAGCTCTTCAACTACTATGGCGCACCTGATGCCGAGACCGTCATCATCGCCATGGGTTCTGTCAACGATACTATCGAAGAGACCATCGACTATCTTGCTGCTAAGGGTGAGAAGGTCGGTGTTGTCAAGGTTCGTCTGTATCGTCCTTTCGTTCCCGAAAAGCTCATCGAGGCCCTTCCTGCTTCCGTAAAGCGCATCGAGGTTCTCGACCGTACAAAGGAGCCCGGCTCCCTGCACGAGCCTCTCGCTCTCGATGTCATCGCAGCTCTCAAGGGTTCCAAGTTCGAGTCTGTTCCCGTAATGTGCGGCCGTTATGGTCTCGGTTCCAAGGATACGACCCCTGCTGACATCGTCGCTACATTCCACAACACGACAAAGCCCGAGTTCACCCTTTCCATCACAGACGATGTGACAAACCTCTCTCTGGATGCAGGCGAGCCCATCGTTACTACTCCCGAGGGAACCACGAACTGCAAGTTCTGGGGTCTCGGCGCTGACGGTACCGTAGGTGCGAACAAGAACTCCATCAAGATCATCGGTGACAACACCGATATGTATGCACAGGCTTATTTCGATTATGACTCCAAGAAGTCCGGCGGTGTCACCATGTCTCACCTCCGTTTCGGCAAGAAGCCTATTAAGTCCACCTACCTGATCCACAAGGCAAACTTCGTAGCCTGCCACAACCCTTCCTATATCCGGAAGTTCAATATGGTTCAGGAGCTTGTTGACGGCGGTTCCTTCCTTCTGAACTGCCCCTGGACCGTTGACCAGCTCGAGGAGGAAATCCCCGGTCAGGTCAAGAAGTTCATGTATGATCACAAGATCAACTTCTACATCATGAACGGTTCCAAGAT
The DNA here is from genome assembly GCA_036343235.1 of Lachnospiraceae bacterium. GTDB lineage: Bacteria > Bacillota > Clostridia > Lachnospirales > Lachnospiraceae > RUG306. Next base: position 11,995 of record JAZASQ010000051.1, read on the forward strand.
CGGCGTAGAAGTAGGTATGGGCCCTACCCGTATCAACACCATCCTTCAGTCCGCATTCTTCTCCATCACGAAGATCATTCCTGAAGAGGATGCCATCAAGTTCATGAAGGACGCCGCTCAGAAGACATACGGCCGTAAGGGTCAGGATGTCGTTGAGAAGAACTGGGCCGCAATTGACGCCGGCGCAGATCCCAAGAACCTCATCAAGGTAGAAATCCCCGAGTCCTGGAAGGACGCAAAGGACGAAGGTCTTGACTTCCCGAAGGCAACAAGCGGCCGTCAGGATGCCATCGATTTCGTAAACAATATCCAGATCAAGGTTTCCGCTCAGGAAGGCAATACCCTGAAG
>JAZASQ010000052.1:0-12330 GCA_036343235.1 Lachnospiraceae bacterium
AAATGAAGCTCTCCTCTTCACGCCCGCCCTTGGGTTTTCAGAAATTTATAAAAAATTTATCTTTCAGGTCAAGGGAGAACTTAGCACTTTCATCCGGCGAAGGCAATAAGCCCGGGTACAAATCCGGGTACAAAAAAATACAATCGTGGCAAAAGCCTTGCCACGACTGTATTTCAGAAGTCACGCAACTTTGTTCAGCCTTTTTTCAGACAGGTTGAGCAAATCCTCACGTTTATATTAATAATAGTTTCACGCCTTCCCGTGCTTCTTGGCCGCGCCTACGAAGCCCGCAAAAAGCGGATGGGGCCGGTTGGGCCGGCTTTTCAGCTCCGGATGGGCCTGGGTCGCGATAAAGAAGGGATGGTCGGGAATCTCGATCATCTCGACGATATGGCCGTCGGGGGATGTACCGCAGACAGACATGCCGGCCTTCTCGAGGTCTTCCCGGTATTCATTGTTTACTTCATACCGGTGGCGGTGGCGCTCGGAGATGTCCGTCGTCCCATAGAGCTTCTCGGCAAGGGAGCCCTCCTTCAACTTGCAGGGATAAGCACCAAGCCGCAGGGTGCCGCCCAGGTCGTCCTCGTCGCTGTGGTCAGGCAGGAAGGCGATGACGGGATGGGTCGTCTTTGCATTGAACTCGATGGAGTTTGCATCAGCATAGCCGACCGCGTTTCTCGCAAACTCTATGATGGAAAGCTGCATGCCGAGGCAGAGGCCCAGGTAGGGAACCCCCTTTGTCCGGGCATAGTTGATGGCGCAGATCATGCCTGGAATGCCCCGGTCACCGAAGCCGCCTGGCACCAGTATACCGTCTACGTCGGAAAGTACCTGGTTTACATTATTCTCATCGACTGTCTCGGAGTCCACCCACTTGATGTCGACCCCGGTCCGGTTCTTGATGCCGCCGTGCTTCAAAGCCTCGACAACGGAGATGTAGGCGTCGTGCAGCTGGGTGTACTTGCCGACAATGGCGATCTTCACGGAAGAGTCGAGGGAATAGAGGGTGTCCACCATGTCCTTCCAGTCCGTGAGATCCGGCTCCGGGCAGGGGAGGTCCAGGCACTGGCAGGCCACCTCAGCCAGGTGCTCATGCTCCATGGCCAGGGGCGCCTCGTAGATGCTCTTGAGGTTCAGATTCTTGAGGACGTGTGAAGCGGGCACGTTGCAGAAAAGGGCAATCTTTTCCTTCAGCTCGTCGTCGAAGTCCACCTCGGACCGGCAGACAATGACGTCGGGCCAGAGGCCCATTCCCTGCATGGTCTTCACAGCCATCTGGGTCGGCTTCGTCTTGATTTCCTCGGAAGCGTGCAGATAGGGCAGGAGGGATACGAGCAGGAGCATGGAGTTCTTCGGGCCCACCTCATGCTGGAACTGGCGGATGGCCTCCAGGAAGGGCTGGGACTCGATGTCGCCGACCGTGCCGCCGACCTCTATGATGGCGATATGGGTGTCGTTGTCCGTATTGTTCCGGTAGAAGCGGCTCTTGATCTCATTCGTCACATGGGGAATGACCTGCACCGTATGGCCGCCGAAGTCGCCGCGGCGTTCCTTCTCCAGAATGGACCAGTAGACCTTGCCGGACGTGACATTGGAGTTCTTGTCCAGGCTCTCGTCTATGAAGCGCTCGTAGTGCCCGAGGTCCAGGTCCGTCTCCGTCCCGTCGTCCGTGACGAAGACCTCGCCGTGCTGGATGGGGTTCATGGTGCCGGGGTCGATATTGAGATAGGGATCGAACTTCTGCATGGTCACCTTGTAGCCCCGGGCTTTCAGGAGCCGGCCCAGGGAGGCCGCCGTGATGCCCTTGCCGAGGCCCGACACAACGCCGCCTGTCACGAATACGTATTTGACGCTCATACTACCGCCTTTCAAAAACACCAAAAGACATAGAAAGCGCATCCTCGCACCTTCTATGTCCGTTCAAACACAAAAGCAAAAGCATTATAACAGGCAAAAGCCCGGGTTGCAATCCCGGGTTTTTGTCACAGCCGAAACGATGCCGGCCTTATAATTCACTCCGCATGGTAAAGGATTGTCCGGGCAACCTCCGTCACGGGAACCCTTAAGTCCATGCTTCTCTTCTGCAGAAAGCGGTGTGCCTCCGCCTCTGTCATGCCTCGCTCTTCTGTCAGATATTCCTTTGCCTCGTTGACGATGGCCCGGTCAGTGTCCGTCTTCTTCTTGGGCCGCAAGCTTTCGTCCATCCGTCGCTCATCAAGCTGGGACAGGATCCGCACGGAGCCTATGAGTTCCGAGCTCTTCACCGGCAGCATGAGTTTGAATATCTCTTCGCTGTCCATCTGGGCCAGTACGGCAGGGTGCCCGACAACCAGGAAATATGCCTCTTCCCCCAGCCGTTCACACAGGGCATCCGACGAGATGTCCAGAAGACGCGGGGAGCAGATGACAACGCCACCGCCCATATCCTTGATGGCCCTGGTCGCGTCCGCACCGGACCGGACCTGGGCCCTCACCTTCATCCCGCTCTTCGTAATGATGTCAGCTACGGAGCTGCGCGTCGCGTCGTCAAGTATGGCGATTACGATTCGCTCCATTCCACCACCTCAGAAATATTGAAATTAATAAGTAATCATGTATCTATCGCGTTCCCACTCGCTGATGCTGGTCCGGTACTCGTCCCATTCCTTGTACTTACCGGCCAGGTACTGGCGGTATACATGCTCGCCGAGGACTTCCTTGATGAGGGGATCCTTCTTCATTTCCTTCAGGGCCTCATGCAGGGAGCCGGGCAGGGACTGGATGCCATGGGCTTCGCGCTCATCCTCAGTCATGGCAAAGATGTTCGACGTCTCCTCAGCGGGCACCTCCATCTGCTTCTCGATGCCGTCGAGGCCGGCAGCCAGGCAGAGGGCGAACTCAAGATAGGGATTCGTCGAAGGATCCGGGCAGCGGAGCTCTACCCGGGTGGAAGCACCGCGGGCCGCGGGTATACGGATCAGGGCAGACCGGTTGCTTGTGGACCAGGCCATATAGCAGGGAGCCTCATAGCCGGGAACGAGACGCTTATAGGAGTTGACGGTCGGGTTCGTGATCGCAGCCATGCTCTTCATATGGTGAAGGATGCCGGCGATGAACTGGTAAGCCTCCTTCGAAAGCTGGCGCTCGTCCGTGGGATCGAAGAAGATATTCTTCCCGTCCTTGAAGAGGGACATATTCGTATGCATACCGGAGCCGTTGACGCCTTCAAGAGGCTTGGGCATGAAGGTCGCATGCAGGCCGTTCCTCTGGGCAGTGGTCTTAACGGTAAGCTTGAAGGTCATGATCTTGTCGGCTGTAGCCAGGGCATCGTCGTACTTGAAGTCAATCTCGTGCTGGCCCTTGGCAACCTCGTGATGGGAAGCCTCTATTTCGAAGCCCATCTTCTCAAGGAGGAGGGAAATCTCACGACGGGTGTCGGAGCCCCGGTCCAGGGGAGCCAGGTCGAAGTAGCCGGCATTGTCGCCGGTGGTCGTTGTGGGCCGGCCTTCCTCGTCTGTGGCGAAGAGGAAGAACTCAAGCTCAGGGCCTACATTGAAGGAGTAGCCCTTGTCAGCAGCCTTCGAAAGCTCTCTCTTCAGGACGTTTCTCGGGTCGCCGGCAAAAGGCGTGCCGTCGGGATTGTAGACGTCGCAGATGAAACGGGCAACCTTGCCCTTCTGGGGTCTCCAGGGGAAAATCGTGAAGCTGTCGAGGTCCGGGCGCAGATACTGGTCGGACTCATAGATGCGGGCGAAGCCCTCGATGGAGGAGCCGTCAATCATGATCTGATTGTCCATGGCCTTCTCCAGCTGGCTTCTCGTGATGGCGACATTCTTCAGCTGACCGAAGATGTCCGTGAACTGCATACGGATGAAGGCTATGTCCTCATCCTCAACGATTTTTCTGATTTCATCCTTTGTCATTCTTTTTCTCCTTATTCATGATTCATGACTAATGTAAAGCGCCAAAGGTGTACGTAAATTCCGTCCTGCAGAAAGTAATAATATTATTCTCCCGAAGCACCGTAGTTGAGGCCGTCTTCAGACGGCCGATGCTTCTCGGCTTTGCCGAGAAGACGACTCACTCCCCACTGGCTCCATAGTTAGACAATACGCGGGCTGAAGGGTCGTTGACCTCGGCAAGGCCCGGCCAGGTCTTGTTGGGCATCCAGAAGTCGGGAATCATCTCCGCCTGACCCGGATAGAACTCTTCGAAAAGTTCCCTGTAGAGGAGACTCTCCTTCGTGAAGGGCGGCCGATAAGTGTAGGAAGCAGCCTTCTTCATGAATTCTTCGTCCGTGTACTTACTTTCCGCGTATTCCTTGATCTCATCCACCATGGAGTGGCCGACAGCATCGGAGAAAGCGGCCTTTTCCCGGAAGAGAATCTCCCGGGGCAGGAAGCCGGCCCGGTCGAAAGCGTGGCGGAGCAGGTACTTGCCCTTGCCGTAAGTATTGACCTTGACAGCAGGATCAAGAGACATGACGTAGTCCGCGAAAGCCAGGTCGCCAAAGGGAACCCGGGCCTCAAGGGAGTTGACCGAAATGCAGCGGTCAGCCCGGAGTACATCATAATAATGTAATTCGCGGACCCTCTTCTGGGCTTCTGTCTGGAAGTCGGCCGGGGTGGGCGCGAAGTCCGTGTACTTATAGCCGAAGAGCTCGTCAGAGACCTCACCGGTCAGGAGAACGCGGATATCCGTATTCTCGTGGATGTACTTGCAAAGGAGGTACATGCCGACGGATGCCCGGATCGTCGTGATGTCCCAGGTTCCAAGAGCCTTAATGAGCTCGGGCAGGACGCCGATGACCTGGTCTTTTGTCATGATGACTTCCGTGTGGTCCGTGCCCAGATATTCTGCGGTCTCCCGCGCATACTTAAGGTCGATGGGCCGCACGTCCATGCCGACAGCAAAGGTCCGCAGGGGCTTGTCCGAAAGCCGCTGGGCGATGGAGCAGACCAGGGACGAATCGAGGCCGCCCGAAAGGAGGTAGCCCACGGGCATGTCGGAGTCAAGGCGCTTGCTTACTGCTTTCACAAGCAGGCGGCGGATCTTGTCTCCTGCCTCATCCGGGTCGTCCTGCAGGACTCTTGTAACTGCCCCGGGATCATAGTACTGGGTGAAGGTTCCCTCTTTTCCGTCCTTGCCGGATACATAGTAATATCCGGGCGGGAAGGGCTTGATCTCTCCTGCTGCCACTTCCACGAGATTCTTGGGCTCCGAGGCAAAGACCATGGAGCCGTCTTCCTGCTTGCAGTAGAAAAGGGGCCGGATCCCGATGGGGTCCCGGGCCGCGATGAAGCGGTCTTCCTTGGAATCGTAGATCACGCAGGCATATTCCGCGTCCAGAAGTCCGAACATCTTGCAGCCGAACTCCCGATAGAGGGGAAGCAGGACCTCACAGTCCGATGTACTCTTGAAGGAGTAGCCTCTCGTGACAAGCTCGGCCCGGATGGGGCGAAAACCGTAGATTTCCCCGTTGCAGACGACTTTGTCGCCATCCAGGGCAAACGGCTGCATGCCGGCCTCACTGACGCCCATGATGGTCAGGCGCTGGAAGGCGATATTGCCTGCCCCCGCCGTCTCGATCCGTTCGCCGTCGGGTCCCCGGGTTCTCGTTTTTTCGAGGCATTTTTTCAGGACCTCATCGGAAATCCTGTGTTCGCTCGCGAATACCGTACACATAATTTTTCTTCCTCTCCAAACTTTTATCTATACACGCAGTGCGTACTATATTATTCTGATACGTATTTCTGCGTGCGGCGGAAGTTCTGCCTCTTCCGCCGGATATCTGCTTCATGATTTTCGTCTTCCCGTGCTCTCCGGCAGAAAAGTTTTCCGCCCGCAGAAAGGCTTATTATAAAGCAGTGTATCCCATGAGGTACTCGTCAATGGCCCGGGCGCAGGCGCGGCCCTCAGCTATAGCCCATACGACGAGGGACTGGCCGCGGTGCATATCCCCGGCCGTGAAAACTTTTTCGGCCGATGTGGCGTATGCCCCGGCCTCGGTAACTATACGGTTTCTCTTGTCCAGACCTGCTCCGAAGGCCTCAGCCGTATATTCCTCGGCTCCGAGGAAGCCGGCAGCCGTGAGCAAAAGGTCGCAGGGAAGGACCTTTTCAGAGCCCTTGACCTGAGTGAGTTTTCCGTCTTCAAATTTCACCTTCACCGTGGTGACGGTATTGATATGACCGTTTTCATCCGTGCCGACTTCCTTGACAGTAGTCTCATAGACCCTGGGGTCGGCCCCGAAAACTTTTATGGCTTCTTCATGCCCGTAATCCGTCTTCTTGACCTTGGGCCACTCAGGCCAGGGATTGCCCGGAAGGCGCTTTTCAGGCGGCTCCGGCATCATCTCGATACAGGTGACTGACTTCGCCCCCTGACGGATGGCCGTGCCCAGGCAGTCATTTCCGGTATCGCCGCCGCCGACAATGACGACGTTCTTTCCGGCTGCGCTGATGAAGGAAGGCTCGCCCTTCCCCTTGCCGCTCGAGTAGGACAGGATATAGTCTTCTCCTTTTTCAAGGAGGGTCTTTGTATTGGACGAAAGGTAGTCAACGGCGAAATAGACGCCTGCTGCCTTTTCAATGCCCTTGGCATCGAGGGCTCTGGCCTTCTTCGCCCCGCAGCAGAGGGCCACGGCATCGTATTCCTTCAGGATATCCGCAGCGCTGATTGCAGCTGACTCAGCATCCCGCTCAGGAAGGCCCTCGCCCTTTTTCTTCCTCCGGCCCACATCGCAGGAGGTCCTGAACTCTACGCCCTCCTCTTCCATGAGCTTCACGCGGCGGTCAACGATTTCCTTACCCAGCTTCTGATTGGGGATCCCGTACATGAGAAGGCCCCCGATCCGGTCGCTCTTTTCAAAGACCGTGACAGTGTGGCCCCGGCGGTTTAAGCAATCAGCAACAGCAAGGCCGGCAGGGCCTGACCCTATGACCGCAATCTTCTTTCCGCTTCTCACCTCCGGAATTCTGGGCTTGACCCAGCCTTCGGAAAAGCCCTTTTCAATGAGAAAGAGCTCATTATTATGGGTTGTGACGGGGTCCGAATCCATCCCGCAGATACATGCCTTCTCGCAGAGGGCCGGGCAGACGCGTCCTGTAAACTCCGGAAAGTTCGAGGTCTTTGTCAGGCGCTCAAGGCCGTTCCAGTAGTCCCCCCGCCAAATGCAGTCGTTCCACTCGGGAATATTATTATGAAGAGGGCAGCCTGTGAACATACCACTGAGTTGAATGCAGGACTGGCACATGGGGACGCCGCAGTTCATGCAGCGGCCGCCCTGCTCCTTCCGTTCCTCTTCGTTCAGGTACGTATGGAACTCGTCAAAGTTTTTGATCCGCTCGGATACCGGGATATCCCCGTCATCCTTTCTATTGTAATCCAGAAAGCCTGTGGCCTTTCCCATGACACTTACCCCGCTATTTCTCTGAACGCTTCTTCCTCGGCTTCGGCTCTTGTGAAGCCCTTCTCCTCATACCGGCTGATGACGGAAAGAATCTTCCGGTAGTCATTGGGCATGATTTTCTTGAAGGAAGGAAGATATGTATCGAAATCGGAAAGGACCTTCTTTCCTACCTCGGAATCCGTCTCCTTGACGAACTCCTCAAGGATTTCCTTGAGTTCGGCCATGTCCGCCTTTTCGGAAAGGGGCTCCATGGTCACCATATCCATATTGAGCTTCGTATAGAGGCTGTGGTCCGGGTCGAGGACGTAAGCTATGCCCCCGCTCATGCCGGCTGCAAAGTTCCGGCCTACAGGGCCTAAGATCACGGCCCGGCCGCCGGTCATGTACTCAAGACCGTGGTCACCGCAGCCCGTGGCAACAGCTGTTGCCCCGGAATTCCGGACGCAGAAGCGTTCTCCGGCCACGCCATTGATGAATAGCTTGCCGGCCGTTGCCCCGTAGAGGGCCACATTTCCGATGATGATATTCGTCGCCGGTTCAAAAGAAACCTTCTTCGGAGGCACGATGACAATCTTGCCGCCGGAAAGGCCCTTGCCGACTCCGTCATTGGCATCTCCGGTCAGGCGAATGGTCACGCCCTTCGGGAGGAAGCCGCCAAGGGACTGGCCGGCCCCGCCGACCGCCTCAATGGTATAGGTATCGTCAGGAAGCGTACTTTTGAACTTCCGTGTCACCTGGGAACCGAAGAGGGAGCCCAGGGCCCGGTCGGGGGAATTGACCTCAACCTTCACGGTATGGGGCTTGCCGTCCAGCTTCATGGCCGGAAGAATCTGCGCCTCGTCTATGGTCTTGTCCAGGTGGAAGTCGTAGATCTTTTCAGGCTCGAAGTGGCTGGGGCCTGCTACTGCCGCGGGCTTCAGAATATTCGAAAGGTCCACGGTCTCAGCGATGTGGGTGATCTGGTGCTCCTTCATGGCCAGACACTCGCTGTGGCCCACCATGTCATCTATGGTCTTAAAGCCCAGGGAAGCCATGATTTCCCGGAGCTGCCTTGCAGTAAAGAGCATGAAATTCATGACATCTTCCGGCCGGCCCTTGAAGCGGCCTCTCAGGCACTCGTTCTGGGTGGCGATGCCGACAGGGCAGGTATCCTTGGAGCATACCCGCATCATCATGCAGCCCATGGACACAAGGACAGCTGTCGCAAAACCGAATTCCTCGGCCCCGAGAAGGCAGGCAATGGCCACATCCTTGCCGGAGACCAGCTTGCCGTCCGTCTCCAGAATGACCCGGTCGCGGAGATTGTTCTCTTTTAAAGCGCGGTTGGCTTCCGCGAGCCCCAGCTCCCAGGGGAGTCCGGTATTGTGAATGGAAGTGATGGGAGCTGCCCCCGTGCCGCCGTCAAAGCCGGAAATCAGGATGACCTGGGCCCCGGCCTTGGCTACGCCGCAGGCGATGGTGCCGACCCCGTGCTCAGATACCAGTTTAACAGAAATCCGAGCGTCCGGGTTGGCATTTTTGAGGTCATAGATGAGCTCCGCCAGGTCCTCAATCGAATAGATGTCATGATGAGGCGGGGGCGAAATCAGGGCCACGCCGGGCGTCGAATAGCGGATCTTCGCAACAATGGGGTAGACCTTCTTTCCGGGAAGGTGGCCGCCCTCGCCGGGCTTGGCGCCCTGGGCTACCTTGATCTGAATCTCGGTACCGGAGTTTAAGTATTCCGATGTAACGCCGAAGCGGGCAGATGCCACCTGCTTTACGGCGGAATTGGCCTCGGTTCCGTAGCGGGCCGGGTCTTCACCGCCCTCACCGGTATTGGACCTGCCGCCCAGCCGATTCATGGCGATAGCCATGGTCTCGTGGGCCTCTCTCGAAAGGGAGCCGAAAGACATGGCACCGGTCTGGAAGCGCTTCACGATCTCCTCTTCCGGCTCGACATCCGAAAGGGGTATGGGCTTCCTCACGGGATTGAACTGCAGGAGGCCGCGCAGGGTATGGGGAAGTTCATTGTCCGTCATATCGGTGTACTTGCGGTACTCCTCGTAGTCATTGTTCCGGACAGCCCTCTGCAGGGTGATGATCGTATAAGGATTGAAAAGGTGGTCCTCCCGCTTGTCGCCGGAGAACTGACGGTGGTAGCCCGGAGAATCCAGGGTCGTATCCGTAGCAAGACCCAGAGGGTCGAAGGCCGCGGTGTGACGGACGTTCACACCCTCGGCAATTTCATCAAGGCCGATGCCGCCGACACGGGAAACCGTCCCGGTGAAGTACTCGTCCGTAACTTCCTTCGAAAGACCGACCGCCTCGAAAATACGGGCTGACTGGTAGGACTGCAGGGTGGAAATGCCCATCTTTGCAGCCACCTTCACGATACCCTTCAGGAGGGCCTGATTGTAGTCGTCAATGGCTGTATGGTAGTCCTTGTCGAGCGTTCCTTCCCGGATCATCTCAGCGATGCACTCATGGGCGAGGTAAGGATATACGGCCCGGGCCCCGAAGGACAGGAGGGCTGCTGTCTGATGGACGTCTCTGGGTTCAGCGGATTCTATGATGAGCGAAACCGCTGTCCTCTTCTTCGTCCGGACCAGATGCTGCTCAACGGCAGAAACCGCCAGCAGGGAAGGAATCGGCACGTGGTTTTCGTCCACGCCCCGGTCCGAAAGGATGACAATATTGAAGCCCTTGGCAGCTGCCCGGTCCACGCGCAGCATGAGCTGGTCCAGGGCCTTCTTCAGAGAGGTATTTCTGTAATAGATGACGGGAATGACCTTTGCCCGAAGGCCGGGTTCGTCCAGGCTCTCAATCTTCAGCATGTCGGTCCCGGTCAGGATGGGATTGTCCACCTCAAGGACGCGGCAGTTGGCCCCGTCATCCGAAAGGAGGTTGCCGTCGGAGCCGATATAGATGGTCGTATCCGTGACAATCTTTTCCCGGAGGGAGTCAATGGGCGGGTTCGTGACCTGAGCGAACATCTGCTTGAAATAGGAGAATAATAATTCATGATGTTCGGACAGAACGGCCAGCGGCACGTCATGGCCCATGGAAGCTGTAGGCTCCACGGCGTTCTCCGCCATGGGCAGAATCGTATCCCGGACCTGCTCATAGGTATAGCCGAATACCTTGCAGAGACGGAGCATCTGCTCCCGGCTGTCCTCATGCAGCTTCTTGTTGGGAACCGGCACATCCACGAGGTGCTTCAAATTCGTGGCCAGCCACTCCCCGTATGGTTCTCTTTCAGAATAATATTTCTTGCACTCATCGTCTGAAATCAGGCGGCCCTTCTTTGTATCCACAAGAAGGATGCGGCCCGGGGTCAGACGGGACTTCTTCACGATGTGCTCGGGAGCGATATCAAGGACGCCGACCTCGGAAGAGAGAATCAGACGGTTGTCATCAGTAATGTAATAGCGGGAAGGACGGAGGCCGTTCCGGTCCAGCGTGGCCCCGAAGATATCCCCGTCAGAGAAGAGGATGGCAGCCGGCCCGTCCCAAGGCTCCATCATGGTCGCGTAGTAGTGGTAGAAGTCCTTCTTCTCCCGGGACATGTAGCTGTCGTTCTTCCAGGACTCAGGGATGAGTGTCATAATCGCCAAAGCCGGATCCATGCCGTTCATGCAGAAGAACTCGAATGTGTTGTCCAGCATGGCGGAATCGGAACCGATGCGGCCGATAACCGGGAAGATCTTGTCGGCATTCTCGTCGATGTAGGGGCCGGCCATGGTCTCTTCACGAGCCAGCATACGGTCGATATTGCCCTTGATGGTATTGATTTCCCCGTTGTGGCAGATCATCCGGTAAGGATGGGCCCTCTCCCAGGAGGGCGTAGTATTCGTGGAGAAACGGGAGTGAACGAGGGCGATGGCCGACTTCATGTCGGGAGACTGAAGGTCATCATAGAAGGCCCGGAGCTGCTTTACAAGGAACATGCCCTTGTAGACAATGGTCCGGGATGAAAATGAACAGATATAGGTATCCTCCGCCGACTGCTCGAACTCACGGCGGGTGACATAGAGTTTCTTGTCGAAAAGAAGGCCGGTGGGGATGTCCGCAGGCTTCTTGATAAAGCACTGGTAGATGGCGGGCATCGAGTCCCTGGCCAGGTCACCAAGGATTTCCGGATGAACAGGCACCTGCCGGTAGCCTAAAAACTCCATCCCGTTCTTCTCCGTGATGACCTGGAGCATACGCATGGAGAATGTCCGCTTCTTCTCGTCCGTCGGGAAAAAGAGCATGCCGATGCCGTAGTCGCCCTCACCGCCGATTTCGATACCGGCGTCCTTCGCCGCCTTTTCAAAAAAGCTGTGGCTGATCTGGGTCAGAATGCCGACGCCGTCACCGACCTTGCCGGAAGCATCCTTCCCGGCCCGGTGCTCGAGGCGCTCGACGATGGACAGGGCGTCGTCAATCGTCCTGTTTTCCTTCTTCCCGTCGATGTTCACGACAGCGCCGATACCGCAGGAATCCTGTCCTCCGTCCAGCTCACTCAGTAATCTTCTTCTTTCCTCTTCCTTCATCGCTCTCTCCTGACTGTATTTAAAGAGGCTGATTTCTGCAGCCCCTCCGGGAGAGTCGGTCCCGAAAGGTTTTCCGCCGAATATGGCAGAAAACAAGGCGCCTGCAAGTAAGCATCGGCGCCTTTGTCGATACCTGCTTGCAGGCGTCTTTGTCTGCAGAACGTTTATACTTTTTTCATAAAGTTTACAGAATGATAATTCTTTTGTCCCTGCTTTGTCAAGGGAGCCGAAACAAAGTTCCGGCCCGCTTGAGTGAACTTTCACCATAAGCGGGCCGGACATTAAATAAGATTCAATATAAGATTATCACTCTACATCGGCAAGAGCGGCTTCGTTCTCCTCGCCCGTCCGTACCTTTACGACGCGGGTTACATTGTAAACGAAGATCTTGCCGTCACCGATATGGCCGGTGTAGAGGGCCTT
>JAZASQ010000053.1:0-12293 GCA_036343235.1 Lachnospiraceae bacterium
CGGGCAGACGGATGGACGGAAATTACGTCCGGAAATGTACACGGGTTTGTGAGCGACGCCTATCTGCTCTTCGGGGCAGAAGCTGAAGAACTGGCGGACAGCATCACACCCCTTACGGCGACTTCGACGACAGACGGTCTCCGGGTCCGGGGCGATGCCTCGACGGATGTCGGCGTCATCTCCCAGATGGACAGCGGAGATGCCCTTGCTGCAGACGCCTCCTACGACACGGCAGGCGGCTGGGTGAAAGTCAGCGTGAACGGCGTGGAAGGCTATGTGAATGCCGACTACGTCACTGTTGAACGCAAATACCCGGCAGCAGTCACGGTCGAGGAGCAGCAGGCCATAGACGCCGCTGCAGCGAAGAAGGCCGCGGAAGAAGCGAAGGCGAAGGCAGCTGCTGAAGAGGCTGCCGCAGCGAAGAAGGCTTCTTCGAATCAGAAGGCCTATGACGGGAGCACGACTCAGAATGCGGCGGTTGCGGCATCTGTCGATGATACGACGCTGCTTGCCGGCATCATCTACTGCGAGGCCGGGAACCAGCCCTATGAGGGGCAGGTGGCTGTCGGTGCAGTTGTCATGAACCGCGTACGGTCTTCCCGCTATCCTTCGACGATCAGCGCCGTCATTTACCAGAAGTCCCAGTTCGGCCCTGCCGGCAGCGGCAAGCTGGCCCGGGCCATTGCAAACGGCAAGTACAAGAAGTGCCTTGCTGCAGCCCAGGATGCTCTTGCCGGCGTGGATCCCACGAACGGTGCCATCGGCTTCAAGAGCACGCGGTCCGGCCATTCCGGAACCGTCATCGGGGCCCACGTATTTTTCTGAAAATCCAAAAGCTTGACATACATTTTACAGGGCGCCCTTCGGGCGCCCTGTTGCTGTCTCTGAGCCCTTCGGAAGGCGCAAAACGGCCGTATCCGGACAAATGCCCCTCTTTCGGCCTGCGGAAATATATGGTATACTGGAAACAGATTTGCCGGAAGTGTATATGAAATGCGGTCCGGCGGAAACTGCCCAAAAAAAGATTTCTTGACAGGAGGAATGAAACCATGGGAGGACCAGTTGTGCTTATTATTCTCATTATTATTGCCCTGATACTGATTGTGCCGAATATCCGTATCGTGCCCCAGGCCCATGCCTTCGTCATCGAGCGGCTCGGGGCCTACCTCGCGACCTGGGGTGTCGGCCTGCACGTCAAGGTCCCCATCATCGACCGGGTGGCCCGGAACGTGAACCTCAAAGAGCAGGTCGTTGACTTCCCGCCACAGCCCGTCATCACGAAGGACAATGTCACGATGCAGATCGACACGGTCATCTTCTACCAGATCACGGACCCGCAGATGTTCTGCTACGGGGTGGAGAATCCCATCCTGGCTATCGAGAACCTGACGGCCACGACCCTTCGAAATGTCATCGGCGACCTGGAGCTCGACGAGACCCTGACATCCCGCGAGACCATCAATACGAAGATGCGGGAGGCCCTGGACGTGGCGACAGACCCCTGGGGCATCAAGATCAACCGGGTCGAATTAAAGAACATCATCCCTCCCGAAGCCATCAAGGTGGCCATGGAGAAGCAGATGAAGGCCGAGCGGGAGCGCCGCGAGCAGGTCACGATTGCGGAAGGCCAGAAGAAGTCGGCCATCCTGATTGCGGAAGGGAATAAGGAATCCGCCATCTTAAACGCAGAGGCCGAGAAGCAGGCCCAGATTCTCCGCGCGGAAGCGAAGAAGGAAGCTGCCATCAAGGAGGCGGAAGGTCAGGCGGAAGCTACGATCAAGATCCAGCAGGCGAACGCCGAAGGTATCCGCCTCATCAAGGAGGCCGGGGCCGATGAAGCCGTCCTGACGCTCAAGTCCCTCGAGGCCTTCGGAAAGGCGGCAAACGGCCAGGCGACGAAGATCATCATTCCGTCCGACGTGGCCGGCATCGCAGGCCTTGCAACGACCGTCGGCGAAGTCCTGAAGGAAGACAAGAAGAAGTAATGAAGTGCAGTCCCTGTGATTGTCAAAGGACGTGAAAAAAACTATAATGGCATCATTCCGGGCCCGCCCGGGGTGGTGCTATTTTTGAAAGGAAGGAAACGATGGCAGACCTGTATGGAAAGAACTTCCTGAAAATGCTGGACTTCTCGGCGGAGGAGATCACATATCTTATCGACATTGCCGCCGAGCTCAAGGAAAAGAAGAAGAAGGGCATCCCCCACGACGTTCTGAGGGGAAAGAATATCGCCCTCATATTTGAAAAGACCTCTACCCGGACTTACTGCTCCTTCGAGGTGGCAGCCCACGACCTGGGCATGCAGACCACCTACCTGGCCGGCGGCTCCCAGATCGGGAAGAAGGAATCCATTGCCGATACCGCAAGGGTCCTCGGGCGCATGTACGACGGCATTGAGTACCGGGGCTACGGGCAGGAGCTCGTGGAAGAACTGGCGAAATACGCCGGCGTCCCGGTCTGGAACGGCCTCACGAATGAAGCCCACCCCACCCAGATGATCGCGGACATGCTGACCGTCCGGGAAAAGCTGGGGCATCTCAAAGGCGTCCGCTTCGTATACATGGGCGACGCCCGCTACAATATGGGAAATTCCCTCATGGTGACATGCGCCAAGCTCGGCATGGACTATGTGGCCTGCACGTCGAAGAAGTACTTCCCTGACGAAAAGCTTGTTGAAGAGTGCAGGGGCTTTGCCAAAGAGTCCGGCGGTTCCGTCACCCTGACGGAAAGCGTGGAAGAGGCCTGCACGGGCGCAGACGTCATCTATACGGACGTCTGGGTCTCCATGGGCGAACCGGATTCGGTCTGGGCCGAGCGCATCAAAGAGCTCTCCCCCTATCAGGTGAACGCGAATGCTTTCTCCTACGCCAGGGACAGCGCCATTTTCATGCACTGCCTGCCGGCCTTCCACGACCTCAATACGACCATCGGCCGGGAAATCCACGACAAGTTCGGCCTCTCTGAAATGGAAGTCACGAATGAGGTCTTTGAAGGCCCCCGCTCCGTGGTCTTTGACGAGGCCGAGAACCGCATGCACACGATCAAGGCCGTCATGTACACGACCCTTGGCGGCGACAAATAGATAATGTAAACCTCCGCTTTTCTTCCCCGGAAGTCCCCCTTCACCGCCGGAAGAAACAGTATACACATGTTAGAACCCACATACATATACCACGAGTCCATCGACTCCACGAACAATGAAATCAAGCGCCTGGCGGAAGACGGAAGCGCCGCAGAGTTTACGGTCGTCTCCGCCGGAGAGCAGACAGCCGGAAGGGGCCGAAGCGGCCACGTCTGGCAGTCCCCTCCGGGAACCTCCATCGCCACCAGCATCCTCCTCCGGCCCGCCGGAGTGGACTTCGACCGGATTCCCCGGATCACGATCCTTTCGGCCCTTGCCGTGGCAGACGCAGCGGAAGAAGCGACCGGCCTTACATGCGGCATCAAGTGGCCCAACGACGTCCTATTGAATAAACGCAAAATCTGCGGCATTCTGACAGAGCTCTGCTTCGACCGGGACCGGAATCCCTACATGGTGGTGGGCATCGGGGTCAATGTGACCGTGAAGGACTTCCCGCCCGACATTGCGGACATGGCCACATCTTTAATGCTTGCCTCCGGAAAACCGGCAGAGGCCTTCTCGAGAAAGGCCATTACGGAAAAAATCTGGGACCGCTTCCTTGTCTACTACGAAGGCTTCCTGAAAACGGGCGACCTGTCCGAAATCCGGGTGCCCTATGAAGACCGCCTCGTGAATGTAAACGAAAGGGTCCGGGTCCTGGACCCCCTGGGCGAGTACGAGGCAAGAGCCACGGGAATTGACAACGGAGGCCGCCTCCTGGTCGTCAAAGACAACGGGACCTGCGCCGCCATCGATTCCGGGGAGGTCAGTGTCCGCGGCATTTACGGGTACGCCTGACCGGGGGGGGCGGGGCTCGCATAAGGCTCGCCCCTGTACCGGCGAAATGGAATTGTCTTGGAATGCCCGAATGACAAGGCTCGCCCCTGCAATCCGCAGAAATTTTATAGAAACGAAAAATATGACATCCGACATTAAGGAATCCGCCATCCTCTGCGTGGCGAATTCGTACAACAAAAAATATTATCTGAATCCGGCCTACAGCGCCTTTCCTGAGGGCATCAAAGAAGAACTGCAGATCGCCTGCGTTGTCTTCACGGAAGCAGTCGGGGGCATCATCACCCTCTTCTTCGACGACGCCGGAAACCTGACCATTGCGACAAGCGCTGAGGACTACGACCCCTCCTATGATGAGATCGGGGCCGACCTCAAGGTCAAGGAGCTGCGGTCCGAGAAGGCGGAGCTCTTCGGGGCCATCGAAACGTATTACAAAGTCAAGGTCCTGGGCCAGCCCTTACCGGAAGATATAAATTAGTCATGAGGTAGAAAAATGCTGCTTGCAATCGATGTGGGAAATACGAATATCACCATGGGCGTCTTCGACGGGAAGGACCTCGTAGGGGACTTCCGCCTGACAACGAAGAACACGAGGACGTCCGACGAATACGGGGTTGTCATCCGGGACATCCTGCGGCAGAACGGCATCCACCACCACCCGCAGCACAGCGACGCAGCGGAAGAGGGCCGCAAGGAGATCACCCACTGCATCATCGCCTCCGTTGTGCCGGCTGTAATGTATTCCCTGACAAGTGCCATTATTAAGTACTTCGGCATCACGCCATTAATCGTCGAGAGCGGGGTGAAGACCGGCATCAAGATCGTGACCGAGAACCCCAAGCAGATCGGGGCGGACCGGATCGTGGACGCGGCCGGGGCCTATTGCCTCTACGGCGGGCCTGTCCTGGTCCTTGACTTCGGCACGGCGACGACCTACGACCTTGTAGGCCCGGAAGGGGAGTTCATGGCAGCGGTCACGGCCCCCGGCATCCGCATTTCGGCGAAGGCCCTCTGGGAGGACACAGCGAAGCTGCCCGAAGTCGAGATCGTGAAGCCGAAATCCATCCTTGCCAAAGAGACGATTTCCTCCATGCAGGCCGGCCTCGTCTACGGGCAGATCGGCCAGACCGAGTACATCGTGAACATGATGAAAAAGGAGTCGGGCTACACGGACATGAAGGTCATCGCTACGGGCGGCCTGGGCGGCATGATCAGCTCAGAGACGGACGTCATCGACGTCTACAACCCCACCCTGACCCTGCAGGGCATGCAGTTCATATTCGAGAAGAATCAGGACAGATAGTTTCGAGAATAATGTAGACCAACAGCTCCCCCGCGCCTTCCACGGAGGGCGCTCGGCAACAGCTCCCCCGCATCCATCGCGTCGGGGCGGACACTTTCAGGAGGCCGGATGGCAGCATCCCCCATACATCCCATCGACATCGGGGATGTGCATTTAGAGAATAATATGGTCTTGGCTCCGATGGCAGGCGTAAACGACCTGCCATTCCGTTTGCTTTCCCGGAAATACGGGGCGGGCCTGGTCGTGACGGAGATGGTCAGCGCCAAGGCCATCACCTACCATAATAGAAATACCGTGGACCTTCTCGAGACGGAAGAGGCCGAGCGCCCCGTCTCCGTCCAGCTCTTCGGCAGCGAGGAAGCCTCCATGGAAGAGGCAGCAGCCTACGTCAGCACCCTCCCCTTCGACATTGTCGATATCAATATGGGCTGCCCGGTCCCGAAGATCGTGAAAAACGGGGACGGCAGCGCCCTGATGAGGGAGCCGGAGAAAGCCGGGCGCATTGCGGCAGCGGTTGTGAAAGGCGTGGCCGGAAGGCACCCGGTCACTGTGAAGATTCGTGCCGGCTGGGGGCAAAATGAAAAAAACGCCGTTGAAGTCGCCAAAGCCCTGGAGGCAGCAGGCGTCAGCGCCCTCGCTGTCCATGGACGCACAAGAGAGGAGTTCTACAGCGGCCATGCCGACTGGTCCGTGATCGCTGATGTGAAGAAGGCAGTGAAAATTCCCGTCTTCGGAAACGGGGACATCTGCGGCGGCGCGGACGCCCTCGCCATGTACGAAGAAACCGCCTGCGACGGCTTCCTCATCGGCCGCGCCGCCCGGGGGAATCCCTGGATATTTCAGAATATTGAAAAGTATTGTAAAGCATACCCGGGAGGGGTATCGAAACACCCGCAGATCCTCCGGGGCATGGACTCCGAAAACCCGCAGACCCTTCCGGACTTCGACTCCGAAAACCCTTATGGCAAGCCCTCTCCGGAAGAAGTAGCTGAAACCGTCATCTGGCACGCCAGGAAACTCGCCGAAGTGAAGGACGAATACATCGCTGTCCGGGAGATGCGGAAACAGGCCGGTTTCTACACGGCAGGAACCCGGGATTCCGCAGCCCTCCGCCGGGCCATAAACGAATGCGAGAGCCTCGATGCCCTGGAAGCCCTGCTGAAGCAATGGACAGCCAGATAGCTACAGTTCACGGGTACCGCGAGGGCTGCGAAGCAGTCCCGAGAAAGCTACGCCGTCCCTTTCGTCCCCCCATTCTTGACAATGCGGGATATGAAAATTATAATACGGGGGTTAACTCAGGCGGATTGGCACTTTTTGTATATGAAGCCTTGGGCAGGCGCAGAAAAACAGGCTCCTGCAAAGGCGGTTTACATTAGTCATAGGAGAAAATAATGGACGAAACAGCGGCAAACCAGAAGAAGAGCATCATCACCTACAAGGGCCTGAAGAAGCTCCAGGACGAGCTCGAGGACCTGAAGGTCAACCAGCGGGCGGCCATCGCCGAGAAGATCAAGGAGGCCCGCGAGCAGGGCGACCTTTCCGAGAACGCCGAGTACGACGCAGCGAAGGACGAGCAGGCCCACATCGAAGGCCGGATCACCGAGATCGAGGAGCTCCTGAAGCATGTCGAGGTTGTCGATGAGGATGACGTCCAGAAGGACAAGGTTTCCGTCGGCTGCACCGTCCGCCTCCTTGACGTAGAGCTGGGCGATGAGATGGAGTACCAGCTGGTCGGCGCGTCCGAGTCCAACTCCCTGGCGGGGAAGATTTCCAACGAGTCCCCGGTCGGGAAGGCCATTGTCGGCGCCACTGTCGGCCAGACCGTGACCGTCGAGACCGAGGCCGGCTCCTTCGACTACAAGATTCTCGAGATCAAGCAGGACTGATCAGAATAATATAAAACATCTCCTTCGGGACGGACCTTTCCTGAAGGAGATATTTTTTGGATTGCCCGGCAGGGATTTCGAAGAAATCCGGGTAGGGGCTTCTGAATAGTTACGGGCAGCGTAGAAAGAATTTGACATGGCAGAACAGAACAAGAACCAGAATAATGCAGAGCAGGACGTAAACCAGCTGCGCCAGGTGCGCTTCGACAAGCTGAAGGCCCTGCAGGAGGCCGGCAAGGATCCTTTTCAGATCACGACCTACGACCAGACCCACCACACGGACGATGTGAAGCGGCTCTATGAGGAGAAGGAAGCCGAGATCCTGAAGGACTATGAGGAACCCGACCTTTCCGCCCTTGAGGCCGCAGCAGCCGCCGACCCTGAGAACAAGGAAGCGGAAGCCGCCCTCCGTCAGGCGAAGAAGGAAGCTTATAACGCCCGCCGGGAGAAGCTGGACGCGGATCCTGTGCAGGTTTCCATTGCCGGCCGTATGATGTTCAAGAGAGTCATGGGCAAGGCTTCCTTCGCCAATATCCAGGACCTTAAGGGGCGTATTCAGATCTACGTTTCGAGAGACGCCATCGGGGAAGACGCCTACGCGGACTTCAAGAAGTCCGATATCGGCGACATCTACGGGGTCAAGGGCTATGCCTTCCGGACCATGACAGGTGAGGTTTCCGTCCATGCGTCGGAGATTACATTATTATCGAAGTCCTTACAGATCCTGCCCGAGAAGTTCCACGGTCTGACCGATGTGGACCAGCGCTACCGCCAGCGGTACATCGACCTCATCATGAACGAGGACTCGAAAGAGGTCTTTGTTAAGCGCTCGAAGATCATCGCTGCCATCCGCAAATACTTGGGCGAGCACGACTTCATGGAAGTGGAGACCCCCATGCTGGTTTCAAACGCCGGCGGGGCTGCAGCAAGGCCCTTTGAGACCCACTTCAATGCCTTAGACGAGGACCTGAAGCTTCGTATTTCCCTCGAACTCTACCTGAAGCGCCTCATTGTCGGAGGCCTCGAGCGGGTCTATGAAATCGGCCGCGTCTTCCGGAACGAGGGCCTTGACACCCGCCACAATCCCGAGTTCACCCTCATGGAGCTCTACCAGGCCTATACGGATTACGAAGGCATGATGCGCCTGACCGAGGACATGTACCGGACCGTTGCCCATGAGGTCAATGGCACCGGAGCCCTGACATACAAGGGAAATGATATTAATCTGGACGCCCCCTTCGCCCGCATGACCATGACAGAGGCGGTCGCCAGGTATAGCGGCGTCAACTTCGATGACATCCACACCCTTGAAGAGGCCCGGGCAGCGGCGAAAGAAAAGCACGTCGAAATCGAGGACCGCTTTGCCGTCGGCGACATCCTGAACGCCTTCTTTGACGAGTTTGTTGAGGACAATCTCATCCAGCCCACCTTCATCACGGGCCACCCGATTGAGATTTCTCCCCTTACGAAGAAGGACCCCGACCATCCCGGCCACGTCCTCCGTTTCGAGCTCTTCATCAACGGCTGGGAAATGTGCAACGCCTACAGCGAGCTGAACGACCCCGTTGACCAGCGCGAGCGCTTCGCAGAAGAAGAAAAGCGCCTTGCCGCCGGCGACGAGGAAGCCAACCACACGGACGAGGACTTCCTGAACGCCCTCGAGATCGGCATGCCCCCGACCGGCGGCATCGGCTACGGCATCGACCGCCTGTGCATGCTGCTGACGGGAAGCGAAGCCATCCGCGATGTGCTCCTGTTTCCCACTATGCGCAGTACAAACGTTTGACGCCTGAAATCCAGCATTGACGCCTGCCCATGCCTTCCTTCGTGAAAAACGAAGAGGGGGCGAAATACATAGCGACGAACAATTCCCTCTATGTCCTCGTGACGGTCGTCGTCTATACCCTTTTGGCGGCCTTCGTCGTGTGACGGCGCCTTTCCCGTGATGCCATGAAAAAATCCCTCCTCCTTTCGGAGAAGGGATTTTTGTTTGCAGGGACGTCCGGCGGTTCCGTGTCCGCGAGGACTTTGCCTTCCGGCAAAATGATTACTTCGTGTCAAATCGCGTTGCAATCATATGAATAATATAAGGCACGAGAATGACGGGGATTGCGAGGTAAGCAATGAAGCTGTAGGCCTTGGCAATGAGGGTGAGTAAGCCGAATTGGGCAATGCCGAAGTCGATGAGGCAGCAGGCAAGGGCAATGAGTACCGTCTTTGCCACCGGTTTGCCGCCTTCTGTTCTTTTCTTCTCTTCATCGGTCAGAACAGCAGCACCGATACGCTTTACCATGGCGGCGACCATATTGACGGCCGTCGTGACGGCACCGAGGATGATGAGGACGGAGATGACGGGAGTGAAGAAGGCAGCTCCGACGCCTTTCTGCACCATGAGGACCGTGGGCACCTGGGCCGAAGCCATGTCGGGATCCGTGTAGACCGTGAGCAGGCCGAGGACGACCATGATCATGAGGGCGGAATTGATGACGAAGCCGACGATCATAGACTTTTTCGCATCGGAAGGCTTTTTAAATGTCTTTGCGTGCTGGACGAAGACCGCGACGTTGCAGAGCTGGAAGGTTCCGTAGAGGAAGGCGGAGTAGAGGGCTTTCCCGAAGGAGAAGTCTTCTGCCTGCATAGCGGAAAGAGCGTCCGAAATGCGGCCGGCGCCGGAAAGGATATTCGGCAGGTAGACGGCCAGGAGGCCGACGATGATGACGATGGAAAGAACGGAAGATACGCGTCGGACGAGGTCTGTACCGAAGATGGCGACGACGAAGATGAAGGCGCCGATCAGCAGCGTGCACAGGAGGTAGGGAAGACCGGTCACGGCGTGCAGAGTGGCGCCGCCGGTCGCGAAGGCGACGGCCGGCGCCACGCACATGACGACGATGTAGAGAAATTCAAAGAGGTTGGAAAAGACCGGAGCGAAGCGGCCGTAGAAGGCGTTGTTGTAGGACCGGTAGTCGTAGACCTCGTGCTTCCTGGCAAAGCGCAGGCAGTAGGTGAAGAAGAAGGCGTTATAGGCCATGGCGACGGCCGGCATGACGAGACACCATGCCCCGTAGCGGACGAAGTAGGAGTAGAGCTGGGCGCCGGAAGCAAAGCCGCCGCCGAAGTGGGTAGTAAACCAGACGAAGGCAACGCCGAGGATCAGTCCGAGCGATGTTTTTTCATTATTCTCTTTCATTTTTTCTCCCTGCTATGGAATATACGCAATGCATGTAACTACGAAATCTGCCTTTTTTCACGCATATGCCTGCAAATACAGCCGTTTACTTCTGCACTGCGTTTATGCTGTCGAGTTCATCAAAGGCTGCCACGAGCATGTCCCGCGTGATGCGGTAGGGGCTGTGATCGATATCCTTCTGGGCGACGGCTTTTTCTATGACGCCGTCGCGGTCCGCGGGGGTGAGCCCCAAGTCCTCGAGCTTCGTCGGAAGCCCTGTGTCGCGGCTGAAGGAATAGAGTTCGTCGAAGAGGGCAAAGCCGTTTTCCGGGTCTGCCTTGCGGTCAATCAGCAGCAGGAGCAGGACGCCGAAAGAGACAATTTCCCCGTGCAAGTGGTTTTTCTCCACTTCCGGGAAGCTCGTGAGGCCGTAGTTGACGGCGTGGGCAAGCCCCGTGTTGTAGTCGATGATTTTGTCCTTCGTCAGGAAAATCGAGGCAATGGCCGTTGTCACATTGATGGCGAGAACGACGTTTTCGACTTCCTTCGATGCAATGCCGGCCCTGTTGTCGGACAGGGCCTTCCTGCCGTAGCGGAGGATGGGATCAAGGCACATGCGGGAGACCGTGACGCCGAGGCCGACGTAATGGGAAAGCTCCTCCCCGCGGGAGGACATCGTGCTTTCGAAGTACTTGGCATAGGTATCGCCCATGCCGGCCCACATGTACTTCGCCGGGGCCTTGGCTATGATGTCGAGATCTAAGAAGGTATGAAGCGGCGGCCGGGTGATGAAGAAGGGCTTTAAGAAAGAGCCGTCGTCATTATACATAATGGAAACGGAGGTGCAGCCGGCGCAGTTTGATGTAATGGTAGGGAAGGAAAAAACGGCCTTGTTCAAGGTTTCACCTAAGGCCTTCGTCGTATCCGTCGCCTTTCCGCCGCCGACGGCGAAGAGGAGCTTTGCCTGCTTGACAGCGGGCTCTGCGGCGAGCTTCATCACATTGTCATAGGTGCATTCGCCGCCGTAGTAGAGAGATCCCGTGATGGAAAGACCGGATCCTTCACAAGCCTTCCGGATCTTTTCCTCTGCGGCTTCCCGGGACTTATACCCGCCGATGATGACGGCCGTGTTGCCGTAGTCTAAGCAGACGGTCGGAATCTTTTCATAGACACTGTGCCCGATGGTGTAGCAGGGCATGTACATGCTGTAACCTTCCACGTGCTTCCTCCTCCTTTGCAAAAAGCAGAAACAGTCCGGCACTCTCCATGCCCGGATTCCCTCGAAAATAATATACGGCACGTTATGCTTTACCGCATTAACGCGCCGCACAGGTTCTATTATCTTCTTTTCTTTCTGTTGTTACAAGTACTTTTCCAGGACAGCGGGCAGCTCTTCCATGGATTTTAAGATAATATCGGCCGTCGCCTTTATTAATGTGAGGGTAAATACCCCGCGGCTTGCCGCGTAACAAACTTTAAATCTCCTGAAGCTGGCGATACAATAGGATTCGAAAGGAGAAGTTGCGATGAGTGAGAACATCCATAAGTCGCACAATGTATTGAATCTTATGTACCATTTTGTATTTCCTGCAAAGTATCGTCGAGTGGTCATCAGTGACGCAGTTGACCAGGTCATAAAAGACACATGCCTTGGAATTTCCAAGAGGTATGAGATCTACTTTTTGGAAATCGGAACAGACAAAGATCATGCACATTTTCTGATTCAGTCAGTTCCGAAATATAGTCCGACGCAGATAGCTAGAATAGTCAAAAGCATTACCGCACGAGAAGTCTTTGCACAATGCCCGGAAGTAAAGAAAAAACTATGGGGCGGAGAGTTCTGGACGGACGGTTTCTATGTTGCGACTGTGAGTGAGCATGGCAATGAAAAAGTGATTGCAAACTATGTAAAAAATCAAGGCGACGAATACAAGAAAATCTACCGTGCAGAAAACATTGAAGGACAGATGACGATATCCGACTTCATGTAGATTGCGCGGAGCAACAAACTTAATA
>JAZASQ010000054.1:0-12166 GCA_036343235.1 Lachnospiraceae bacterium
AATAATTATTGTGCCGTACCACTCTGGCAATCAGAACTCCGCGTACGTGAACTCCGGGGAGGAGAGGCCGCCGGCGAAGACCAGGAAGACGTAGAGGACCACCATCATTGCGAAGAAGAATAATGTATATTTCCAGAATTCAGGGTCAGTCAGCCGGTTCTTCATTCTTGTAAAAAGAGTAGATCGTTTCATCTATGAGCAGCCATCCTTTCTGCCAGGGGTGAACGGCGTCCGTGAGGAGGCCGGGTTCGTATGAATAATCGGAGAGATCCACTTCCTTCGCCCCGTAGTCTTCCGCAATCGCCGCGACTTTCTGACTTAAGAGCTCCCGCTGGCTGGCCCCCAAAGACGTGTAGTCGTACCAGTAGGCGTTGACCGGGAGGAGGACGATTTCCGTCTCGATCCCTTCTTCCTTTGCAATCTGCAGGAAGAGCTTCAAATCATTGTATTCATTGGGCCCGTCCAGCCTTGTGTTCCGGTGGAGATTGCCGGACGTCAGGTATTTCTGAGCAAACTTCTTCTCCCACTGGGCGTTGCTGACATTGAGGGGATTATCGTGCTCATCCGCCGTGGCCGCGTCCGCCTCATCCCACATGGTCTTCCACTCGGACCAGGAGGGCATGACGCCGCTTTCGCCGACGGTCTCGGCCTGGTCCTTGCCCGGAGCCTTTTTCAGCTTTTTTCGGTTGTCCTTCACGGCAGCTGCTAATTGAGCCCGCTCCCGCTCCGCCTGCAGCCAGCCTGTAAACAGACCCTCGAAAAAGCGGAAATATCCGGCATCTTCTCCGAGGAAGGCTTCATTATAAAGCCGTACCTTTTTGGAGAGGTTTACATTATTCTTTGAAAGCTCTTCGGCCCGGGCTGCCAGGGCCTTTCGGGTTTCCTTGGAAAGGTCAGGATTCGTGAGCATTCTCACGTAGGCCGAGTCCGAAAAGCGGGCGGCAAAGGCCTCGGGGGCCATGCCGTTGTTTTTGAACCAGGTCGGAGACAGGAGGAGGACGGCCTTCTTATACTTCATGTCCGGGGCCAGGGCCGCGAGGTTGATCGCGTGGGAAAAGCACTGGCTATAGGGCTGGCCGACCAGGAGGACGTCCATGTCGGCCTTCGTGAACATATTTTTAATATGATATTTCGTCTTCTTCCCGTGGTTGAATTCGGAGGAGCCCATGACAATCATTGTGGCCTCGCCGAGGTTGGCGGCCAGGGCCGGGATGCAGCGGTCCTTTTCGGCGCTGTACCAGGTGGAAAAGCCGGGGTCCGTGAAGCTGACCCGCTCCACGGCCTCGTTGACGCAGAGGGCGAAGATCAGGAAGAGGACGAAGGCCGTCAAGAAGGCCTGCAGCTTCTTCATGCGTTTGTCTTCGCAACCACGATTGCGACAATTTTGTTGGGGGTATCCATCTGTTCGCGACTGTATTCAGCGGGCGCGATGACCACGCCGGTCTTTTCCTCGATCTGCATCAGAAGCTCGATGTAGCCGAGCGAATCGATCAGGCCCTCTTCGACAATATTGATGTCCGGGTCTTCTTTAACGACCTCGTCTTCGCAGATTGCAGCCAGGCTCTCAAGGACAGCGGACCGGATGTCGACGTCTCCTGCTGCCTTTGCGACACCTTCTGCTGTCGCGCCTGCTGCCTGGGTGGCGCCTGCTGACGCGGCTGCCGACGCGGCTACCGCTGCTGATTTTTGTTCTACACTATTCCCTGTTTTCTTTTTTCCAAAAAGTCCCATTTTTAAAACTCCTTTTTCAATAGAGAAGACTCCCCTGATGGTCGCTTTTCGTCCAGTGGACATATGGCGTGCGGATTGAAATCAAGTGTAGCCGCGAACGCAAATTTCTGTACCTTTTACTTATGCTGCCCCAAAAAGATGTCCCGAGAAGATCAGGAAGCCGAACAATACGAGATGGAAGGTGACCGCCCACTCGAGGACCTGGAAGGCTTTATTATTCCTGTGATTTTTGTAAAAGGCCGACTTCTTCTGGTAAATCTCCGTCGCCGAAAGCAGGGCCCCGTGGTAGAGGCCGTAGAGGATGTAGCAGACCGCGGTCCCGTGCCAGAGGCCCATGACGCCCATGTTGATGAAGAAGGCGATCGAGGCGATGACCAGGTGGGACTTGAATTTCCGCGTCCGCATTAGGTCCATCGTGACCCGGGAAAAGACGAAGTCGCGGAACCAGGTGGAGAGGGAAATGTGCCAGCGGTCCCAGAAGTCCTTGATGTCGAGGGCGACATAGGGCCGGCGGAAGTTGTCCGGCGTCCGGATGCCGAAGATGTAGGAGGCCCCGACCGCCATGAGGGAGTAGCCGGCGAAGTCGAAGAAGAGGTAGAGGCCGTAGAGGTACATATAAATAATGTACCCCGCGACATTTTTCCCTGTCCCGTACTTCTGCAGGAGGTCCCAGAAGACGGCCGCGAAGACAATCTTATAGACCATGCCCTGGAGGATTTTTTCCACGCCTGTCCCGGCCTGATTCAGGTACTCGGTCTTCGAAGGGACAGAATACATGTCTTTTTTGAAGCGCTCGGACCGGTCAATGGGTCCTGAAGTGATGACCGGAAAAAAGACATCCATATAGAGGTAGGGAAAGAGGCCAACTTCCCTGATCTGCCCGTCGTAGATCTGGATGATGACCTGGGCCGACTTGAAGGTCATGTAGGAAATGCCCAGGAAGCCGAAGACCGAGAAACCGGCATTACTTCCCGGCAGGTACTTATTGAGGCAGAGAGGCAGGATTGAGAGGATCAGGAAGACCCAGTAAAGACGGGCATTTCGTCCCCATTTCTGTCGAACAATTAAGTAGACTTTCGCTTCTATATATTCCCAGGCCAGGAAGATTCCGAGGAAGATCAGGGCCGGGAGGCTGTGGCCCATGGAAAGGTATACAAATATGATTGATACCGCGAAACCATAGCAGCGGAGCGGCTTTTCGAGGGCCCCTATAATAATGGCCGGAATGCAGGCGATGGCCAGGCAGATGAAGAAGGAGAGGTCCGAAAACAAGGTCATGTTCATGTTGAGATCCATGTCAGAACATTGCCTCCAGGGCCTTGCGGTCCAGCTTGCCATTATTGGTCATGGGGAAGCTTTCGAAAAAGGCGACCCGCTTCGGGACCATATAGGCCGGAACCCGCTCTGCAAGCGCGTTTCGGATGGCCTTCCTTCTGGCGTAGGAAGTATCGGCTCCCGCTTCCTGCAGGATGCAGGCCGCGATGCCGTAGATTTCCCCGTCCTTCTTTTCGGGGATGGCGGCGGCGGCTTTCACGCCATCAATCTGCATGAGATTTTTTTCTATGTCCCCGAGCTCGATCCGGTAGCCGTGGAGCTTGATCTGGGAATCGGCCCGGCCGGCGCAGTAGACAAGGCCGTCATCTGTCACCCAGCCCAGGTCCCCCGTGTGGTAGGCCCGCTGCCCTTCATCGTCTGTGAAGAAGGCGGACGCTGTTTTTTCGGGATTATGGTAGTAGCCCTTGGCAACAGTGTCTCCGGTGATGATGAGCTCGCCTTTTTCGTCGGCAGGCAGGCGCTTTCCATCCTCGGACATAGCGTAGATGCCGGTGCCGGGTTTTACGAAGCCCACAGGCAGGGGCTTTTCATCGGAGAGCATTTCCTTTGTCATCGGAACCGCGGTCACGCAGACCGTCGTCTCCGTGGGCCCGTAGGTATTGATTATAGAAGCTTCCGGGAAGCGGTCCATTAAGCGTTCAACAGTAATCTTCTTCAAAGGTTCCCCGCAGAAGAGGAATTTTTTGAGTTCCGGCAGGCTGCCGGCCCCGAATTCCGGGTCTCCGAGACAGAGGTCCGCAAAGGAAGGGGTCGAGACCCAGTAGGTGATGGCCTTGTCCCTGAGGAAATCCGCCCGAAGCGTCGGGTCGTCCACCATGCTGTGGGACAGGCAGACCACGGCCGAGCCTGATGCGAGGCCGGTCCAGGTATCCATGACGGAGAGGTCGAATGAGAAAGGGGCCTGGTTTAAGAACACGCCGGGCTTTTCGTCGATGAGGCTGACGGACCAGGCCAGGTAGGCCTCGAGATTTCCGGTCGTGACTTCGACCCCTTTCGGCTTTCCCGTGGAGCCGGATGTAAAGATGATGTAGTGGACGTCGTCAGCTGTATTTGCAAGGGATGCGGAAACAGGGGCGAGGTCTGCATTTCCAGCGAGGGCGGAAATTTCTTCCTCGGAGAGAATCCCCGCAGCCATTTCCTTTCCGGAGCCCTGAAGCTCAGGCATTTCAAATGCTTTGGCAATTTCAGGAATTTCAATGCCTTCCGGAAGGTCCTCAGTTGCAAATACAATCGGCGAATTCACAGCCTCCAGAATGTCGGAAATGCGGCCGGCCGGCATATTGGTGTCGAGAGGCACATAGGGGTGGCCGCTGCGGACGCAGGCCAGGAAGCAGACGGGCTGCAAAATATTTTTGTGAC
This sequence comes from Lachnospiraceae bacterium, assembly GCA_036343235.1. Lineage (GTDB taxonomy): Bacteria > Bacillota > Clostridia > Lachnospirales > Lachnospiraceae > RUG306. The sequence continues at coordinate 4,426 of JAZASQ010000054.1, forward strand.
CATACACAGGAATTGGCTGTCCTTTCGCGAGGGAAAGTCCAGCCAACCATCCGGCGACCCTGCCGGAAAAAGTCCACAGTTCTTCGTATGTAATCGAGCCCTCCGGCATTATGAAGGCCGGGGAATGCGGCCGGGCGGCCGCATGGCTCTCTATAGTTTCCAGGATGTTCATTATTGTTTAAGAGTTATTTGCGGATTGCGGGATGCGGGGCGCGAGCCTTATGCGAGCGGGTTTCGGGCGCGAGCCTTATGCGAGCGCCGGGACGCCGTCAGGCGTTTACCTTCCCTTGCAGCCAGATCTCGCCCTTGAAGCGGCGGCCTCTCCATGGAACGCCCACCAGGTCTTTACTGTTGACCGTAACTTCAAACTGCATGCTTTCGGTCACAAGGGTCAGGACCCAGACCGTCTTCATCGTGACCCGGTTTAAGAATTTGTGGGCGTCCGTGATCTCCCCGACGACAGCGTACTTGTCCGTCTCCACCCCGACCGGCATGAAGGAGGTATCAATGATCTCGTAGATGGATTCCTCGGAAAGGCGGGAGGTGATCACGGAATAGAGATTCATCTCTTCCATGGAAAGGTCTTCGTAGGCCTTTTCATCTCCGTTCCGGGCGGCGAGCATCTTCTCGCCCTTTTTCTTCCGGGCTTTCTCGGCCCGCTCCACAAACTCCGGCGTCTTCGCAACCGGCAGCAGGATGGTCCCGCTGTCCGCCAGGCCCATCAGGGAGGTCCCTCCGAAAAAGACATCTGCATTATTCTTCTGATCGGTCTTCAAGAGGGCCATCATGTCCTGGACGAAGTAGACCAGGTCGACTCCGAGGCGGACATCGTCGCAGACGCCGTACATTCCGTACCGGTCTGTCTGTGGAATTATATTCGTCTCAAGATTGTTTGTCTGCAGCTTGGGCTCCCGGTAGGGGAAGAAGCTGTCGAGGATGAATTTTCCGTCGGGCCCGTAAAATCCCCGCATGCAGATGCCCATGCCCGGGGCGACTTCCCTCCGCTTCTCCACGACGGGATTTCCATCGAGGTCGGTCGCTTCCACTGTGATATCGGGGTCGGCAAGGGCTTCTTCGTAGAGCCATTCGTCAAAATCCTTCTTCGACCAGGAACCGAATCCTATTGCGTTCAGATATTTATGCAAGTCTTCCCATGGCCTTTCCAAGTGCGGTCTCTTCCTCGGCGGCGAGACCCAGCACGGCATTTCCGTCTATGATTTCCTTCACGTAAGTATAGCAGCCGTCCCGGCTGTGGACCACATTCAAAACGAAGCCGTTGTTCAGGTCGTCCAGCATGCAGAGGGCGAAGGAAAGGTTGCCCCCCATCTCGTCGAGGGCGTTGTATTTCTCGAGGCCGAACTTGTTGTAGCAGCCCTTGAGGTGGTCCTGGATGTTGGCGATATTTTTCTCATTGGCGTCGTTGGCTGTCCGCAGGGAATCCACCTGCTCAAGCCGGTACACGAGCGTGTCCTCCAGGGACTTTAAGTTCTTCCCCTTCATGAAGACCTCGAGCCGGGACCGGATTTTCCGCATCTGGGCCATATTTATAATAATGAGAATCAGCAGCACGACTGCCGCCGCCGCCAGCCCTATGATGATGTAGTCGGATGGAATTCCGAGATATTGCTCTATCATATATTTTCTTTCCTATGAATAATGTAAAACCTTTTGTAAGAACTGTGTTTCCGTTTTGCAGTATGACCAATGTAAATCCTGCATAGGCAACTGTGCTTCTGTCCTGCAGGAAAACGCTGGCGCGCGGCATTTGTGTCGAACAGATTTTCGATGCGTCAGATCTGCTGCAGGCGCTCTACAAGATGGGTCAGTTCCTCTTCGGAATAATATTCGATCTCAATCTTCCCGCAGGTCTTGTCCCTGGCTGCGATGCGGACTTTCGTTCCGATATGCTGCTTCAGCTTCTCCTCTGTGTCCGCATAGATGGCGGCCAGGGCCGGGGTGATTTCCTTCCCCTTGGGGGCGGTCGGCTTTTCGGGTTCTTCCCTGATCAGCTTTTTGACAGCCTTCTCCACATCCCGGACAGACATACTTTCGTCGAAGACCTTCTGGGCGAACTCGTACTGCTTGTCCCCGTCTTCAATGGCAAGCAATGCTCTCGCATGGCCGCCGGAAAGTTTTTCCGTGACCAGCATGTCCTGGACCCGCTTGTCCAGCTTCAGAAGCCGGATGGCGTTCGTAATCGTGGACCGCTTCTTCGAAACCTTTTCCGCAATCTGGTCCTGGGTCAGGTCGAAGTCCTCCATGAGTTTCTTGTAGCCCTGGGCTTCCTCAATGGGATTTAAGTCCTCCCGCTGGATATTCTCGATCAGCTGGATTTCCACGATCTCCTGCTCGGAGTAGTTGCAGATAATGACCGGGACTTCCTTGAGGCCGGCCTTCTTGGCAGCCCGCCACCGGCGCTCGCCGGCGATGATCATATAGTAGTCGTCCTTCTTCTGAACGAGCAATGGCTGGAAGATTCCGTGGAGCTTGATGGAGTCCACCAGGTTATCGAGCTCGTCCTCGTCGAAATTCTTCCGGGGCTGGTTCTTGTCGGGCTCTACTTTATTTATATCCATCATGACCCGGCCGTCGTCGTCCTTCTTCTGCTCACCGGCAGACTTGGACCCGGCGCTCGCGGCGCTGACGCTGGCTCGCGCCGGCGGGATCAGGGCGTCCAGTCCCGCGCCCAGGGCCGAATGTTTCTTTTTCTTCGTATTTGTTTCAGGCATCCTCTATCTACCTTTTCTCAAATTTCTATCGTAAATTCCAAAATCCATTCGGGTAATTTCACTTTGCAAAATTTTTTCACTTGAAACCTCTGCAGTCGTCCGGTCTTTGGATTTTTCATATGGAATTTTCTCATCCGCCCGCAGCTGTTTCTTTTTTGCGCTTGTATTTTCAGTGGCGGTCAATGATTTCCTGCGCGAGCTTGCGGTAGCTCTCGGTTCCGGCGGACTTGCTGTCGTAGAGATTGATGGGCAGGCCGTGGGAAGGAGCTTCGGCCAGGCGGACATTTCTCGGAATGATGGTTCCGTAGACATGGGCCTGGATGGAATTCTTCACAGACTCCACTACTTCATTCGAAAGATTCGTCCGGCCGTCAAACATGGTGAAGACAACTCCGTCCATGGTGAGCTTTTCGTTCAGGCGGTCATGGACCAGGTCGATTGTCATCATGAGCTGGGCGATACCTTCCAGGGCGTAGTACTCGCACTGGATCGGAACCAGGACGCTGTCCGCTGTGGTCATGGCGTTGATGGTCAGCATGTTGAGAGACGGCGGGCAGTCGATGATGACGAAGTCGAACTCGTCCTTCACATAGTCAATGGCGTCCCGGAGAATATACTCTTTATTATTCTCATCTATGAGCTGAATCTCCGCGCCGGACAGGTCGATATTCGATGGGATGAGTTTCAGCCCCGGAATGTTCTCAATCTCCACCATACATTCTTTTGCGGAATTTTCTCCCAGCATCAGGTCGTAGATGGAGGTCTCCAGCTCGTTCTTGTTCAGACCGAAGCCGGAGGTCGTATTCCCCTGGGGGTCCGTGTCAATGACCAGGACCTTCTTTCCTTTTTCCGCCAGGCAGGCCGAAAGATTGATCGTGGTCGTGGTCTTTCCGACCCCGCCCTTCTGATTTGCTATTGCCAGTACTGTTCCCATTCACACACTCCCTATTCGTACAATATTAATATGTTTCGGGCCGTCCCTTCCACAGGAGCCATTGTGCCGTATTATAGCACTTTGAATCCTCTATTCCTAATATGGTTTTGGTGGGAATATCCACAATTTGTGGTATGAACCCTATATATTGGGTTGTCTTTATCATGTTCCACGTGAAACATTTTTCGGGTTTCGACCACTACTTTTTGTATTTTGATTTTAACCGAAAGACTAAATCTAGATTGATGTTTTACCTCAATCGAAATGTTCCACGTGAAACAAGGGTACAATATCTAGTGAGGGAGAAAATCATTCGTCCTTATCGTCCAATTTTTGTGAAGTATTTTTTGAAATCCCATCCACGATATTCTGTAATTCAACTTTTGCCCTCATAGGGTCAGCCGGAAGATATGAAATGATGTTCTTCATGTGGAAGACAAGATCGTCATCAGTTGAATTTTCATCTGACGTCTCAGCAGGGGGTTCCATCTGTTCCGATACGGAAGGACTGTCGTCCGCATTGGAAGATTCAAGTTCAGAGCGAAGAGCGACGAGTTCTTCCCTTGCTGCCTTCATATCGGAAAGTTTCTGCTTGGAAAGTTCGATGGAAAGGGCCAGGTCCTCCTGCTTCTTTTCCAGCTCGTCGATTTTCTTCCGGGTCTCGGCCAGCTTCCCCTCATCGTCTTTCTTCGAGCGGGGAGAAAATTCGTTGAAGTTCTCCCCCTCTTCAGAGAGGATGAGTTTCAGAAACTTCCGCTCCTCCCGAAGCTGGGTCGTGACCATCTCCTTTTCTTCGTCCGCAGCAAGGAGGTCAGCGGTATAGGAATCACTCAGTTTTTTGATGATGTCGTCCAGCATGTGAGACCTCCAATATGGAAATCGAAAGGAAATCAATTACAGAAAAAAGGGCCGCCGGTAAATTTCAGGCGCAAATGCAGGCAAGCAGTTGCCCGACCTTGCAGAAAAATTTCTATGTCAGGCAATCGGTTCCTTGGAAGGCAGGCCCAACTTACAAAGAATTTTTCAGGCAAGGGGCTCCTTCGAAGGCAGGCCTGCCTTTCTCGGAAATTTCTTCGGAGTAGGCTTGGTCTTCCGGACAGAGACAAGGGTCCGCTCCCCCATGTCCTCCGGAAGATTGAAGCTCTCCGTGAAAACCATTTTACCACCCAATAAGGAAATTGCCTTCTGCGCTGTGGAAATTTCCGTATCGGTCTGGGACTTGTCCCCCTTCATGGCTGTGAAGTATCCGCCCGTCTTCACCAGGGGAAGGCAGTATTCGGAAAGAGTGGACAGATTGGCAACCGCCCGGGAGGTGACCAGGTCAAAGGTTTCACGTGAAGCCGGATTGCGGCCCAAGTCTTCCGCCCGGGAGTGACAGATTGTGCAGCCCTTATGAAGGCCGAGCTCCTTCAGTGTTTCTTCTATATAAGTCAGCTTCTTCTGCACCGAATCCACGAAGGTGAGCTTTGTCTGGGGAAACAGAATCCTGATCGGAATTCCCGGAAAGCCGGCCCCGGTTCCCAGGTCGCAGACTTTTGCTCCGGACTGAAGCAGTTCCATAACCTTTTTGTCTCTCACCAAAGTCAGAGAATCATAGAAGTGCTTGACTGCCACTTCCCTCTCATCCGTGATGGCAGTCAGATTCATAACCTCATTCTTTGCAATGAGCAGATCATAGAGCATGGAAAATTTCTGCAGGACTTTCTCATCTGCAGACAAGCCCAGGGACTCGATATTTAGTTTTAATTCATCCAGGACAGGTGCAGACAAAGCCATACAAATACACTCCAAAAATTCAGTCGCGAAATCGGGATAAAACTATTATCAGGAACGGAAACGAAAAAAACATTCCCAAAAAGTCAAAGCACAATTGCAGCACAAAAACTGCAAAACCCAAATGCCATTTTCTATTCCTGAAAATCGTTAAGGTACTTTCCAGATTTAAGATACACCAGCAGCACCGAAATATCCGCTGGGGAAACGCCGCCGATTCTTGACGCCTGGCCGATGTTCACAGGGCGGATGGCTTCGAGCTTCTGCCTGGCTTCAATCCTGAGCGACGGAACCTTCTGGTAGTCCAAGTTCTCAGGGATCCGTTTTCCTTCCACGGCTTTGAACTTTTCCACCTGCTTCTTCTGCCGGTCGATGTAGCCGGCATACTTGATATCGATATTGACTTCTTCCGCGAAGTCCTTGGGAAGGTCCGGCCGGTCCGGGTCAAGAGAGTTAAGTGCAGCATACGAAAGTTCGGGCCGTCTAATTAATTCCGCAAGGGAGGCCCCGGTGCCGAGGGGGGCGGAACCGAGTCCTGTCAAAACGTCATTTACTTTTTGATTGGCCCCGACCCGGACGGAGTCCACCCTTTCGATTTCCTTTTGGATGGCCTCTTCCTTCTTTTCTATGTAGGCCGCCCGCTCATCACTAAGCAAACCGACCCGATGGCCGAATTCGGTGAGGCGGAGGTCTGCATTATCCTGGCGGAGAAGGAGGCGGTACTCGGCCCGGCTGGTCATCATGCGGTAGGGCTCCCGGTTCACCTTTGTGACAAGGTCGTCAATCAGGACGCCGATGTAGGAAGTCGACCGGTCCAGGATCAGGGGTTCCTCCCCCTTCACATACATGGCTGCATTGATACCGGCGATCAGACCCTGGGCCGCTGCCTCTTCGTAACCGGACGACCCGTTGAACTGGCCGCCCGCAAAGAGGCCGGCAATGTTCTTAAACTCCAGGGAAAGTTTGAGCTGGTTTGCTGAAATGCAGTCGTACTCGATCGCATAGGCATTGCGGACGACCTTCGCATCTTCAAGGCCCGGGACGGTATGGATCATGGCATGCTGGACTTCCTCAGGAAGACTCGACGACATGCCGTCTATATACATCTCGTTCGTGAAAATGGATTCGGGCTCGATAAAGAGCTGATGTCGGTCCTTTTCGCTGAATTTTACCACTTTGTCCTCAATGGAGGGGCAATATCTCGGACCCGTTCCTTCAATGATTCCGGCGTAAATAGGCGACCGATCCAGGTTGTTTCGGATGAGTTCGTGGGTCTTTTCATTAGTATAAGTAAGATAACACTTCTCCTGGGGCTTCTGGACACTCGCCGGATCCGTGTGCCAGGAAAAGGGAACGACGACCGGGTCCCCGTACTGGGGCGTCATTTCGTCGTAGTGGATGGTCCGTCCGTCAATCCGGGCCGGGGTGCCGGTCTTGAAGCGCTGCATTTTCACCCCGTTTTTCACCAGGGAATCTGTGAGGTGGGTGGCGGCTTTGAGGCCGTTGGGCCCTGTGTGTTCAATCACTTCCCCGAAGAGACAGCGGGCGTTTAAGTAGGTCCCGGTGCAGAGAATTACAGCTTTTGCGTAGTAAGTTGCCCCGCTTAAGGTCTTCACGCCGCAAATTTTTCCGCTCTCTACAAGGAGTTCGCAGACCTCGGCCTGGCGCAGAGTCAGGTGGTCCGTGTGCTGGAGGGTACGCCGCATCTCGAGGGAATACATCTGCTTGTCCGCCTGGCAGCGGAGGGAGTGGACCGCGGGGCCCTTGGATGTGTTCAGCATCTTGGACTGGAGGAAGGTCTTGTCTATATTCTTCCCCATCTCCCCGCCCAGGGCGTCGATCTCGAAAACCAGGTGGCCCTTGGAGGAGCCGCCGATGTGGGGATTGCAGGGCATGAAGGCAACGGAATCCATGGAGACCGTGAAAATGATGGTCTCGAGTCCCAGGCGCGCGCAGGCCAATGCTGCCTCGCAGCCCGCATGGCCGGCCCCGACCACCACGACATCGTAATTTTCACGGATCACATCCATTGCCATGATACGCAAATCCTCTATAGAAACAGCACAAAAACAGCTGCAAGAAAAAATCCAACTATCTGCAAAACAAAATGTTTAACAAAAACCCGGGGCCGGCGACTTCGTCAATAGACGAAAGCTCACTTTCCGATACAGAACTTTGAAAATATCTCCTCGACCAGGTCGTCCCCGACTTCTTTCCCAAGAATCCGCCCCAGGGCCGAGTAGGCATCCATGAGGTCCACCGTGTAGAAGTCTTCCGGCAGGCCGGACTCTATGGAATTCATTAC
>JAZASQ010000055.1:0-12038 GCA_036343235.1 Lachnospiraceae bacterium
ACCTTGCCGGGGATTTCCGTGACGATGGCAAGACCCTTGGGCTTTCTTGCCTCGAAAAGCTCCTCGACTCGGGGAAGACCCTGTGTGATATCAGATCCTGCAACACCGCCGGTATGGAAGGTACGCATGGTCAGCTGGGTACCGGGCTCACCGATGGACTGGGCAGCGATGATGCCGACAGCCTCACCGACCTGTACAGGCTGGCCGGAAGCCATGTTTGCCCCGTAACACTTAGCGCAGATACCGTCCTTGGAACGGCAGTTCAGGATGTTCCGGATCTTGACCTTGGTGACAGGCTGGCCCTTCTCGTCTACGCCGACAGTCACAATCTTCTCCGCTCTCGCAGGAGTGATCATGTGGTTCTTCTTGACAATGAGGTTTCCGTCCTTGTCGTATATATCCAGGCAGGAGAAACGTCCGGTAATCCGGTCCTGCAGGGTTTCAATGGTCTCCTTGCCGCTTGTGAATGCCTTGACCCAGGTTCCGGGGATTTCCCGGCCTGTGCCCTCAACGCAGTCACGCTCGCGAATGATGAGCTCCTGGGAGACATCGACGAGACGTCTCGTCAGGTAACCGGAATCGGCGGTACGGAGGGCCGTATCGGACAGACCCTTGCGGGCGCCGTGGGCGGACATGAAGTACTCCAGTACGTCGAGACCTTCACGGAAATTCGACTTGATGGGCAGCTCGATGGTACGGCCCGTTGTATCGGCCATCAGGCCTCGCATGCCGGCCAGCTGCTTGATCTGCTTGTCGGAACCACGGGCTCCGGAGTCAGCCATCATGAAAATATTGTTGTAAGGGTCGAGGCCGTCCAGCAGGTCCTTTGTCAGCTGGTCATCGGTCTTCTTCCAGGTATCGACAACTTCCTTATAACGCTCTTCCTCGGAAACGAGGCCTCTGCGGTACTGGGCAGTAATCTTGTCAACCGTCTGCTCAGCGCTGTGAATCAGCTCCTCCTTGGAAGCGGGCACCGTCATATCCGAAATGGATACAGTCATGGCCGCAAGGGTCGAAAACTTGTAGCCCATGGCCTTGACGTCATCGAGGACCTCTGCGGTCTTTGTGGCGCCATGCGTATGGATGACGTGCTCGAGTATATTCTTTAAGTCCTTCTTCTTGACGAGGAAGTCGATTTCCAGGTCGCAGGCATTGGCCGGATCGGTCCGGTCCACGAAGCCCAGGTCCTGGGGGATGATTTCATTGAAGATGCAGCGGCCGAGGGAGGTGTCGAGCACCTTTGTCACGTTCGTTCCGTCAGCCAGGGTCTTCTCCATGCGGATCTTGATCTTGGACTGGAGGGTGATGACCTTGTTCTCCTTTGCCAGAATGGCTTCGTTGACGGACTTGAAGTACTTGCCCTCGCCGGGCTCTCCGTCACGCTGCTGGGTGATGTAATAGATACCCAGCACCATATCCTGGGAAGGAACGGCAACGACACCGCCGTCCGAAGGCTTCAGGAGGTTGTTCGGGGAGAGCAGCATGAAGCGGCACTCCGCCTGGGCCTCTTCCGTGATGGGAAGGTGGGCCGCCATCTGGTCTCCATCGAAGTCGGCGTTATATGCCGCGCAGACTAACGGGTGAAGCTTGATGGCCTTGCCTTCAACAAGGATGGGCTCGAAGGCCTGGATACCGAGACGGTGCAGGGTCGGCGCCCGGTTCAGCATTACGGGATGCTCTTTGATGACATCCTCGAGGATATCCCAAACCTCGGGCTCTACCCGCTCTACCTTCTTCTTGGCGCTCTTGATGTTCTGAGCCTTGCCCTGGGCAACGAGTTCCTTCATAACGAAGGGCTTGAAAAGCTCGAGAGCCATGGGCTTGGGCAGACCGCACTGCCAGATCTTAAGGGTAGGTCCGATACAGATAACGGAACGTCCTGAGTAGTCGACACGCTTGCCCAGGAGGTTCTGCCGGAAACGACCGCCCTTACCTTTGAGCATGTCGGAAAGGGACTTCAGGGGCCGGTTGCCGGGGCCTGTAACAGGCCGGCCGCGGCGGCCGTTGTCGATCAGGGCGTCAACGGCTTCCTGCAGCATACGCTTCTCGTTTCTTACGATGATCTCGGGAGCCCCGAGGTCAAGGAGACGGCGAAGACGATTATTTCTATTGATAATTCTTCTGTAAAGGTCGTTGAGGTCGGACGTAGCGAAACGGCCGCCGTCCAGCTGAACCATGGGACGAAGGTCCGGAGGGATGACAGGAATTACGTTCAGGATCATCCACTCAGGCTTGTTTCCGGACTTGCGGAAAGCCTCTACGACCTCGAGCCGCTTGATGATGCGGGCCCTCTTCTGGCCGGAAGCATTCTCCAGCTCGCCGGTAAGCTCTGCGTATTCCTTTTCAAGATCGACAGCCTTCAGGAGCTCCTGGATGGACTCAGCGCCCATGCCGGCCCGGAAAGCGTCACCGTACTGGTCGCGGGCATCGTTGTACTCCGCCTCGGAAAGAACCTGCTTATAAGAAAGGTTCGTCCCTTCACCGGGATCCAGTACGATATAGGATGCGAAATAGAGGACTCTTTCCAGAGTCCGGGGGCTGATGTCCAGGATCAGACCCATGCGGGAAGGGATGCCCTTGAAATACCAGATATGGGAAACAGGGGCAGCGAGCTCTATATGGCCCATCCGCTCACGGCGGACAGAGGACTTCGTGACCTCAACGCCGCATCGGTCGCAGACAACGCCCTTGTAGCGGATCTTCTTGTACTTGCCGCAGTGGCACTCCCAGTCCTTCGTGGGTCCGAAAATCTTCTCGCAGAAGAGGCCGTCCTTTTCAGGTTTTAAAGTACGATAATTGATAGTCTCAGGCTTCTTGACCTCACCGAAGGACCATTCCCGGATCTTCTCGGGGGAGGCAAGGCCAATCTTTATCGATTCAAAATCCACATTCGATGAAACTTCTGTTCTCGGCACGAATAGTTACCTCCTCTTAGTCTTCTTCGGAATCGGAACCGATGCTGGAAATGGCAGACAGCAGGGCATTGTCATTGTCCCCGAGGATTTCTCCGTCGTCCGGACCGAAATCCTCATCTTCATCCGCATCCTCATCGGACTCCTCTTCAACATTCTTCAGAGTCTCTGAATCCGCATCGAATTCCTGTTTTGTGAAGCCGGCCCTCTCAAAGGACTCATTCGACTCGAAGGCGTAGTTCCGGTCGCCCTGGATGATGGAGTTCAGATTCGTATTGCCGTAATCCGAAGCCTCCATAAGTTTGACCTCATTGCCGTCATGGTCGAGGAGCTTGACATCGAGTGCCAGGGACTGCAGTTCCTTCAGAAGTACCTTGAAGGACTCGGGTGTTCCGGGGGTAGGGATGTTCTGACCCTTGATGATGGCCTCGTAGGTCTTGACACGGCCGACTACATCGTCGGACTTGACGGTCAGGATCTCCTGCAGGGTATAGGCTGCGCCGTATGCCTCGAGGGCCCAAACCTCCATCTCTCCGAAACGCTGACCGCCGAACTGGGCCTTGCCGCCGAGAGGCTGCTGGGTGACAAGGGAGTAAGGACCGGTGGAACGGGCATGAATCTTGTCATCTACCATGTGGTGGAGCTTGAGGTAGTGCATGTGACCGATGGTGACAGGAGAATCGAACTCCTCGCCGGTACGGCCGTCACGAAGCTGTACCTTTCCGTCGCGGCTGATGGGAACCCCCTTCCAGAGGGCTCTGTGGTCGCGGTGGTCATAGAGGTACTGCATGACCTCAGGGAGTACGACGTCCTTATACTTGGCCTCGAATTCCTCCCACTCCGTATTTGCATAATCATTTGCCATCTCGAGGAGGTCGGAAATATCCTTCTCGTTCGCTCCGTCGAAGATGGGGGTGGAAATATTAAAACCTAAAACCTTTGCCGCCAGAGAAAGGTGAATCTCCAGGACCTGTCCGATGTTCATTCGGGAAGGTACGCCCAGAGGGTTCAGGACGATATCCAGGGGACGGCCGTTCGGCAGGTAGGGCATATCCTCGACAGGAAGGACTCTTGAAACGACACCCTTGTTTCCGTGGCGTCCGGCCATCTTGTCACCGGCCTGAATCTTTCTCTTCTGGGCGATGCAGATGTGAACACTCTTGTTGACGCCGGGCGGCAGCTCGTCGCCGTTTTCTCTTGTAAATACGCGGGCATCGATGATGGTGCCGTAAACACCGTGGGGAACAGTCAGAGAAGTATCCCGGACTTCACGTGCCTTTTCGCCGAAGATGGCGCGAAGGAGGCGCTCCTCAGCAGTAAGCTCTGTCTCTCCCTTGGGGGTAACTTTTCCGACCAGAACATCTCCGGCCCGGACCTCGGCTCCGATGCGGATGACACCGTTCTCGTCGAGGTCTTTAAGACCCTCTTCACCGACACCGGGCACATCGCGGGTGATTTCTTCCGGTCCCAGCTTCGTATCCCGGGCTTCCGTCTCGTACTCCTCAAGGTTGATGGAGGTATATACATCCTTCTGAACGAGCTTCTCGGACAGAAGGACCGCATCCTCGTAGTTGTAACCTTCCCAGGTCATGAACCCGATCAGGGGGTTCTTGCCCAGACCCAGCTCGCCGCCACTCGTTGCGGGACCGTCTGCAATGACCTCGCCCTCTTCGACGTGGTCACCCTTAAAGACGATGCAGCGCTGGTTGTAGCAGTTCGACTGGTTGGATCTCTCGAACTTGGTCAGGATATATTCGTCCTTCTCACCATTGTCATCACGGACAACGACAATCCGGCGGGCCTCAGCCATCTCAACGGTTCCGGCATGCTTCGCTACTACGCAGACGCCGGAGTCGACAGCAGTCTTTTCCTCCATGGCGGTACCGATGACCGGAGCCTCGGTCGTCAGAAGAGGAACGGCCTGCCGCTGCATGTTGGAGCCCATGAGGGCGCGGTTTGCATCGTCGTTCTGCAGGAAAGGAATGAGGGACGTAGCGACGGAGAAGACCATGCGGGGGGATACATCCATGTAGTCGAACATGGCCCGGGGATATTCCTGGGTTTCATCCCGGAAACGGCCGGAGACGGACTTTCTAACGAAATGGCCTTCCTCGTCCAGTTTCTCGTTCGCCTGGGCTACGTGATAATCGTCTTCCTCATCGGCGGTCATGTAGACAACTTCGTCCGTGACGCGGGGGTTGTCCTTGTCCGTCTTGTCTATCTTTCTATAAGGAGCCTCAATAAAGCCGTACTCATTGATCCGGGCGAATGTAGCCAGGGAGTTGATCAGACCGATATTCGGTCCTTCAGGGGTCTCAATGGGACACATTCTTCCGTAGTGGGAATAATGTACGTCTCGGACCTCGAATCCGGCCCGGTCACGGGACAGACCGCCGGGACCGAGGGCAGAAAGACGTCTCTTGTGGGTAAGCTCGCCAAGAGGGTTCGTCTGATCCATGAACTGGGACAGCTGGGAGGAACCGAAGAACTCCTTCACAGCAGCTGTCACGGGCTTTATATTAATGAGGGACTGGGGAGAGATAATCTCCTGGTCCTGGGTCGTCATACGTTCGCGAACGACACGCTCCATACGGGAAAGGCCGATCCGGTACTGATTCTGCAGCAGCTCGCCTACGGAACGGATGCGGCGGTTGCCCAGATGATCGATATCGTCTTTGTTTCCGATGCCCCACTCAAGGTGCATATTGTAATTGATGGAAGCAAAAATATCCTCACGGGTGATGTGCTTGGGCACAAGGTCATGGATATTGGCCTTCAGGGCTTCCTTCAGATCTTCTTCCTCCGTGTGCTCCTCGAGAATCTGCTTCAGTACAGGGTAATAAACCATCTCCTTGATGCCGAGCTCGGACTTGGGGTCAAAGTCGACATAAGCGGAAAGGTCCACCATCATATTGGAAAGAACCTTCTCGTTCCGCTCCTCTGTCTGAATCCAGACATAAGGAACCGCCGCGTCCTGGATCTTCTTTGCCAGGGCCCGGTCAAGGTGGGTGCCGGCGGAAGCGATGATTTCGCCGGTCTCCTCGTCAACGACATCCTCGGACAGGGTATGGCCGGCGATGCGGTTTCTGAAGGAAAGCTTCTTATTGAATTTGTAACGGCCGACCTTCGCCAGGTCATAGCGGCGGGGATCGAAGAACATGCCGGTAATCAAAGACTCTGCGCTCTCTACGGCCAGAGGCTCACCGGGACGGATCTTCTTGTAGAGTTCCAGCAGACCCTTCTCGTAGGAACCGTTGGGATCTGTCTCTGTAATAGAGGGATCCTTCTCGAAGGAAGCCAGAATCTTCGGTTCTTCGCCGAAAGTATCGATAATCTCCTGATTCGTGCCAAGACCAAGGGCGCGCAGGAAGACAGTAATAGGCACCTTCCGGGTCCGGTCTACGCGGACGGAGAAGACGTCGTTGGAATCCGTCTCATACTCGAGCCAGGCGCCCCGGTTGGGGATGACCGTGCAGGAATAGAGCTTCTTCCCGAGCTTGTCGTGGTCGATACCATAGTAAATACCGGGAGAACGGACAAGCTGGGATACGATAACACGCTCAGCGCCATTGATAACGAAAGTACCCGTATCCGTCATCAGGGGCAGGTCGCCCATGAAGATCTCATGCTCATTGATCTCGTCGGTTTCTTTATTGTAAAGGCGTACACGCACCTTCAAAGGAGCCGCATAGGTGGCGTCCCTGGCCTTGCACTCCGGAATGGAATACTTGACTTCGTCCCGGGCGAGGGTGAAGTCCGTAAACTCCAGAGAGAGATGGCCACTGTAATCAGTGATCGGGGAAATATCATCAAAGGCTTCCTTCAGACCCTCATCCAGAAACCATTGATAGGAACTCTTCTGAACATCGATGAAGTTCGGCATCTTCAGAACTTCACGCTGGCGGGCGTAGCTCATCCGAATTCCCTTTCCGGCTTTCACCGGACGTATTCTGTTTTTCTCCATGTGTACACTACCTTTCGCAATTGCTTTGCTACAAAGCGCACTTCACCACGTCGGCTTGTAAGCTCAGGCTTCTCTAGCGCTCGCCTTCGCTAACTGCGCCGACAGGGCTACGGCTAGATTCGAGCTGCGCCTACCGGCTTGCTCTCATCAAGCTCTCTGCCACAAGAGTGCAAACTAAAATATACAACAAATCATTTCCCAAAGTCAAGGAGAATTTACTTAAATAATAATGTGGCAGCGGAAGCATGCAAAAAGGGACAGGCCCGATTTTCCCGGATCTGTCCCTGCAAAATCTTTATAAAGGCTTTGATTACTTAAGAGTAACCTTTGCACCAACCTCTTCGAGCTGCTTCTTGAGCTCTTCAGCGGCTGCCTTGTCAGCGCCTTCCTTAACGATCTTGGGAGCGCCGTCAACGAGGTCCTTTGCTTCCTTGAGGCCGAGGCCGGTAGCTTCACGTACGACCTTGATGACCTTGACCTTCTGAGCGCCGACTTCTGTCAGCTCTACGTCAAACTCATCCTTCTCCTCAGCTGCTGCAGCGCCTGCGCCTGCACCTGCTGCTACAACAACGCCTGCTGCTGCAGATACGCCGAACTCTTCCTCGCAAGCCTTTACGAGATCATTGAGCTCAAGTACGGAAAGTTCCTTGATTGCGGCGATAAATTCGTCGGTAGTCATCTTTGCCATTTCATTTTCTCCTTATAATAATGAAAGAAATCAATAATTGCCTCAGTCGACTTGTAAGTTCAGGCTGCGCTATCGCTTGCCTTCACTAACGGCGTCGACAGGGCTACGACTAGATTCGAGCTGCGCCTGCGGCTTGCTCGAAATCTCGTTCTCATGCCTCTGCAGGAGCTGCTTCCTCTGCGGGAGCCTCTGCTGCTGCAGGTGCTTCTGCGGATGCGCCGCCCTTTTCTGCGATCTGATTGAGTACGCGTGCAAGGTTCGTAATAGGGGACTGCAGGGAACCAAGCAGGCGGGACAGAAGCTCTTCTTTCGAAGGAATGGAGGAAATAGCCTTCATACCCTCTGCGTCATAGAACTGTCCTTCAACGACACCGGCCTTGATTTCAAGGTTCGGAGCCTTCTTTGCGAATTCTGCAAGGATTCTTGCAGGAGCCGTAGCATCGTCCTTTGATACGGCAATCGCATTCGGTCCTTCGAGAACATCGGAGAGCGCTTCAAACTCTGTGCCCTTGAAAGCAAAGTTCATCATGGTATTCTTGTATACCTTGTATGCAACATTGTTTTCACGGAGAGTCTTACGGAGCTCAGTGTCCTCGGTGACCGTAAGTCCGCGGTAATCTACGACTACGACAGATGCCGCACCGTTGACCGCGTCTGAGATGGCCTGAACGACAGGCTGCTTCTCTTCGACTTTTGCCACTCTAGTGTACCTCCTGTAAAAATTTCAGGCGAAAGTGCCTGTGCACGAAGTCTAAATGACCCGTGCGGATATGTGTCCGGCAGGACAAAATCCTGCCATACCAATTGCAAAAGAAAGCCCCTTCAGCCGGATGGGCCGAAGGGGCAGGAAAATCAAGAATATTTCTCGTATTCCCTCGGCTGGCGGTTTCCCTTTGAGCTTTACATTAATAATATAAAGCACCTGCTGTCTTCGGCAACGTTTGGTATCTTATAAGAAATAGTTCGATTTGTCAAGCACCAAGCTTAGCAGCATTGATCTTGACGCCCGGGCCCATGGTGGGCGCCAGGGAAATGGACTTCAGGTAAACACCCTTCAGGCTTGAAGGACGGGCCTTTGTAATGGCGCCCATCAGAGCGTTGAAGTTCTCAGCCAGATCTGCCTCGGAGAAGGAAGCCTTTCCGATGGGGCAGTGGATGATGTTTGCCTTGTCGAGACGGTACTCAACTTTACCGGCTTTGATATCATTGATGGCCTTGGTGACATCCATCGTAACGGTTCCGGCCTTGGGGTTGGGCATAAGTCCCTTGGGTCCAAGGACACGGCCGAGACGGCCGACAACGCCCATCATATCAGGGGTTGCGACTACGACGTCGAAATCAAACCAGCCTTCGTTCTGAATCTTGGGGATCAGCTCCTCGCCGCCGACGAAATCTGCACCGGCTGCTGTAGCTTCCTCTGCCTTCTGATCCTTTGCGAATACAAGGACGCGGACGGACTTGCCTGTACCGTGAGGGAGAACGACGGCACCGCGGACCTGCTGCTCGGCGTGACGGCCGTCGCAGCCTGTACGGATGTGAACTTCAATTGTCTCATCGAACTTGGCCTTGGCATTCTGCTTGACGATCTTCATAGCCTCGTCAACATCGTACTGCTGGCTCTTGTCAAATGCCTTCAGGGATTCGGCGTATTTCTTTCCTGCCATAAAATTCCTCCTTGTGGTTGTACCGGGCCTCTCAGCCCTCCCACTCAATTATTAATCAACAACCTCTACGCCCATGGAACGTGCGGTTCCGGCAATCATGCTCATGGCTGCCTCAACGGATGCGGCGTTCAGGTCCTTCATCTTGAACTCGGCAATTTCGCGCACCTGATCTTTGGTGATCTTCGCTACTTTCGTCTTGTTCGGAGTACCGGAAGCCTTGTCAATCTTGCAGGCCTTCTTGATCATGACTGCTGCAGGAGGGGTCTTTGTGATGAATGTGAAAGACCGGTCTGCGTAAACCGTGATGACGGTGGGGATAACGGTATCACCCATCTGTGCGGTCTTTGCGTTGAACTGCTTTGTGAATTCAACGATATTCACACCGTGCTGACCGAGGGCCGGGCCGACGGGGGGAGCCGGTGTTGCCTTGCCGGCAGGAATCTGAAGCTTGATATAGCCTTCGATTTTCTTTGCCATTTGTAGTTCCTCCTAATATAAGAAAAAAGAGTTCGCGGTTCATACGCCGGTTTGTCCGGCTCCCGCATCATATAAATACGCACTATGGCGTGCGTCTTAAATGATCATAAATAATGTAGCCATTCAGCAGCAAAGGCTTAAAAAAGATCCGGAAACGCTCTGAATAGTCAAAAATAAATCAGTGAGCCAGACGGACATCGGCAAAGGAAATTTCCACCGGTGTCTCCCGTCCGAACAGTTCGACATTGATCGTAACGGTCTGCTTGCTCATATTCATGGACTGGATGACGCCTACGGTATCCTTCCAGATGCCGCCGATGACGGTGACGGTATCGCCTTCACCGAAGTCGACCTCAATTTCGGAAGCATCAACGGTCTGTCCGCCCATGCCGAGATGGCGCATATCCGCCTCAGTCAGGGGAACAGGCTTGCTTCCGGGGCCGACAAAACCGGTAACGCCCCGGGTATTCCGGACGACGTACCAGGTGTCATCGTTCATGATCATCTTCACGAGGACATAGCCGGGGAAGAGCTTCTTCGAAACGGTCCGCTTCTTGCCGTTCTTCACCTCGGTAACGTCCTGCATGGGAACGGAGACCTCTACAATCTGGTCCTCGAGGTGGCGGTTCTGAATGGCCTTCTCGATATTCGCCTTGACCTTGTTCTCATAGCCGGAATAGGTATGGGCTACATACCACTGCGGTTCAGCTGCCATAGAATCAGCCTCCCAGTTTCACAAGCCAGTCAACGCCATACTGAATCAGCATATCGAAGATTGCGATGAGAAGGGCAATAATAATAGAAGAAATGACAGTCGCTGTCGTCTGCTTCGCAATATCCTTGCCGCCGAGCCAGACAATCTTTCCGAACTCGCTCTTAAGGCCTTCCCAGCGTTCAGCCATGGTAATTTTGTCTTTCGAATCCGACATAACTACTCCTTAGAACTTATCGTGTCTCTTTGTGCAGGGTGTGCTTTCTGCAGAAGGGGCAATACTTCTTTGTCTCCATCCGCTCGGGATGTTCCTTCTTTTCCTTCGTAAGATTATAATTTCTGTGCTTGCACTCTGTGCACTCAAGTGTAATCTTCGTACGCATGACTCTTTCTCACCTCTCTGATTCATTAATATAACAAATCAGCACCCGCATTCGCCGCCCTTCGGGCGGCTTCATGCGGATGGCCAGAGCCGCTCCGCGGCTTGGCCAGAAACAAGCGCAATAAACTCCAGGTAACGCAAGCGCTCCCTGGGGTTTATTTCGCTTGTTTCTGCTGATTTTTAGACAAAAAAATAAGCCCGCGCTCAATCAGGCTTGTCTACAATATCACGCACAGGGCGTGCTGTCAAGAATTTTTTCTTCTTCAGAAGTGCCAACTGTGTGGCGTTGAGCTGGGAAAGATAGGAAAGCCAGTTTCTGAAAAAATCTCCCCCTTATTCCACGGCTCCGACCATGTGCCGCAACGCCATAAAAGAGAAGATTGCAAGATTTTGAAAAAGATTTCTCTCTTTCAGCCCATCCGGCCGCCTGCCACTGAGCCAGTAGAGAGAAAAATGCAAGCTTCTGTAGAAATCTTCTCCTTTATCGCAACTCCAGCCGTGTGTCGCAGCGCCAAGAAAGAGAAAAAAGCTGGTTTCTGAAGGAAAATTCTCCTTTTCTCCGGCACTTGCAGCATACTGCTGAGACAG
This sequence comes from Lachnospiraceae bacterium, assembly GCA_036343235.1. GTDB lineage: Bacteria > Bacillota > Clostridia > Lachnospirales > Lachnospiraceae > RUG306. Next base: position 11,388 of record JAZASQ010000055.1, read on the forward strand.
GAAAGAGAAAAATGCAGGTTTCCAATGAAGATTTCTCCTTTTCTAACTCGCCCGAAACGTGGAGTCTTGGCAGAAAAGAGAAAATGCAGGAATGCCAGGAGAAAATTCTCCTTCCAGACTAACCGATTGACGCAAGGAAGATTATATTGCACTTTATTTGGCACAATTTAGATCAAAAGGTACCCACATCTCGTAGATGACAGGTTGAATTCAGCGTGGTATATTATATATGAGTAAATGGGATTCTTGTATACGTTTCCCGCTTCTCAATATGCAGCCCTCTGACGTGATGGACATGCGCAGAGAAGGGATATGGAAAATCCGTCTGCTCTTGGCTTTGTGCCGGACAGTCTGTTTTTCGGCAAAGGCCGCTATTTACATTAGTCATATATACGCCTGACCCCCGGCACAGGGATTGTACGGATTTCACGGAAGAAAGGAGGGGTGTCCCATGGCAAAGATTGACAACGCCTACCAGTATTTTCTGACCACATACGGGAAGAATCTCGGCGCCAGCCGCTACGACAGCCACAAGTCGGACGACCTGAAACGGGTCTACAGCCGCATTGTGCGGACGAACCGGGACGCCCCTGTCTACAAGATCAATTTCGACGGAGACGTCAAGAATTTCGCCATCGACCTGAAGGAACA
>JAZASQ010000056.1:0-11953 GCA_036343235.1 Lachnospiraceae bacterium
GGCATTTTCTTCTTGCGTTGCCGACAAAAAGGGGGTATATTTAGGACAAAAGTGGCGTGAAGTGGTACGAAGTGGTGAAAAGTGGATATTGTTGATAAACCTGTTGATAAGTTATTTTATCAACAATGCGTCCCCTTTTCCCGCCCCGCCCGTCGCTGAAGAGACCATTTGAAGACAGTTGCTGAGTTTGCGGAAAGGAGGGAGCGCCCTATGTTCATGGGTCAGTACAGTCACAGTATTGATGAAAAGGGCAGGCTCATCATCCCCGCGAAACTCCGTGAAGGCCTTGGAATGCACTTCGTCGTCACGAAAGGCTTTGACCGATGCCTTTACCTCTATCCGGAAAGCGAGTGGGAGCGGATTGCGGAACAGTTCCGCTCTATCCCCTCGAAGAAGGAAGCCCGGCAGCTGGAACGGACCTTCATCGGTTCGGCCCGGGAACTGGAAGTGGACAAGCAGGGAAGGGCGCTTGTTCCCCAGGACCTGAGGGAGTTTGCCGGAATTGAAAAGGACGTGGTCCTTGTGGGTATCCTGAACAAAGTCGAAATCTGGAGCCGGGATCGTTTTGAAGAGACGACCGGGGACGGAGACATGGATGAGATGGCCGAAGACATGGCCGATCTGGGACTTGTCCTATGAGCGCCTCATTTTCCCACATCCCCGTGCTTTTGAATGAAGTTTTGGAAGGACTTCAGATCAAAGACGACGGAATCTATGTGGACGGAACACTGGGCGGGGCCGGGCACTCTTCGGAGATTGCAAAAAGGCTTGGGCCCCAGGGACATCTCATCGGAATTGACCGGGATGACGAAGCCATAGCGGCAGCGTCGGACCGACTTTCCCCCTATGGAGACCGGGTCACCATCATCCGGGACAATTATGGAAACATGGTTCCGGTGGTGAAAGACTCAGGATATGAACATGTGGACGGGATTCTCCTGGATCTGGGAGTTTCCTCCCACCAGATTGATACCGGAGAGAGGGGCTTTTCCTATATGGAAGAGGACGCCCCGCTCGACATGCGGATGGACCGGCGGTCCTCCCTGACGGCAGAGACCATCGTTAATTCGTATACCGGAGATGACCTGACCCGGATTCTTCGGGATTACGGAGAGGAAAAATTCGCATCCCGTATAGCGGCAAATATTATTCATGAACGGGAAAAAGCCCCGATCGTCAATGTGGGACAGCTGAATGTCATCATCCGGGAGTCCATTCCCGAAAAGGCGAGAAGGACCGGAGGCAACCCCTCCAAGCGGACCTTCCAGGCGCTGCGAATCGAGGTAAACGGAGAACTTTCCGTTCTTTCAGATCACATAGATGAAATGATCGACCTGCTTTCGGAAGGCGGCAGGCTCTGTATCATCACATTCCATTCCCTTGAGGACCGGATTGTGAAGGAAGCCTTCCGGAGAAATGAAAATCCCTGCACCTGTCCTCCGGACTTCCCCGTATGTGTGTGCGGCAAACGTCCCAAGGGCAGAGTGATTACCAGAAAGCCGATTCTTCCCGGCCAGGAAGAGGAGGCAGCAAACAGCCGGTCAAAGAGTGCCAAGCTTCGAATCTTCGAAAGACACCTCGATATGCCGGCCAGTCGTCCGGGGAGGTAAGAAGTGCCTTTTTTCAGCGACTCAGTCACAGTCCTGAAAAAAGTTGCCGAACGGACAAGCAGGAAAAGGATGGTGTGTGAAATGGAATTCAGGACCTACTCGTACTATGACGGCAATGCCGCCCTGGAAAATGAAGAAGTCCTGCCCGACCGGGAAGCCTTACGGCAGGAACGGAGGCGGCAGGAAGCCCTCCGGAGGCGGAAAGAAGCCCGTCGGCAGGCGAGACAGCTGCGGGCCATGAAGATGCAGGCCGTTCTTTTCACGGGAGTCATCATCCTGATCGGGGCCCTTTTCACGGGCTACGTCCACCTGCAGAATTCCATCACCCGCTCGCGGAACAATATCAGCTCCCTGCAGGAGGAGGTCACGACCCTGAAGGCTGACAATGCGGCGGCGAAGAACCGGATTGCCACATCCTTAAACCTCAACGCCATCAAGGACACGGCGGTAAACCAGCTCGGAATGGTATATGCTGACACGGACCAGATTGTGTATTATAATATGGAATCCGAAGACTACATGAACCAGTACGAAGAGATGCCGTGAGACCCCGTTTGGATCGAAAAAAGAATATACGTCCCAGAATTTTACAAAGAATGCAGAGAAGGCTCTGGCTTGTGTTCGGAGCCGTCTGCGTTCTTTTTGGCGTCTTAATAGGGCGTCTCATGTATATCGAGTACACTTCCGGGGACAAGTACGAGAAGATCGTCCTGGCCCAGCAGCGCTATGACAGCCAGATCATCCCCTACCAGCGGGGAGATATCACGGACCGCAAAGGTACGGTTCTGGCCACTTCCGTCGACGTCTACAATGTCATTCTCGATGCCCGGCTCATGAATGAAACGGTGTCCGATGCGGAGAATGACGAGAAGAGGGCGGCTGCCCAGGCAAAAGTCGACTCTACGTTCACTCACCTTGCGGAGTGCTTTCCCGAAATCGACATCGAAGCGGCGAAGGCCTATCTTGCTTCAGATCCGGACAGCCAGTACAAGATCCTGGCCAAGGACGTCTCCTATGAGGAGATGAAGGCCTATTCCGACATCGCCTCGGACAAGGATACGAAAAACGAAATCGTCAAAAACGGCATCTGGTTTGAGAAGGAATACAAGCGTTCCTATCCTTACGGGTCCCTGGCTGCCCAGATGATCGGCTATGCCACCGACGGGACGAACGGGGTCATCGGCCTCGAAAGCGAATACAACTCCACCTTAAACGGGGTGAACGGGCGTTCATACGGCTACCTGGAGAGCGAGAGCTCCGTCGAACAGAACGTGATTGAGCCGGAGAACGGGAATACCCTGATCACGGCCATCGATACGAATGTCCAGTCCATCGTGGAGCAGTGCATCCTGGACTGGAACAATCAGAATCTGAACGGAAGCACGACAGGCTCCAAGAATACGGCGGCCCTGGTCATGAACCCGAAGAACGGGGAAATCCTGGCCATGGCAACCTATCCGACCTTTGACTTAAACGACCCGAGAAATCTCTCGGCCTTCTATACTCCGGAAGAGCTCGAAGCCATGCCGGTGGAGGACCAGCTGAACTTCCTGAACCGTCTCTGGCAGTGCTACCCGGTGTCCCAGACCTACGAGCCCGGTTCTACCTTCAAGCCCTTTACAATTTCCGCGGGTCTCGATACCGGGACTCTTTCGGGAGGGGAGACCTTCTTCTGCGACGGGGGCGAGCAGATCGGGCCCAACTACGTTCGCTGTACCTCCCACCACGGGCAGCTGACTCTGTACGGGGCCCTGCAGCACTCCTGCAACGACGCCCTGATGCAGATTTCCGGCCTGGTGGGCGCTCATAATTTCTACACCTACCAGCACCTGTTCGGCTTCGGGCAGAAGACGGGCATTGATCTGCCTGCCGAGGCCCGGACAGATTCCCTCCTCTATTCGGAGGACGACCTGGGCCACACCATCAATCTCGCCACGAACTCCTTCGGGCAGAACTTCAATGTGACCATGGTTCAGCTCGCTGCGGGCTTTTCCTCCATCATCAACGGGGGCACCCTCTATCAGCCCCATATCGTGACCGGCATTGAAGACGCTTCCGGCAATATCGTGAGGGACATCAGTCCCACCGTGGTCAAGAAGACCATCTCCGCCGAGACCTCGGCTACAATGCGGGACATGCTCCGGTCGGTCGTCACGGAAGGCACGGCAAAGACCGCAGCTGTTCCGGGCTACGACATCGGGGGCAAGACCGGTACAGCCCAGAAGCTGCCCCGGGCCGATCACAAATATCTGGTTTCCTTCATCGGTTTCGCTCCGGTTTCGGACCCGGAAGTGGTAGTATATGTGGTTGTAGACGAGCCGAACGTGGCTGACCAGGCCCATTCGACCTACGCCCAGCTCATATGCAAGAACATCATGTCCCAGATTCTGCCCTACCTGAACGTGGAGAAACTGGACCCCAACTCGACGGAGGGGCAGGCGGCCCAGGCAGCGGCGGACGCGGCAGCAAAAACGGCGGCAGACCAGGCGGCAGCAGCGGCAGCCGGACAGGAAGTCGTTACAGAGCATAATTAATCCCCTCAGGGAGGAAGAGAAAAATGGTTTCCGACATTACGCATGAACTTTTGATTCCTTTCTTTGCATCCTTTGCCCTGTGCCTGGTCCTGGGCGAGTTTCTGGTGCCCTATCTCACGAAGAAGAAAGTGGACCAGACCGAGCGCAATATTATGGAGTCCCACGTGAAGAAGAACGGGACCCCGACCATGGGGGGCTTCATTTTTCTCCTGCCCTTCATCGCGGTTTCCATCGCCTGCTCCGGGAACAATCCCCACATCATTCCGGTCCTGATCGGGACCATCGCCTTCGGCCTCATCGGCTTCCTCGACGACTTCCTCAAAGTTATCCTGAAGCGGTCGGACGGCCTCCTGGCCTGGCAGAAGTTTTTGCTGCAGTTTGTGGCGGCCACCCTGCTTCTTGTCTACATCCGCTTCTATTCAGACATTACCCTGTCTTTGACCGTCCCCTTCCTGCACGGAAATGAGGTGGAAATCGGCTTCTGGGCCGTCCCTCTTTTCTATCTGGCGGTCCTCGGCACCGTAAACGGAGTCAATTTCACGGACGGCATCGACGGCCTGGCCACGACGGTTACGATTGTGACGAGTGCCTTCCTCTTTTTCGCTTCCGAATATCTGGGCCGGTCCATGGGACCTGCGGCGACGGCCATGTGCGGGGCCCTTCTGACCTTCCTCTTTTTCAACGTCAATCCCGCAAAGATCTTCATGGGGGATACGGGTTCTTTGGCCCTGGGCGGCTTTGTAGCGTCTTGCGCCTACGTGCTGAACATGCCCTTATTTATTGTGATTTTTGGCTTCATCTATCTGCTGGAAGTCGTTTCAGTCATCCTGCAGGTGGCTTCTTTTAAGCTAACTCACGGGAAAAAGCGGATTTTCCGCATGGCCCCGATTCACCACCATTTCGAGCTCGGAGGCTGGTCGGAGCCCAAGGTGGTAGCGGTATTTTCGGGAATCACCCTGATGCTGGCCATTGTTGCCATGGCGGCTTTGATGTAGTTTTATGACTAATATTTGTGAAGAAACAAGGAGAGTGCTGCAATGAATGAGGACAGGTATCTCGTAATCGGAACCGGCATCAGCGGGGTATGCGCCGCGGAACTTCTGAAAGCCAAGGGCAAAGAAGTCGTGCTTTTCGACAGCAATGAAGAACTGGACAAGAACGCCTTCTATGCCAAGAACCCGACCCTTGCGGACATTCCTTTGATTACCGGGTCTCTGCCGGAAGAGGAGATGGCTTCCTTCGGGACAGCTGTCCTTTCCCCCGGGGTGCCTCTGGACCAGCCGCTGGTGCAGGAGCTGAAAAAACGGAAGACGAAAATTTCCGGCGAGATTGAGCTGGCCTTTGAAAACGCCAAGGGCCGGCTCTGTGCGGTTACCGGGACGAACGGAAAGACGACGACGGTTTCCCTGATCGGGGAGATTCTGAAGCGTTTCTACAAGGACGTCCGGGTGGTCGGCAATATCGGAAATCCCTACACGGCGGAAGTCCTTTCGATGACGGAAGCCACGGTCACCGATGCGGAGATCTCTTCCTTCCAGCTGGAGACAGCCGACACCTTCCATCCCAATGTGGCTGCCATCCTGAATATCACTCCGGACCACATGAACCGCCACCACACGATGGAGGAGTACAGCCGGGTCAAGGAAATGATCACGATGAACCAGAACGCGGACGACGTGCTGGTACTTAACTATGAGGACGATATCCTCCGTTCCTTCGGGGCCCATGTCAAGGCCAGTGTCACCTGGTTTTCCTCCAAGCGGGAGCTGGAAAACGGCTACTTTGTGAAAGACCGGGTCATCTACCGGGCCATCGGAGGCAAGGTCAAAGAGTTCATGCCGGTTTCCGACCTCCTCATCATCGGTCCCCACAACTGGGAGAATGCCATGGCAGCCATGGCGGTCTCAGAAGCCATGGGTGTTCCGAAAGCCGTCATCAAGGAAGGCTGCAAAAACTTCCATGCCGTTGAGCACCGGATTGAATATGTATGCACCAAGAACGGGGTGAAGTTCTATAACGATTCCAAGGGAACCAACCCCGACGCAGCCATCAAGGCTGTCGAGTCCATGGACGCGCCCACCTGCCTCATCGGCGGGGGCTTTGACAAGGGCTCTACCTATGACGAGTGGATTGCCTCCTTCAAGGGCCGGATCAAGAAGCTGGTCCTCATCGGCCAGACCCGGGACAAGATTGCGGAGTGCTGTCGGAAGAACGGCTTCATGAGCTTTGAAACCGCGGATACCCTTGAAGAGGCGGTGGATATCTGCGTGGAGTCCGCCGTTCCCGGGGACAATATCCTCCTTTCCCCGGCCTGCGCCTCCTGGGACATGTTCAAGAATTACGAAGTGCGGGGACAGATTTTCAAGGAATACGTCCGTTCCCTGCCCGGAGATGACAAATGAAAAAGAAGAAGCTGTATTATTTCGACTACAGTCTGCTTCTGATCCTGATTCTCCTCGTGGCTTTCGGCATGGTCATGCTGTACTCGGTCTCTGCCTACCAGGGCAATCTCAAGTATAATGACCCGGCCCACTTTCTTAAGCGGCAGGCGGCCTTTGCGGCAGTGGGTTTTTTCTTCCTCCTTATCGAGTCCTATTACGACTACCGGAGGCTCAGAAAGTTCGGCGGTTTCTTCTATGCCCTGGCCATGTTTCTCTGCATCGCGGTCAATTTCGTCGGGACGAACGGAAACGGCTCTACCCGCTGGTTCAAGGTGGGCCCCATTACGATTCAGCCCTCGGAGATTGCCAAGGCGGCCGTCATCATCTTCCTGGCGGCCCTGATCTCGAGGTCCAATGCCAGCCTGAACGACACGAAGAATATCATCAAGGTTTTTCTGATTCTGGTTCCCTGCCTGGCGGCCATTGCGTATAACAACCTTTCGACCGCCGTCATCGTGGCCGGCATTGCCTTCATCATGCTCTTCATTGCAAGCCGCCGGACCGGGGTCTTTGCCGGTATCCTCTTTGTGGGTCTGTTCGGCGTCGTGATTTTCATCATGACGGCCGGCTACCGGTCGGACCGGATTGCCATATGGCTGCACCCGGAGAACTACGACAAGGGCTATCAGACCATGCAGGCCCTCTATGCCATAGGCTCCGGCGGTCTCTTCGGCCGGGGACTCGGGGCTTCCATGCAGAAACTGGGCTTCGTGCCCGAGGCCCAGAACGACATGATCTTTTCCATCATCTGCGAGGAGCTGGGAATCTTCGGGGCCGTAGGCCTCATTATTCTCTATATTCTTCTCCTGTGGCGCTGTGTCATCGTGGCTATGAATGCCCATGATCAGTTCGGTTCCTTCCTGGTAATCGGGGTCATGACCCACATTTCCCTGCAGGTCCTTCTGAATATCGCAGTCGTGACAAATACGATTCCAAATACCGGCGTTACTCTGCCTTTCATCAGCTACGGGGGGTCCGCCCTCATTATTCTTTTGATGGAAATGGGCCTCGTCCTTTCAGTTTCCCACCGGATTCCCCTGGGCAGCGAAGAACTGGAGGCCTGAGATGAAGAGGAAGATCCGTTTTTATATCCTGAATATCATCCTTTTCATCGTCATTCTAGGGGTGGCGGCCTTTCTCTTCATCTACATGTGCTGCGGGGTGAAGACCAGAGAATACGAGGGCTCGACCATCTATACGGATGAGGAGCTTTCCGACCTCCTTTTCACGGAAAAGTACGATGATAATGTGGTCTCCTCCTGGTTCATGAGCCTTTTCCGCCCCAAGAAGGGAATTCCTTTCGTCGAAAAGGTGACCATCACGCCGACGTCCCTTACCTCCCTCAAGGTGACCATACAGGAAAAGGAGCGCTACGGGGTCGTGCAGATGTCGGACACGGAGTTTGACTATTTCGACTCTGCCTATAAGGTCGTAGAGTGCTCGGACCATTACATTGCTGGGACTCCGCTTTTCATGCTTTCTTCCCTTGATAAGGAGGCCAAAGCCGGTGAGGCCCTTCCCACGGGCAGTGCCAACAAGAAAATCATGGGTGTTGTCATCAAGGAGACTTCGGACCGGGGAATCGCTTATGATAATACGGTCATCAACGGGGACGGAACCATCGTCATGCATATCGGAGGGGTGGAAATCCGCTTCGGAAACCGGACCAATCTCAAGGAAAAAATCATGCGTCTTCCCTATATTCTTCCGAAGCTCGTCGGCATGTCCGGAATACTACATTTAGAGGACTGGACCGAAGAAAATACAGATATTGTGTTTGAGAAGGCCGGATAAATGACAAAAAGGCTTGATAAATAGGACCGAAACTAATAAAATAATCTTTGATTTTTCAGGTGAAACCGTGCCCAGCCGATTCAGACGGGCGTTTCACGGATTTGTACGTACGAATATTAGTATGCTGATATACAAGGAGGAACCACCGTGCTCGAAATAGTTCAGCCGGAAGACGCTGCCGCAAAAATCATAGTCATCGGAGTCGGCGGCGGCGGAAACAATGCGGTCAACCGCATGGTGGACGAGAATATAGGCGGCGTCGAACTCATTGGCGTCAATACCGACAAGCAGGACCTGCAGCTCTGCAAGGCGCCTACTCCGATTCAGATCGGCGAGAAGCTGACCAAGGGCCTCGGGGCCGGCGGCAATCCCGAAGTAGGAGAGAAGGCTGCTGAGGAGTCAGCGGAAGCCATCCAGAGCGCCGTGAAGGGGGCCGACATGGTCTTCGTCACCTGCGGTATGGGCGGCGGCACCGGTACCGGAGCAGCTCCCGTCATCGGAAAGATTGCCAAGGAGCAGGGAATTCTGACCGTCGGCGTCGTTACGAAGCCCTTCAGCTGGGAGGGCAAGACGAAGATGAACAAGGCCCTGTCCGGCATCGAGAAGATGAAGGCAGCGGTCGATACCCTGATCGTCATTCCCAATGAGCGTCTTCTGCAGCTTACGAACCGGGGGACGACATTCCAGGATGCCCTGAAGATTGCCGATCAGGTCCTTCAGCAGGCCGTTCAGGGAATCACGGACCTCATCAATGTGCCCGGCCTCATCAATCTCGACTTTGCCGATGTCTCCTCCGTTATGAAGGACAAGGGTCTGGCCCATATCGGAATTGGAACGAGCAAGGGCGACGAGAAGGCGGCCGAAGCAGTCAAGCAGGCTGTTGAATCTCCCCTTCTGGAAACGAATATCAAGGGTGCATCCGATGTCATCATCAATATCTCCGGTGACATCTCCCTGCAGGACGTAAACGACGCTTCGAACTACGTTCACGACCTCGTAGGAGAGGATGCGAATATCATCTTCGGCGCGAACGACAAGACCGACAATCCGGACGAAGTCACCGTCACCGTCATTGCCACCGGTCTTGAGGACACGGACAATGACCGGAGTCCTTTCCCGGGTCTCAAGTACAACGGCAGCACGGCTTCCATCAAGCCTACGGCGACTACAGCAGGCTTCGGAGCCCGGCCGACCACTGGCGCTTCCCGGCCCCAGACCAAGGCGGCTGGGACAGGGGCTTCCGCCTTTACCGGGCAGGCGGCCGGTACGGGAGCAGGGGCAGACGGCTTCGAGGGCCTGGTAAAGCCCCGGCCGACGAGCTCCGTTCAGGAAAAGGATATTCAGATTCCCGATTTTCTGAAGAATGTGGGAAAGAAATGAGTTCAGAGAAATGAACCTTAAGGGGGAACTGATACATTTTTATCAGTTCCCTTTTTATATTATAAAAAGGGGGACATATGAAGATTGAATTCTTAGGAGCCGACCATGAGGTCACCGGTTCCTGTCACTATGTGGAAGCCTGCGGGAAGACTTTCCTTGTTGATTGCGGTATGGAGCAGGGGGCCGATACCTATGAAAACCAGGACATCCCGGTCAATGCGTCTGAGATCGACTATGTATTTGTGACCCACGCCCACATCGACCACTCGGGCCTGATTCCCCTCCTTTATTCGAGAGGCTTCCGGGGAAGTGTATTTGCGACCGAGGCTACGAGGGAGCTCTGCGACATCATGCTTCGGGATTCGGCCCACATCCAGGAATACGAGGCCGAGTGGCGGAGCCGGAAGGCCATCCGGGCCGGCGGCCAGGCCGTGGAGCCCATGTATACGACGGACGATGCGGTGAAGGCCATGGAGCTCTTCGTCTCCTGCGCCTATCATGAGCGGATTACCATCTGTGACGGCATCGACGTCCGCTTCATCGATGCCGGCCACCTTCTCGGGTCTTCCTCCATCGAGTTCTGGCTGAACGAGGACGGGACCGAGCGCAAGGTGGTCTTCTCCGGGGATATCGGAAATGCGACGAAGCCTCTGATCAAGAAGCCGGAATACATCCACAATGCCGACTACGTCATCATGGAGTCCACCTACGGGGACCGGGACCACGGGTCGCCGGATGAGGGGGACTTTGCCAAGGCCCTGGCCCGCATCATCGAGCAGACCATGGAACTGGGCGGGAACGTTGTGATCCCGGCCTTTTCTGTCGGCCGGACCCAGGAAATCCTCTACTTCATCCGCCGAATCAAGGAAGAGGGCCTGATGAGGAAGCATGAGAACTTCCCGGTCTACATGGATTCTCCTCTGGCTGTGGAAGCCACGCATGTGTTCAACGAAAATGTCCGGGACTGCTTCTCCGACGAGGCCAAGGCCCTGGTGGACGCGGGAAAGAACCCCATTGGCTTTGCCGGTCTCAAGGTGGCCGTCACCTCCGACGAGTCCCGCATGATCAATATCGACAAGACCCCCAAGGTCATCATCTCAGCCTCCGGCATGTGCGAGGCTGGCCGGATCCGCCACCACCTGAAGCACAACCTCTGGCGGAAGGAGTCGACCATCGTCTTCGTCGGCTACCAGGTGCCCGGGACCCTGGGCTATTCCCTCCTGAACGGGGCCAGGGAAGTCCGTCTCTTCGGGGAGGACGTGGCGGTCAACGCCCGGATTGAGAACCTGCCCGGTATCAGCGGCCACGCAGACCGGACCGGCCTTCTGAAGTGGGCCAATGCCTTTGAGGAGCCCCCGAAGAAGTTCTTCATCGTCCACGGGGACAATGACGTCGTGGATGCCTTTGCTGCCGAAGTGGCGAAGGAGACCGGCTCCCAGGCCTATGCTCCCTACTCCGGGGATGCCTTTGACCTTGTCACGGGTGAGCAGCTCGTGAAGGTGACGCCGAAACCGGCGGAAAAGAAGAAGTCCTCCAAGGCTTCCTCCAATGTCTTCGAACGTCTTGTGGCTGCGGGCAAGCGCCTCATGCATGTCATCGAAAAGTGCGAAGGCATGGCGAACAAAGATTTAGGCAAGTTTGCCGACCAGATCAATGCCCTGTCCGACAAGTGGGACAGATAATAGAAAGAAGTGACATCAGTAATGGAAAACATTTATGCAAAGCACCTGGCGGGAATCCGGGAAGAGATGCGGGAAGAGGGGATTGATATCTATCTGATTCCCCATTCGGACGAGCACAATTCCGAATACGTCGGGGACGCAGACCACGACATCGCCTTTGCCTGCGGTTTCACGGGGGAGAATACGACCGTCGTCATCACAAAGGACGAGTCGAGGGTCTGGGCCGACGGCCGCTACTTCCTGCAGGCCGAGCACGAAATCGAGGGCTCCGGGACTGACCTGATGAAGATGGGGGTCGACGGGGTTCCCACGGTCAATGAATATTTGAAGAGCGTCGCCTTCGACGGGGCGGTCTTTGCCTATAACGGCAGGAAGGTTACCCTGTCTTTGGCCAGAGAATATGAAAAGGCCCTGAAGGGGAAAGGCGTGACCATCCGTCCCGACTTCGACCTCGTGAGCCGCCTGTGGGCAGACCGGCCGGCTAAGTCCTGTCAGCCGGTCTGGGTTCTCGA
>JAZASQ010000057.1:0-11669 GCA_036343235.1 Lachnospiraceae bacterium
AAGGCTCCGGCAACAAGCTTGTAAGTCACAAACGTCGCTGTTTCAGACAAATACCGCCCATACCTTGCGACTCCAGGTGGAAAGCAAGTCGCAGGACCGGAAGTTTGGCGCAAATACCGCCCATGTCTGCCGCCTGAAGGCTCCGGCAACAAGCTTGTAAGTCACAAACGCTGCTGTTTCAGACAAATACCGCCCATACCTTGCGACCGCAGGTGGAAAGCAAGTCACAGGACCGGAAGTTTGGTGCAAATGCCGCCCATGTCTGCTGTCTGAAGGCTCCGGCAGCAAGCTTGTAAGTCGCAAACGCCGCTGTTTCAGACAAATACCGCCAATACCTTGCGACTGCAGGTGGAGAGCAAGTCGCAGGACCGGAAGTTTGGTGCAAATGCCGCCCATGTCTGCCGCCTGAAGGCTCCGGCAACAAGCTTTTATGTCTCAAACGTTGCAGTTTCAGACAAATGCCGCCCATACCTTGCGACTCCAGGTGGAAAGCAAGTCACAGGACCGGAAGCTTGGAGCAATTACCGCCCATACCCTGCGGCCTCAGGAGAGAAGCAAGTTGCAGGATTGGAAGTTTGGAGCGAATGCCGCCCATGGTCGGTACCTGAAGGCTCCGCTAACAAACCTTTAAGGTCACTCGCTCCGCAGTTTTGGGCAAATACCGCCCATACCTTGCGACTCCAGGTGGAAAGCAAGTCACAGGACCGGAAGTTTGGTGCAAATGCCGCCCATACCTGCCGCCTGAAGGCTCCGGCAATAAGCTTGTAAGTCACAAACGTCGCTGTTTCAGACAAATACCGCCCATACCCTGCGGCCTCAGGAGAGAAGCAAGTCACAGGACCGGAAGTTTGGTGCAAATGCCGCCCATGTCTGCCGCCTGAAGGCTCCGGCAACAAGCTTTCAAGTCTCAAACGTTGCAGTTTCGAGCAAATACCGCCCATACCTTGCGACTGCAGGTGGAAAGCAAGTCGCAGGACCGGAAGTTTGGTGCAAATGCCGCCCATGGCCGGTACCCGAAGGCTCCGCTAACAAACCTTTAAGGTCACTCGCTCCGCAGTTTTGGGCAAATACCGCCCAAACAAAGCCGACCGAAGCCTGTGGTGCGGGCGGCATTTGCGGAAAACAGGAGCATATGAGCCATGTATGATGAGTTTGAAAAAGAAACACTTACCTGCCCTGTCTGTTTCCGCCGTTGCAGGTTGACGAAGGGACAGACAGGATTCTGCAAGGGCCGCGGAAACAGGGACGGGGCTGTGGTTCCACTGAATTACGGAAAACTTACTTCCATTGCACTTGACCCTATAGAAAAGAAACCCCTGCGGCGCTACCACCCGGGAAGTGCCGTCCTATCTGTCGGGAGTTTCGGCTGCAACCTCCACTGTCCCTTCTGCCAGAACAATGAAATTTCCTATGCAGGGCAGGAAGACATCCCGACGCGGTATGTCTCTCCGGAAGAACTCTGCTCGCTTGCTCTTTCCTACAGAGACCGCGGAAATATCGGTGTTGCCTATACCTACAACGAGGCTCTGGTCGGCTTCGAATATGTCCGGGACACAGCCCGCCTTGTCCATGAGGCCGGGCTTTTCAACATTCTTGTGACAAACGGCTGTGTGCGCCCGGAGATTCTTAATGAAATCCTCCCCTATATGGACGCCATGAATATTGACCTCAAAAGCTTTCAGGAAGATGTCTATCGTGATATTCTTAAAGGGAACCTTCCCGATGTGAAGGCCTTCATTGAGCGGGCTGTGCAGTTTTGCCATGTGGAGCTTACGACTTTGATCGTTCCGGGCATGAATGACAGTGACGAAGAGATGGAAGAAATTTCTTCCTACATCGCTTCTCTGAAAAACGTAAATCCGGAACAGGGCAGCGGGACAAATATTCCCCTTCACATCAGCCGTTTTTTCCCACGGGCAGCCTACAGTGACAAAGAGCCTACGCCGGTCGAGACTATATATCATCTGGCAGATATAGCCCGCCGGCATCTCAATTACGTCTATACGGGAAATTGCTGAACTGGGCGGTATTTGTACAAAAACAAGTTGTTAGAAAACTGTTGCCTTTCAGGAACTCCAGAAATTGGGCGGTATTTATTCCAATGCTCGAAAAATGAGACGAAAAGACACTTGGAACTGACTTTGCATGGGCGGTATTTGTCCGCCAAGGGTGGCCCAGGCTCATGCAGCATAGAAAGCAGGTGATTGACATGTCTGAGACTGAGAAGAATAGGGCCGGCATAGCTGGTGCCGTCATGGTTCCTCATCCGCCGCTCATCATTCCTGATGTGGGACGCGGAGAAGAGAAAGGCATACAGGCAACGATAGATGCCTACCTTAAAGCCTCTGAGTTCGTCCTCTCCCTGCACCCGGACACCATCATCATCTCTTCTCCCCACAGCATCATGTACCGGGATTATTTTCACATTTCACCGGGGAACGCAGCGGTCGGAAACTTCGGACAGTTCCGGGCGCCTCGGGTGCAGATTTCCGCTGTCTATGACAGTCCGCTGCGGGATGAAATCTGCAAAGCTGCAGATGCGAAGGGCTTCCCCACCGGCGACCTGGGCGAGCGGGACCCCTCCCTCGACCACGCGACGATGATTCCCCTCTACTTCCTGCAGGAGGCAGAGCAGATGAATCATGGCTCTGCAGCACCATTCAATTCTGAAACCGCCGGATTATCTGCCTCTTCTGAAAACGGCTCTACAGCTGCCCCGGTTTTCGGCAGTGCAGGTACAACCACTTTTCGCATTCTCCGCATCGGCCTTTCCGGCCTGCCTCTTCCCATGCATTATGAGTTGGGGCAGATGGTGGAAAAGGCTGCAATAAAGCTGGGCCGGCGCATCGTCTGGATTGCAAGCGGCGACCTTTCCCACAAGCTGAAAAGTGACGGCCCTTATGGTTTTTCGAAAGATGGCCCGGTCTATGACGAGCGTATTATGGACGTCATGGGAAGCGGAGAATTTGAGAAGCTTTTTGACTTTGACGAAGCTTTCCTTGAAAGTGCTGCAGAGTGCGGCCACCGCTCTTTTGTCGAGATGGCAGGCGCTTTTGACGGCCTTGCTGTAAAAACGCAAAAACTTTCCCACGAAGGCCCCTTCGGTGTCGGCTACGGGGTCTGCACATTTCTTACCGGTGCTCATGATGACTCCCGGCATTGTCTGAAGAACTGGGAAGAGAGAAAAACAAGCGCCCTGCAGGAAAAGAGAAAGACGGAAGACCCGTACGTACAGCTGGCCAGGGCATCAGTGGAAGCATATGTGAGATGTCGGGAAGAACTCACGCCTGAGGAGGCTGAGAATCGCCTATATCGTTCATCTCAGACAATGCAGGATACAGCAGCAGTTACGAAAAAAGTTTCTGCTAATGAAAGGGCACTTTCGGGGAAGGAGAAGCTCCCCCCGGAAATGTATGAAAATCGTGCCGGCGCCTTCGTTTCTATCCATGAAAATGGCCAGCTCCGGGGCTGCATAGGAACGATTTCGGCCGTGCAGGAAAATATTGCGGAAGAAATCATAGAAAACGCAATCTCTGCATCTACCCGTGACCCGCGTTTTAAGCCGATTCGGACAGATGAACTTCCTTACCTTGAAATCACGGTAGATATTCTGGGACCCGCCGAAAGGATTTCATCGCCGGCAGAGCTTGACGTGAAGCGCTACGGCGTAATCGTGACGAAGGGCATGAAGCGGGGCCTCCTGCTTCCCAACCTCGACGGGGTGGATACTGTCCCGCAGCAGATTGCTATTGCCAAGCAGAAGGCGGGAATTGCAACAGATGATGAAGACGTTGAACTTCAACGCTTCGAGGAGGTAAGGCACTATTAAGCCCCTGCTGTGCAAATACCGCCCATCAATAAGCTTCCAGATGGCAAAGCATGGCGCCTTTGCAGGCGAAAAATGCAAATACCGCCAATATTCGGGTTTCCCGACAGAAAATCAGGTCGCTAAAATACAGGCATCGTACAGATACCGCCCAAAAACGGGAGGCAATACGCATTGCGTATTCCCTCCCGTTAGTTCTCATTCCGTATTATCCTTGAAAATCAGTATCTGTCATGCATTCTCTGCAATATATCGCGCTACATATACTCCGCTGGCCGATGCGTGGGACAGGGAGTGGGTGACGCCGGAGCCGTCTCCGATGACGAAGAGGCCCTTGTGGTTCGTCTCAAGGTTTTCGTCAATGTCAACCGTCATATTGTAAAACTTGACCTCGACGCCGTAGAGCAGGGTGTCGTCATTGGCCGTTCCGGGCGCAATGGTATCAAGGGCGTAGACCATTTCAATGATGTCGTCAAGGATTCTTTTCGGCATGACAAGGGAAAGATCGCCGGGAACAGCCTTCAGGGTTGGATGGGCGAAGGACTTGTGTAAACGCTTTTCTGTCGTCCGCTGGCCGCGAATCAGGTCGCCAAAGCGCTGCATCATAACGCCGCCGCCCAGCATGTTGGAAAGGCGCGCAATGGATTCGCCATAGCCGTTTGAATCCTTGAAGGGTTCCGTGAAGTGTTTGGACACAAGGAGGGCGAAATTTGTGTTGTCTGTCTGCCGGGCAGGGTCCTCGTAGCTGTGGCCGTTTACTGTGACGATGCCGTTCGTATTTTCCGTAACGACAGCTCCCTTGGGGTTCATGCAGAAGGTCCGGACCTGGTCCTGGTACTTCTTCGTCTTGTAGACGATTTTCCCTTCGTAAAGCTCGTCCGTGATCTCCTGAAAGATTTCCGCCGGCAGCTCGACCCGGACACCTATATCCACGCGGTTCGATGATGTGGGAATTTCGAGATCCTCGCAAACCTTTTCCATCCAGTGGGAGCCGGACCGGCCGACGGAAACAATGCACTTCGGCGCAGTATATGTCTCTTTCTCCGTTACAACTTCATATTCCTCGCCGACAGCGCGGATGGTCTGCACCGGGGTGTGGAAGAAGAAATCGACCTTGGGGGAAAGCTGCCTGTAAAGGTTTCCGAGTACGTCATAATTCTTGTCCGTGCCCAGATGGCGGACGGAAGCGGACAGAAGGTGCATGCCGTTCTTGAGGCAGAGGGTCCGAAGAGGCGTATTGCCTGTCGAATACATGCGTGTGCCCTCGCCGCCGTTTGCCATATTGATGGCGTCGACGTAGTTCATGAGCTCTATTGCCTTGTCCTCGCCGATGTATTCATGCAGGGTCCCGCCGAACTCGTTCGTAATATTGTACTTGCCGTCGGAGAATGCCCCGGCCCCGCCGAAACCGTTCATGATGGCACATGTCTTGCAGTGGGCGCAGGTCTTGACCTTGTCCCCGTCGATAGGGCACTTGCGGCTTTCGAGCGGCCCGCCGTTTTCAAAGACCGCGATTTTCATATCCGGGCAGAGCTTCACGAGCTCATAGGCCGAAAAAATACCGCCGGGCCCTGCCCCGACGATGATGACGTCATACTTCTTCATGGGAAATCCCCCTCTTCATGACTAATGTAAAGCGCGTGCTTTTTCTGCCCCTCAGGCATTGCAGCTCAGAGCCGCCTTGGGGCTCAGTGCCGCCTTGGGGCTCAGTGCCGCCTTGGGGCTCAGTGTCGCCTTGGGCTCAGTGCCGCCTTCCGGCAGACACGCCTCGGCAAGTATACCACCCGCGGAAAATCTCCGCAAGCTGGGCGGCATTTGTTAATAATTATTTTATAACATTTTTGTAATGTTTATGATATAATTTCAATCGTCATGCAATTCCTGTTCGGTTTCAACCCAGACAGACATGCGATTCAAAACATCCAATTCTTTTTCACTTCATTTCAAAAGGAGCAAATCATGAAAAAATCCAAAAAAGCAGAAGTTCCTGTAAAGACAATCACGAAGCCATCAATAGCCAGAGTTGATGAAATCAGTGCTGACCTCTTACGGCTGCAGGAAGAAGAAGAGCGGCTCGCCACAAGGCTCGCCGCCGCGCAAACCGGAGAACACATTTATATCCGCATGTACGGCACAGCAGCAAAATGGTACGTCATCAAAGACGGCACACGCACATACCTTCCGAAATCCGAGCAGAAAAAGGCCATTCGGCTGGCAAAGCTCGCCTGGTGTCAGGCCCGGCTGGCAGAAGTGAGGGCTGAAATCAAAGCCTGCGAACACTATCTCAAAGCCTTCCGCGGCTCTACAACCCACTTACAGGATTTGATGGAAAACCCGGGGTTCTGCCAACTGATCGGAGCAGCTAGCCCGGATTCCGAAGAGTGGAAAAAATCTCCGTTTCAAGCAAATCCGAATCATCCGGAAAACCTACAGTGCCTGACTTCTTCCGGCCTTAAGGTGCGTTCCAAATCAGAAGTTCTGATTGCGACAGCCCTTGAAAAATACGCTATTCCCTTTCGCTATGAATGCCGTCTTGACACTCCGGAAGGACCTTTCTATCCGGATTTCACCATCCGACACCCCAAGAACGGACGTCTATATATCTGGGAGCATTTTGGGATGATTGACAACAATGACTATTCAGAGGCATCCCTGCCGAAGATAGGAATCTATGCCCAAATGGGATACTTTCCCAATGAAAATCTCATCATGACCTTTGAAACAAAAGAACATCCATTCAATCTGCCTGAGGCAGAAGCACTGATCCGTCAGCATTTCCCCACTGACATAGGAAGCAGGCGGCGTCTGTAGAAATTCCCTGTTTTTGAGACTTGCTTCTCGCCTGCGGTCGCAAGGTATGGGCGGCATTTGTCTGAAACAGCCGCGTTTGTGACTTACAAGCTTGTTGCCGGAGCCTTCAGGCGGCAGACATGGGCGGCATTTGCACCAAACTTCCGGTCCT
Organism: Lachnospiraceae bacterium; assembly: GCA_036343235.1. GTDB lineage: Bacteria > Bacillota > Clostridia > Lachnospirales > Lachnospiraceae > RUG306. Next base: position 6,789 of record JAZASQ010000057.1, read on the forward strand.
GCGACTTGCTTTCCACCTGGAGCCGCAAGGTATTGGCGGTATTTGTCTGAAACAGCGACGTTTGTGACTTACAAGCTTGTTGCCGGAGCCTTCAGGCGGCAGGTATGGGCGGCATTTGCACCAAACTTCCGGTCCTGTGACTTGCTTTCCACCTGCAGTCGCAAGGTATTGGCGGTATTTGTCTGAAACAGCGGCGTTTGTGACTTACAAGCTTGTTGTCGGAGCCTTCAGGTACCGGCCATGGGCGGTATTTGTCTGAAACTGTGGCAGCAGCGACTATTAAGGTTTGTCAGCCCGCATTTGCCGCTTTCCCCGGCCGGTTCACGATGACAATTCCTGCGACAACCAGGAGGAGGGCGGCGAGGGCGTATATATTGGCTGCTTCGGAGAATTCGCCCAGGAGAATGGCGGAGATAATGACGCCGAAGACCGGGTTCATGAAGCCGCAGATGGTGACTTTTGATACTTCATTGTATTTGAGGAGAATGCCCCAGAAGGTGTAGGCCCCGGCGGAGATGAAGCCCATGTAGAGAATGAGCGGGATGCAGGATGCGGCGGTCGGGATAAGCCTCCCGCCGCCGATTGCCCCGATCCCCATCATACAAAGCCCACCGCAGAAGAACTGCCAGCCGGAGAGGAGGACAGGGTCTTCATCCTTTGAAAAGAGCTTGATGGCACAGCCGGCAAAGGCAGAGGAAAGGGTAGATATGATGAGAAGGCCTTCCCCTGCCATGGCAAAGGGCTCGCCGGAGATGTCCTCCCCGTTTGTGACAATGAGAAGAACGCCAAGGAAGCCTGCAATGGAGCCGATGACTTTGGCGGGGGTCAGTTTTTCAAAGTGAAAGAAGAGGACGGAGACCGCAATGGAGAAAAAGGTCCCGCAGGCATTGATAATGGAGCAGCGGACGCCGGAGGTGTGGGCGACGCCGTTATAGAAGAGGATGTATTGAATTACTGTCTGCAGGGCAGCTAGGGTGAAAATGCCTTTCCAGGAAGACTTCTTCGGCAGCAGGAGACGGTGTTCAATCAGGCTTCCCGCAGCAAGGACCATGAGGCCTGCGATGGTGAAGCGGAGGCCGGCAAAGAGAATGATGGCGGGCACATCATCCGCTGTCACACAAAAGAGCGAATATCCGATTTTGATGCAGGGGGCCGCGGAGCCCCAGAGGAGGCAGCAGAAGGCCGCAGTAAGTACTACTATCGGAGTTCTGCTCCACACATTTCTCTTCACTGTTTTTTCCATACAAATGTACCTGGTTTCTGCTCTTGGATTCTTCTGTATCGTTTTTCAAAAAAACTGTTGGGGACTGGCTTCATTTGTCTGTCTTCCGAAAAATACGGCAAGGTTCCCGAAGGCCCCTGCCGCTTTGCATGTTTACATTATTCATGGAATTTTCAATTCTGAGTCGGTTCCTTTTCCTTCGGCACCGCTACCGGCCGGGAGGAGAGAATCAGGCGGACAGCGACGTAGGTCGCAATCAGGCAGGCCAGAATCAGGAGGAAGAAGATGAAGGGGCTTAAGGACGTGAAGTTCAGGTCCCCCATCAGGAAGGACGTGGCGTTGAAGGTCAGGTGAATGCCCATGGTGACGAAGATATTGTTCGTCTTTCCGTAGACGTACCCGAGAAGGAGGCCGACAACAGCGGCCATGATGCCCTGCAGGGGATTCATGTGGAAGACACCGAATAGGATGGCCTGGACAAAGTTTGCCCCCCAGAAGCCCATTGCACGCCGTGCATATCCGTAGGTCAGTCCCCGGAAGGTCAGTTCTTCAGACAGGGGGCCGATGATCATGTAGATTACGATGAAGACGGAGACCTGTTCCGTCCCGACGCCTGAGGCCTTCATGGCGTCTTCATAGGTCTTCAGCCAGTCCGGCCGGATCATGGCAAGGACCGTCGTGAAATAGTTCATGACGATCTGGAAGGCAAGTCCGCAGAGGAGGATGCCTCCGATAAGGCGGCCCTTCTTGTAGCCCCGGAGGGAGTCCTTCGCATCAGTAAGGGCCTCTGTGGGCTTGTTTCCTGCCTGCATGTCCGGATAGGTCTGTCTGCGGAAAGCCCGGTACCAGAGGCCGGTCGCCAGCAGGGCGAAGATTCCATAGAAGAACAGAATCAGGGACATGGTGCTTGTGCCCGTGAGGAGGGAGAGGGCGGCCCGTATAAAAACATCGAAGTCCGTGATGGGGCTGCTTCCGATGAAGGTCACAAGCGAAAGCTGCAGGATGAAGATGCTGACAGCGGACTGAATGGTCAGCACGGCCAGCAGGGGCGTGAAGCTGAGCCAGAAGTATTTCATACGGTTTTGATTATTCATTATTTTTCTTTTTCCTTCCGGAGTTTTTCAATGCGGGGCCGGTAGACGGAGAGCATGTCCGGGCCGGCGAGGTACTTCTCCATGGCATCGAGCTTTTCATTCCCGTCGGAAAGGCCCTCTTTGTACATGTCGTCAAGGACATTGATATCCATGGTGTAGGTTGAAAGCTTCTCTTTCGGGGCGAAGAGGAAAATTCGTCCTTCCTTATAAAGCTTCATCATGGTCGCATGCTGGCGGTTGTACATTTTGTACCTGTATTTCAGCCGTGCTGCCGTCTTCGGGTATTTATGGAGAATAATATTAATGGCCTCCATATGCTTCTGAGGCTCCATAACAAAGTCAAGGGGCTTACTGAGAATGATGACCAGGCGGTCGCAGCCGTTTTCAATGGCTTTCACGTAGGGAAGGGAGTCGCTGACACCGCCGTCAAAAAGCTTCATGCCGTTAAGTTCCACGGGATGGCAGAGGACAGGCAGGGCACAGGTGGCCTTAAAGCATCTGTAGTCATTTGGCACGATGTCCTTTTTCGTGAGGTATACGGGCTCCCCGGTTTCAGCGTTCGTCGAGACGAAGACGAACTCCTCGGGCCCTGCCAGCAGGGTCTTGACATCGAGGGGGTCCGCCCCGTCCTCGTTCGTCAGTGTATCATAAATATAATGTAAATTGAAGAAATCTCCGGACTTGAGGAAGGCTTTGACGCCGAAGTATTCCGGATTCGTGGGGTGGGTCGTGAAGAAGCGCCTGTTCCGCCCCCGCTGGTGAGCGAGATAGGAGGCAGCGCATGTAGCCCCGGCCGACACTCCGCTCACATAGTCGAAAGTGATTCCGTGGTCCAGGAAAGCATCGATGACGCCGGCGTTGTAGGCGTCCTTCATGCCGCCGCCTTCCACAATCAGTCCTGTCTTCATACGCTATCTCCTTACAAATTCATGCCTGCAGAAAGAGAATAATATAAACAATTCCGCTTGGGGCTGTTTCCTTTTTCCCGGCGCAGGCCCTCTTCGTCAGCGGGTTTTATTATACCCCATATAAGCCGAAAGACCATCTCAGAGCCCGTGTATTTGCCCTATACACATCGGAAACATTGTCTCTTGAGGCATTTTTTTAACTATTTTAGAATTACCGGCAGTTAGTGATTTTATCGCAGGCCCGTGCATAGGTATTTCCGGCTTCGCCGGGCACGGGCCGCGCGGGACAGGCCTGGTAAGGTCTGTCCGATTTAATGTAAAACCTTATTGTTTTACATTATTTATGAATTGTTTAAAAAGGAACGGTGAAAGAAATGGCAGATGGAATCAAGCATGCTGCAGAGCGCAAGGCGTTCGAGGTAGCTATTGATGCGGCTCTTAAGCACATCGACAAGGACCGGGAGAAGGCGATGATCCAGTTCATCAACCTCATCCAGAAGGTCCTCGGTGATACATGGCCGGACAGCGCCTATGACGCCCTTCGTGACGTATATAAAAATCCGGACAGCAAGTGGTGCAAGTTTACGAACGACCTCTTCGACGATATCGACCACGGCATCCTAAAGACCGCTGCCCTGAACCTCGGATACGAGACCGCCTTCCGCGGCTATCGTCATACGAGGGAAGTCGCTGAGAAGGAAGGCTGCAACATTCCTTTCACGATTCTCATCGACCCCACGTCTGCCTGCAACCTCCGCTGTACAGGCTGCTGGGCTGCCGAGTACGGCCACAAGATGAATCTTTCCAATGAGGACCTCGAGTCCATTATCAGTCAGGCTGAGGACCTCGGTATCCACACCTTCCTCTTCACCGGCGGCGAGCCCCTCGTGCGGAAGGCGGATATCGTAGCCCTTGCGGAGAAGCACAATCACTCCTTCTTCCAGACGTTTACGAATGGTACGCTCATCGACGAAAAGTTCTGCGAAGATCTCCTTCGCGTGAAGAATTTCGTCCCGATCATCTCTCTCGAAGGCTTCGAGGAAGTGAACGACGATAGAAGAGGTCAGGGTACCTACCAGAAGGTCATGCATGCCATGGACCTTCTGAAGGAGCACAAGATTCCCTTCGGCCACTCTATTTGCTATACGTCGAAGAACTATAAGACCGTCACGTCAGACGAGTTCCTCGATATGGTTATCGGGAAGGGAGCCAAGTTCATCTGGTACTTCCACTATATGCCGGTCGGAAACGAAGCATCTACGGATCTTCTCTTAAATCCCGACCAGCGTGAGTACATGTTCCACCGTGTCCGTGAAATCCGCGACTTCGAGGGCGGCAAGCCCATCTTCGCCCTGGACTTCCAGAACGACGGAGAATGGGTCGGCGGCTGCGTAGCCGGTGGCCGCGAGTATTGCCATATCAACCCCAACGGCGACGTGGAGCCCTGCGTATTCATTCATTATTCAAGCGCGAATATCCATGACAAGAGCCTGCTGGAGTGCCTGAAGCAGCCCATCTTCCTTAAGTACAAGGAAGGTCAGCCCTTCAACGACAATCACCTTCGTCCCTGCCCCATGCTCGAGAATCCCGAGAAGCTCAGAGAGATTGTCGCAGAGACGGGTGCCAAGTCCACGGATATGCAGTCGCCTGAGTCCGT
>JAZASQ010000058.1:0-11576 GCA_036343235.1 Lachnospiraceae bacterium
CCGGCATTTCACCCTTCTATAGCCATTCGCCAACCGCATCCGGACAAATTGCGTCAGAACTTATTCTTTGAGGTAAGTCCCCTGAGCACGGCGCTGCCCACCGGGCCCTCGCCGGACCGGTACTGCTCTCCGGAGAGATACAGGCGTTCCACCTTGAGGCTTCCGATCTTCTCTTTCGGAATATCATAGGGATTCTTTGAAAGCACCGCCATATCCGCAATCTTGCCGGGCTCAAGGCTTCCCCGTTCCTTTTCGTCAAAGGAAGCGCAGTAACCATTATAGGTGCACATCCGAAGGGCGTCCTGAATGGAGATGGCCTGGGAAGCATTCTTATTGTTCACGGCCCGGTCCATCCAGACGATGGGATCCGGCGTCGTACAAGGAGCGTCAGAGCCGAAGGAAACAAGAATATTATTCTCAAGGAATGTGCGCAAGGGATTCAGGCGGGAGACCCGATCGGCACCCATGATCTTCGTCAGATACTCGTCCGGCTCCTGCTTCCAGTCGATGAAGGCACTCTGCACCGGCATCTGGATGTGGTAGTCCCGGCAGATGGCCAGGCCCGCCGGCGTCGGCAGGCAGTCGTGGATGATGCCGTGCCGGTGGTCTTCCCTGGGGAAGTCGTCGAGGGCCGCTTTTATTGCCCGCGTTGCCTGGTCGAAGGCCCGGTCGCCGATGGCGTGCATCTCAATCTGAAGTCCTGCCCGGTTGGCCCGTTTGCAGAAGTCCGTCACCGCTTCATCAGAATAATATAAAACCCCGCTGCCTCCCTCTTCGTCCACGTAGGGTTCGTTCATCGAGGCATCGTGAGAGCCGAAGCAGCCGTCCAAAGCGCAGGCAAAACAGCCCCCGATCCGGGGGAGATGGCGGCTTGTAGCCACCTTCGTATCCATAGACTGGGGGAAGACCCGGACCTGCAGGCCGTTCTTCAGGGACTTGGCGAATATCTTTTCAAATGTGATGTCCAGGTTTCCGGTGAAGCCGACCCCGCTAACCGTATGGATGCAGCCGATACCCTTCGAAGCCTCGAAATCCGCGGCTTTCTGCATGCTCTTGAAAAGGTCAAGGACATTGATGGAGCCCGTAATGAAATCGGACACCTTGAAGAAGGCCTCCTGGTTCATCTCCCCGGTATCCGGATGGTAGCCGCGAAGGCCCTTCACATCTTTGTCCACCTTTTTCAGAAGGCTGGAGTTAACCACACAGGCATGGCCGTCATATTTTACGAAAAAGACGTCCCTGTCCGGGCAGACAGAATCGAGTTCTTCCCGGCTGATGAGCCTTCCGTCGCTGACGGAATAGGGGGAAGCCCCGAAGGCAATGATGGTCTTCATGTCCGGGTGTCCCTTCACGAAGTCCCTCATCATATCCTGAATCTCGGCATTCGACGTGGCGTCCATGACATTGAGGCCGGAATGAAATGTGGAAAACGAGGCAAAGTGCTGGTGGGTATCGACAAAGGCCGGCACCAGAGCCCTGTCCTTCATCTCTATGACATGCACGCCATTATACTGCTCCGGCAAGGTATCCCCGACAAAAACAATCTTTCCGGCGTCCTCCACCAGATAATGGTATACATTATTCTCCTTATCGACCGTCAGGATGTTCCCGTGAAAACACTTCATCTCAAGCCTCCTCATTCCATGAAAAAAAGGCGCAGGAAAACCATCTTTCCGCGCCATTGCTGTCTTCATTCTAATCTTTTCAGGGAGGAATGCAAGATGCCGCTTTCTTTCGCAGCCTATTACCAAAGATTTACATATTTTTTTCTATTAAACGCATGGTGATTTTACAAACTTTCTGTATTATGTAGCCCGCATGTAGAAAGAACGACAGTTTCCAATCTGCATACAGACCTCGTCCATTCCGGACGGGCCATCAGCAATCGTATTCAGAAAGCGAGCAGACACATCATGAAAAATCGTAAGCGCTTCACAGCAGCCTTTACAGCTGCCCTGATCGGGGCCATGTCACTCGGACTTGTCTCCTGCGGCAGTACCTCGGCAGACACTTCTTCTGCGGATACAGCTTCCGCAGATACGGCAGCAGATGCTTCTTCTTCATCGGCAGACGCTTCATCCGCAGCGGATTCGGACGCTTCCGCTTCGGCCGGAGATCTAAACAGCAAGTCTCTCGATGAGATCACGGCTGCTGCAAAAGAAGAAGGCGATGTCGAATCCGTCGGCATGCCGGATAACTGGGCAGACTGGGGTTCCCTCTGGAAGAACCTTTCCGACAACTACGGCATTACCCACACAGATGCCGATATGTCTTCTGCCGAGGAACTGCAGATGTTCTCCACGGAAGGCGAGAATGGAACCAAAGACATCGGCGATGTCGGCATGGGCTTTACGAAACAGGTCATTGATGAGGACCTGACCCAGGGCTACAAGACATCCTACTGGGACAGCCTTCCGGACTGGGCCAAAGGTGAAGACGGAAAGTGGATCATTGCCTATACCGGTGCTACGACCTTCCTTTCAAACAAGACGGAACTGGACAAGGACGGCCAGACCGTTCCCACTTCATGGAAAGATATTGAAAACGGAACCTACAAAGTTTCCATCGGCGATATAAACGGTGGCAATGCCCAGGCAGCTATCATTGCTTCCAACTTCGCGATGGGCGGCGACCTGACAAATCTTGACCCCGCCTTTGAGTTCTGGAAGAAGATGGCAGAAGCCGGCCGCATCAATACGCTCGATATCACAGAGCAGAACTTTGAGACCGGTGAGGTGCCCGTCGGCGTAGTTTGGAGCTTCACAGGCATTCCTTACTCCAAGAACATCACAAAATACGAGATGCAGGCCACTGTTCCCGCTGACGGCTCCATCAAATCCGGGTATGCTTCCGTCATCAACAAGTACGCCCCTCATCCCAATGCAGCTGCCCTGGCCCGCGAGGTCATGCTGAGTGACGAAGGCCAGTCCTACATTGCAAATGCCGGCGGTATTCCTTCCCGGACGGATGTCCAGATTGAAGGCTACGACCCTGACACCTACAAGGACTGCATCCTGATGGAAGACACGGATGCTTACTCAAAGGCCTGCGAAGAAGTTGTCAGCCGCTGGCAGGAAGAAATTACCCCTCTTCTCGTTCAGTAATCCCCTCCTTTTTCATCATTATCTTCCTTTTGGCAGATCCCCCATCGGGTCTGCCATATTGCCTTTTTTGAAGCTTATTACCGGAACTTTTTATGAAAAAACAGCGATATATCTATCTTCTGGCCATTGTGCCCTTTCTGTTGGTGGCTTTTCTGTATGAACTGCTTCCCCTGATTATGGTGGTGGTCAACAGCTTCACTTCTGACCAGGGAACAGCAGGACTTACCTTTGAAAATTACGGAACGGTATTTTCCAAGCTTCTTTATCAGAAGGCCATCATCAACAGCCTGAAAATTTCCCTGCTCTCTGCCGCGGCTGGGATTGTCATCGCCTTCATCGGAGCAAAATCCGCTCATGAAAGTACAGGCCGTCTGCATCACTTCTTCCTGACCGTACTGAATATGGTCTCAAATTTCGCCGGCATTCCTCTGGCACTGGCCTTTATGCTTCTGCTGGGAAATGCAGGCATTTTCGTCCAGCTGGGTCAGCAGCTTGGCTGGAATTGGCTTGCCAACTACAATCTCTATACCAGCAACGGAATCAGCATGGTCTATGTCTATTTTCAGGTACCTCTGGCTACCCTGCTCCTGATTCCTGCCTTTGACGGCATCCGCAAGGAATGGAAAGAAGCCGCTTCCCTGCTGGGTTCCGGAAGCTTTACCTTCTGGTCCCGTGTCGGGATTCCGGTACTGATGCCCAGTATCCTGGGGACGTTCAGTGTCCTTTTCGCCAATGCCCTGGCAGCTTACGCCACCGTATATGCCCTGATGATGAACAGCATCTCTCTTCTGCCCGTTCAGATTTCCGGCTGCTTCGTCGGAGAGGTCAGGATTCAGAAAGGCCTCGGAGGAGCCTTGTCCGTCACAATGATGCTGATCATGGTCTTTATGATACTGCTCACAAACACCCTGACAAAGCCATTCCAGAAAGGGGAACAGAAATAATAATGAAGAAAAAAACATTCGGACCGGCTCTTTTCATGGTCCTCATCACCATTTATCTTCTGATTCCTCTGGCTGTGACCATTATCTACTCGCTTTTTGCCAACTGGACCGGAATCGTTCCGAGAGGCTTTACACTCAAGGCCTATGCAGCTATCTTCTCAGATCCGAACTTTCTGAAGAGTATGGGCAGAACCCTGCTGATCTGCATTATTCCTATACTGATATCGACCCTGCTGGTACTGCTGGCGCTCTTTACCACCACCCTCTACTTTCCCCGGCTGGAAAAATACGTGCAGATCATCTGCATGATTCCCTATACCATACAGGGCGTCATCCTCTCGGTCAGCATTCTTTCCCTCTATGTCTCGGCCAAAAACTTCCTGTCAAACCGTATTGTCATGCTGACCGGAGCGTACTGCATTATTATCCTTCCCTATATATATCAGGGAATCCGCAACGGCCTTCGCACGGTCAATATGCCCGTCCTCGTTGAAGCGGCGGAAATGCTCGGTTCTTCCCGGCTCTATGCCTTTTTCCGGATCATCGTGCCGAATATTCTCTCCTCCATAGTGGTTTCTTCACTGCTTGCTGTAGGCATCATATTCGGCGACTATGTGCTTGTCCGCAATCTGGCCGGCTCCCAGTGGCAAAACGTCCAGATCTACCTCTACCAGGCAATGAAATCCGACAGCATGAAGTCCAGTGCCGTTTTTGTGATCATCATGGCCGTGACTTTCCTCATTGCCGCTGTTGCCCTCTATCTGCAGAATCTGCAGCAAAAAGGCCTTAAGAACTCAGAAAGGAATTGAAAATGGCTTATATCAGCTTTCAGAATATACAGAAGGATTTCGGCAGCCACTCCGTACTGAAAAATATCAATCTCGAGATTGAGAAGGGGGAACTGGTGACCCTGCTCGGGCCCTCCGGCTGTGGAAAGAGCACTCTGCTTCGCTGCCTGGCCGGCCTCGAGACAGTGACCTCAGGAAACATCCTGCTCGACGGGAAGGATATCACGCAGACTTCGGCAAAGGACAGGGGTATCGGCATGGTTTTCCAGCAGTATTCTCTGTTCCCCAATATGACGGTCGAGAAAAATGTAGCTTTCGGCCTGAAAATGCAGAAAAAGGATAATGTAGAGATAAAAAAGCGCGTGAAAGACATTCTGGAAATCGTCGGTCTCTCCGACCGCAGAGAAGCTTACCCCTCACAGCTGTCCGGCGGCCAGCAGCAGCGGGCCGCTCTGGCAAGGGCCCTCGTGACCGAGCCTAAAGTCCTTCTCCTTGACGAGCCGCTTTCAGCCATTGACGCCCTGCTCCGCCACTCCCTGCAGGTGGAAATCCGTCGGATTCAAAAAGAGCTCAATATCACCGCCATCTTCGTCACCCATGATCAGGACGAGGCTATGGTCATGTCCGATCATATCCATCTCATGCACGACGGACATATTGAGCAGTCCGCCACTCCTCTTGAGCTCTATACTCATCCCAAGACATCCTTTGCTGCCAGCTTCATCGGCCATTACAACGTACTGACTCCGGATGAGCTCAAAAAAATGACCGGAACATCTCCGGTCACTTCATGTGAAAATATAGCCATCCGACCGGAGGTCATCACAATGAACGCCGGTCAGCCCGCAGCTTCGGAAGACGAATACACTTTTCACGGAAAAATCGCCGTATCCCTGCCTCACGGCAATATCATCCGCTATGGCGTACTCTGCAACGGCAGACAGATCGATGTCGATACATTGTTTGATAATACGACGCTTTTCTCCGAAGGGGAAGATGTCTGCCTGACAGTGCGAAAGGAAAACTGCGTAAATATTTAAGGGTGGAGCCTGATACTAAAAACCACGCTTTGCTTCATCACTCCATTGCTTTCAGCAATCCCGGAATATCCTTGGTCAGCGTATCGTACACAATGGACAAATCAACATTCCCATAATCGTGAACAAGGCGGTTTCGCAAGCCGTATATCTGATTCCAGGGAACTGCCTTGTGATTTTCTTTATACTCATTACTTAAGTCTTTCGCATTCTCCGAGATCTGAACCAGGCGGAACATCATGGAATCCTGCAGCACTTCATCCTCTGCAAAATCTTCGTATGAGGTCCCGGACATATGGTCCGCGATGAAATGAAGATTTTCAATGATTTTATCGCGATAGAATTTGTCGTTCTTGTGATTATCCATAAATCCTGATTCCATCCTTCATGATCTCATATGTCAGGTCCGGATTCTCTTTCAGCTGGCGGAAATCCAAAAGGTCTACTTTTTTGTGCAGTTCTTCCCGTAACTGCTCAGCTATTCCGTAGAATTTCAGCCCCGTCTCTTCTGTTGCAACAAGCAGATCCACATCGCTTTTTGCCGTCGCTTTACCTTTTGCATAGGAGCCAAACAGATAGCAGAAATCTATCTTGTAGTCCGTAAAGACCCGGCTGCAGCAAGACGTAATTTCATCTACTGTCAGCAGACCGTGTTCTTCATCAATCCGCAAAGCATCTGATAAATCCTGCAGAATAAACCGATACTGTCTTGTCGAGGCTTTTGCCGGATCATTCTCATATGTCGCATAAGTCCGCAGTGAAACCCCTGCAATCTCTGCGGCCTGCTTTTGGGTGACTTTGCGCGATTCCCGGAGCTCTTTTAATGTTGACAGCATATTGCTCACCTCCGAAAACATTTATAGCAAATTTTGCACACTGTTGTCAATTTAATATGCAATGTATGCTCTTTCTTTGAGTCGCAACGCGCAATTCCATCATCATGCCATACACCTGCTGTGAGGCCTTGTTATCTCACTCTCAAAAATCGCTGCCCGTCGGCATCGACATCCGTCAAAAACCGCTCCACCCCGTCTGCAATCCCTGCCGCAACGCTTTGCTGGTAGGAATCGGATACCAAAAGCTGCTCCTCTGCCACATTTGACAGAAAACCCACCTCTATAATGGCACAGGGCACCCGGCACCAGTTGATTCCGCTCATAGTATCCGTCTCTGTAACGCCGCGGTTCCGACAGCCGGTCGCAGTCGAAAGGCTGTCCACAATGTCTTCTGCCAATTTCCTGCTCTGCGGATACAGGTCTCCATTGTAGGGATTCGCCCGGGACTGGCAGAGCGCCGTTGCTCCGTTGGCTGAGGCAACTTCCGAGCTGTCTGCGTGGATGCGGATGAAGGCATCTGCTCCGGCATCATTAGCGATGGCCGCTCGCTCGCTGTTGCTGATGTCCACATCATTCGTCGTCCGGGTCATGACGACCGTATAGTCGCGCTGCTCCAGCTGTTTCTGCAGCTTCAGGGCAATCTGCAGCGTGATTTCATACTCCGGAGTCCCTGTAGACGCACCGACCGCCCCGCCGGATACCTTGTATTTCTTTGTGGATGAGCCGGGTCCATCCGGCTCCTTTTCATAATTGCCTTTCTGCTGATGGCCCGGGTCTATCGCCACCACACACCCTGAGCCCGATACAGCGACAGGCTGCGGTGCCTCAGGAGTAGTGAACCGGGTACCGCTGGTAGTTATCTGATCAGTTCCCCGGTCATCTCCGGCCACCTCCACCGCGCCCTCAGTGACAGGCCGTTCCACTGCGCTCTCAGTGACAGGCGGTTCCGTTGCCTCCTCAGTGATGGGCTCTGCATTATTCTCATCCGAAACAGCAGACTCTGCAGGAGCTGAAACGGGCGTCTGCCCGCAGGCAGCAAGGAACAGCGCAACGGCAAGAAGCGGGAGAAGCATTTTAATCAGTCTCATTCGATTTCCTGTTACATTTTTCATGCCGCGTATGCTAATAAGGAAATAGAAGGATTAATGGATACACGAATAATATAAGGCCCTCCGCAACCTGCGAGATAAACTCACTGGCGGAGGACCTCCAAATCCAACTCTACCAAAACCTCAGAGACCATATTTTTCCCTCATAGAGTTTGCGGCAACATCTGCGCGCATGTATTTCCCCTCTGAATACTGTTTTCTGGAGATTTCCAGATTGCGGAGTACATCTGCCTTCGTGACCTGCTTCCGGGAAGGATTCTGTGCGTAGGTACTTAGTGTCAGCTGGTAAACCTGATCTACCTGCTCTTCCGGCATTTCCTCAAGAATTGAAACAATTTTCTCAATAGTCGCAGTCATGGAAGGCCCTCCTTTCTGAACCGGATGTTTGCGTCTTGATTCTATCATGAAATTGCAATTATCGCCACATCAGATATTGTCTTAGACGGCTACAACACTATAATACGAGGTGGATATCAGATTTTGTTCACAATGAACAAGATTCTTACAAGCCTATGAAAGCAACCTTCACCCCTGCCAACTTCACAGAATCCGCCAAAGCCCTGCAGAACCCCTATTGCGGCTTCTACCGTCTGCTCCAGTATCTGGCAGCTGACGAAAAAGACCCCCAGGACTGGATCGCGGAATTCCTGGTACCCCAGGCCGGAGGCCTCTGCCTGCTGGAGATCAACCTGCAGGAATATTCGTCCCGCCCCTTGGACCCGTCCGCCCTTGCCGGGATTGACCGCCTGTTTTCAGCGGCGCATGAGAATAATATAGAGCTGATCGTCCGCTTTCTCTACGATTGGGACGGAAAGCCCCTGAATACAGAGCCGAAGGACCTTTCCCTCGTCCGGACCCATATCACAGAGCTTTCCGACATCGTAAACCGCCACACGGACTGCATCTATATCCTGCAGGGCTGCCTGACCGGCGCCTACGGGGAGATGCACGACGGCCGCTTTTCAACATCTGCCGCCCAGAAAGAATTGATCACGCTCCTTGCCGAGAGCATCGATCCGACCGTCTTTCTCGCCGTCCGCCGCCCGGTCATGCAGCGCCTGTTCACGGAAAGTTCCCTCTCCGTCACAAAGAAAAATGCTTTCGACGGCTCGCACAAGGCTCGCCTCGGCCTCTACAACGACGGCATCTTCGGCTCCGAAACGGACCTGGGGACGTATGCAGCAGTTCCCGCCTCCATTTCAGGTACGGGCACACCGTCTGCCGCATGGAAACAGTACCCCGAGCGGCCCTGCACCCGCCCCGCAGAACTCTCCTTCCAGGACAAGCTCTGCACCTTCGTCCCGAACGGGGGCGAGGCAGTCGGCACCACGGCCTTCAGCGTTTACCTCGCCTGCATCCGTGACCTGATGCAGATGCACGTTTCCTATCTGAACGCCGATTATGATCCAAAGCTCATCTCCGCCTGGAAAGAAAAAAACTGCACCGATACGGGGCAGTTCCTTTCAGGACGCAGTGCCTTCGATGGAATCACCTTTAAGAAGAACAGCTTTAATGAGAGCGTCTTTGACGGATGCAGCCTGTATGACTATGTGAGCGCCCACCTGGGCTACCGCTATCTCATCACCTCCGCTGAAGTAAAGCCTGCCCCGCCCGGAAGGCTCAATTTCCGTATAACAATAGAAAACCGAGGGTTCGCCCCTGCCTACCGAAAGTTTGAAACGACTCTCATTCTTCTTCCAATGAGAAATGTGCCTTCAGCCTCCACAGAACCTACAGACATCACGGAACCCGCAGCCGCAACGAAACCCACCCGCGCCACGGAATTAGCAGAGCAGCCTGACGCCCTCTTCTACCCCGTTTCCTTCGACAACCGCTTCCTGCAGGGCAACGGAGCCACGGCACAGCTGGCTCTTTCCATCCCGAAGAAGGACCTGCCCGAAGGGGCTTATGAAGTGCGGCTTACCATGAAGGACCCAAAATCCGGAAAGCCCATCTATTTTGCCAATACATCCAATCCAGATGTATTGCTCGGATCTCTGATTGCAAGAGAAAGAGAAAAATAAGCCGCTCCTCTTACCTTTTCTCCCTTTTCGCCTTTGGCACGCATCTCCGCGCGAAAAAAAGAGAGAAAGAACAGACAAACTCAAAGAAAATTCTCTCTTTCCCCTGTTCCTGCCCCAGCCTTGCTCCCAGCTAGAGGAGTAGTTTCTTCTAAAAACCCGGAAATTTCTCCTTGTTCCGCTTCTGGCTCCAAACGGACGCGGCCGGAAGAGAGAAGATTCTTCTTTCAAACCTGGAATTTCTCCTTTCCCCGGCTCCTGCCCTAGCCTTGCTCCCCATCAGAGGAGAAGATTCTTCTTTCAAACCTGGAATTTCTCCTTTCCCCTGCTCCTGCCCCAGCCTTGCTCCCCATCAGAGGAGAAGATTCTTCTTTCAAACCTGGAATTTCTCCTTTCCCCTGCTCCTTTCCCCGCCATCGGCCCCTGCCCGGCCGCCAGCAAGAGAAGCCTCGCCGCCTACTCCCCGTACACCCTCCCCTCCGGCTTCTTCTGCCGCACGCGTTTGATAAGCTCCCCTTCACAAAAAATGTGCTTGTCCAGGTTTTTCTCCATCCACTGCAGGCGGAAGTAGGCGGTTAAAAATCCCGCAAGCGAGCCCAGAAGGAGGCCCAGCCCGTACCATATTTCCGGCAGGCCGCTGGAAAAAATGCTGCCGAAAAGCGACACGAAGCAGAAAAGGACCGTGGTCAGAAGGGCCCCGGAAAAGTCCGTGAAATAGTAGAGAAAAAGGATCTCCGCATACATGAGGAAGAGGACGAAATAGGCGACGCAGAGGCAGTTGTAGATCCGCAGCGTACTGCCGCCGAAACCCATCCGGGGCAGGAGCACCTGGCAGAGAAGGAAAATGACGACCGTGATGATGAACTGGCTCCGGGCCAGGGTCAGGAGTTCTTCGGAAAGGCTGCGGAACATGCGGCTCTTGGCCAAGCGGATATCCCGGAAGCGGCCGCCGATGACCGCCTCGGAGTAAGCCTTGTAGCGGCCTTCGAAGCCCATCTCCACCCGGCTGATGAAAATGATCGTGGCGGAGATGTTCGTAAACATGGCAAGACACGTGGCCAGGTCATAGGGCATGAAGGTGACGAAGGATTTCGCGATGACCACATGGTCGTCCGAAGCCCAGAAGACAAAGTTGTGGATATAGAGCCCTATGGTATAGAGGAAATTAATGGCCATGAGCTGCCAGAACTTACGGAAGTAAGAAAGCACAGGTTTGTAGCTCTTGCTGTCCCCCCGGAACCAGGCCTGCACCAGGGCCGTTTCCAGGGCCGCTATGACCGTGAAGCCGATGACAAGGGCCAGGAGGATCGAATAGGTCACCTCCCACTTGAGGACCCTGTTGAAAAACAGGGCCAGGAGGAAGGTGATCAGCATCCCGACAGCATAGTAGATTGACATCCGCAGGTAATCCTTCGTCACGGAAAGATAGAGCATGCCGTAGAAGACCAGCAGGACCGCCATGAACCCGCAATAGCCCGTGACGACATAGTAGAGGGGAACCTGTCCGGCCAGATATTCGTGGACGCAGAAGGGGATTGCAAAGGCCGAACCGAAGGCGGCGTTGATCCAGAGACCCAGGCGGAAACAGGGCCGGACATCGTCGTAGCGCTCATCAAAGACAGCGTCGGCCAGATACCGCGACAGGACCGTATTGAAGGGGGATACGGCCATGAATGAAAATATGAAAATATAGAGCACCGTGTCCCCGTAGAGCTCCCGGGCATAGTAGGGCGCATC